>JBBQVZ010000039.1:0-24843 GCA_038211015.1 Actinomycetota bacterium | reverse complement strand
TGCGGCCCGTTCGTTCTTCGATGTCGCGGCGCGCACGTTGCTGCAGCGAGCCGTGAAGGAGGACCTGCTGGCCCGCGTGTTCGGGGTGGAAGAGGGGCTCCAGATGCTCGGGCTGGCGGCGGGGTCGGCGGCCGCGCCGCTATTCGTCTCGGGGTTCGGGTCGCGGGGAGCGTTCGTCGCGGCGGGGGCGCTGCTGCTCGTCGTCGTCGCGGCGACCTGGTCCAGGATCGGCAAGGCGGACGCGGCGGCGGTGGCGCCCGGACCGGAGCTCGCGTTGCTGCGGAGCATCTCGATCTTCGCGCCGCTCCCGGAGCACGTCGCCGAGCAGCTGTCGTGGCACCTGGTCCCGTTACACGTGGCGGCGGGCACGATGGTCATCCGGGAGGGCGACGTCGGGGATCGCTACTACATCGTGGCCGAGGGGACGCTCGCCGTCGCGGTCGATACGGAGTCGCGACGCGAGCTGGGCCCCGGTACGTCGTTCGGTGAGATCGCGTTGCTCCGCGACGTCCCCCGGACGGCGACGGTCACCGCGCTCACCGATTGCCGTCTCCTCGCGCTGGACAGAGACGTGTTCCTGCACGCAGTGACGGGGTCGAGGCGGAGCGCCAGCGCCGCCGATCGGGAGATCGACGGGCACCTCGGCGCGAGCGAGAACTGACGGTCACATCTTCGTCACAACTCGACATGAACCCTTCCGGGAGGTCGAACGAACCATTCGTTGGAGCCCCTCTCTCCGAAGGAACGGCCCGGATCCCCATCCGGGCCGTTCCGCGTTCCGGGGCCTCCGTGGGTCCTCGTCGGGCCTCGTGGGAGAATCGCCACGATGGCGACCACCGGCGTGACCCGCAAGCTCGACCGGCTCCACGAGACCCTGGCGGCGACGGGCGGCGTGGTCGTGGCCTACTCCGGCGGGACGGACTCCACGCTCGTGGCGGCCGTCGCCACCCGGGCGCTCGGGGATCGCGCGCTCGCGATCACCGCCGTATCGCCGTCGCTCGCACCCGGAGAAGCCGATGAGGCCCGGCGTGTCGCGGCCGAGCTGGGTATCGCGCACCGGACCGTTCGTACGCACGAGGCGGAGTCGCCGGCGTACCTGGCGAACGGGACCGACCGCTGCTACCACTGCAAGACCGAGCTGTACGACGTGCTCGCTCGTGTCGCCGAGGAGTCCGACTTCGCGGTCGTGGTGTCCGGCGCGAACGTGGACGATCTCTGTGATTTCCGGCCGGGACTCGCGGCGGCGGCGGAGCACGGCGTGCGCCATCCGCTCGTCGAGGTGGCGATGTCGAAGTCGGACGTGCGCGAGGCGGCGCGCGAGCTGGCCATCCCCACGTGGGACAAGCCGGCGTCGGCCTGCCTCGCCTCGAGGATCCCATTCGGGGTGACGATCAACGTGGAGGAGCTGTCGAAGGTCGGCCGGGCCGAGCGGTTGCTGAAAGAGCTCGGCTTCCGGCAATGTCGGGTGCGCGTGCACGGCGACGTCGCTCGCATCGAGGTGGACCTGGCGGATGTCGCGCGCCTGGCCGAGCCGGGTATCCGGGAACGTGCGGTGCAGGGGCTTCGGGAGCTCGGCTACCGCTACGTCGCGCTCGACCTCGAGGGCTTCCGGTCCGGAAGCATGAACCCCGAGCAGCCCTAGGGCATGCACGAGACCCGCATCCGGATCCGATGGCGGGACATGGACGCCTACGGCCACGTGAACAACGGCGTCTACCTGACCTACCTCGAGGAATGCCGCGACGCGTGGGCCCAAGGGTTGCTCGGCGCGGCGGACGGGAGCTGGGACTTCGTGCTCGCGCACATCGGCATCGACTACCGGAGCCAGCTGACGCAGACCGACGGCGAGATCCTCGTTCGTTGTCACCTGGCCTCGTTCGGCCGGTCGAGCGTCCGCACTCGCGAAGAGATCGTCAAGGCCGACGGCACGGTCGCGGCCGAGGCGGAGGCGGTGGTCGTCCCGCGAGATCCGGACGCGGATCGGTCGCGCCCCCTCACGGAGCGCGAGCGAGAGCTGCTACAGGCAGAGCTGGATCGCGACGTTCGGGGTGGCTAGATCGGTTGGGATGGAAGCAGACGACGCCCGTGGACGAAGTGGTCCCGGTACCAACCGTCACCGACCCACATGATCGATACGCCGCCCGGCGTGCTCGAGGAGTCCAGCGCCCATCCGTTGCCGATGAACGTGTCGACATGATCGACGCGGCCGTCGCCATCGCCGTCGTAGAACATCAGATCGCCTGGCTGGAGCTTCTCGTAGGTCAGCTTGCCGACCGACGCCATGTCCGCCGACGTTCGCTCGGGCAGATCCCAGCCGAGGTACGGCCGAGGCGGGGAGACGTTCCAGTACGCCCCGTCGCTCGCTCGCATAAGCCACCAGGTGAAGCCCGAGCAGTCGAAACCGGGGATCGCCTGGCCGAACGTTGGCGTCGCGAAGCCCCACTCGCCGCCGTACACGTAGGGATAGCCGACGTACTGCACACCCCACTGGACGATCTGTTGCTGGTCGGGTGTGAGCGATGGCAGTTCGATGTCCTGATACTGCGCGATGAGTTCGGGCACGTTCCATGATGGTTGCGTCGCCGCCCGATACAGCGAGAACGCGACCTGCCCCCGCGAGAGCGGCGTCGTGGGACCCACGTCCGCGGACTCGTCGGGGCTGTTGTAGCGGAGACCCAGACGCATACCGAGGACGAGCGCGCCGAAGTTGGGCGGGAGCTTGAACGTCGCGCCATCGGCCGTGTGCAGGTGGTTCAGGGACTTGATCGACGGCGCCAGTCCGAGGGCCAACGTCAGGACGCGATGCACCATGGTCATCGTCACGGGCTTGTCCGGGGCGAACGTTCCCGCCCCCGCCTTCTTCATCCAATGGAGCTTGACCGCGATGTTCGCGGCCGGGTAGAAGGCGTCGCTCGGATCCAGATCGGAGAACGTGATCGTCGGATCCACCGTCTCGGCCGGCGCGAGCGCCAGGACGGCGGCACGAGCGAAGTACTTCCTGGTCTCGATCGTCGATGGCTGGAAGGGGTAGGTGCCGTCGGCGTTCGGAGCGAAGTCGCGCATCCACTCGTTGGTCGCGCCGACGTAGTCGATCGCCGTCTTGGCCCATCTGGTCGACTTGTCGAGGTCGGACCACACGATCGTCGAAGAGCGACCTGCGGAGGCCGCCTGTGCGCCGTGCGTGGGCAGCATCGAGATGGCGAGCGCCGTCACCATCGTCAGCGTGACCGTCCGTCGACGAAGCAAGCCTCTCCTTGGGGTCATACCTGCAACGTCGGCGCTCGGGCGCCGGAGCTTGAGCTTGGCTCCGGTAGGCTCGCCCTCGTGCTCGCAGAGCAGGAAGCCGTCGTGTTAGAGGTGCGTCCCTGGGACGTGCACGGGGTCGGTCACGTGGACGTCACACTAGTGTACCCGGACCGCACGGTGGAAACGGCGCGGCTCGGCAGTGAGAGCGTGCCTCCGGACCTGACCGCCGGGGATCGCGTCCTCGTGTCCAAGGCCATGAACGTCGTGGTGGAGGTCCGTCGACCCGACGCGTGAGCACCCGGGCCGACCGCCCACCGGTCGTCAGTCCTTCGGTCCCTCCGCGCGAACCTTCTCGACCGACTCGAGGGCACCCCGGAGATCCTTGAGCCAGTCGTCCTGGCGCTCGGCGACCAGCCGGACGCACCAGCCGAGGGCGTGGCTCCGGCTCCGGGCCACGCCCGCGTCGACCAGCGTGTCGAGCACGCGGCGCTCGGGCATACGTAGACGTGTCATGGCCGGCGCTGCAAGCGTTGTGAACAGCACGGTCTGATCGCCGCAGGTCGCGCCCCACGAGACCTTCAGGCCGAATCGGTGCTGCGCCTCGTCGGCGATCCGCATCCGCTGGCCGCGGGTGTCCTCGCGGAATCCCCCGATCCGGGACGCGCGGGCCGCCGCCACCGCGTCGGACGATGCGTCGGCGGGGAGTTCGGGCTCGGCCAGTGTGCCGACGACCACGATCTCGTCGCGGTCCGCGTCCACCGTGGGTGCACCCCCGAACCAATCGGTGGGCAGGCGGCCGGCGAACCAGCCCTGGAGCTCATCGGGTGAGGTGGTCCGTGTGTGCGTCATGCAATGAGGATTACATCATTACATTCTGCTGTCAACGGACCTGCCGAGCGCGAGACCTGATGTACCGTGCGAGTCGCCGTACGAAGGAGGCCGCGTTGAGGAAGGGACCGCTCCGCGGGATCGCCGAGATCCGAAGCTTCTTCCGCACGAACGAGAAGCCGATCTACTTCGTCTCGGCCACGGCGTTCAACCTGCTCGGCATCGATCGGTGGGTGCGCAACTTCAGATTCATCAACTATTACGACTCGTTCGACGGGTTCCATCCGAACGTGTTCGTGCCCAAGGAGCGGAGCGCTCGCGAGTTCTCTTCCATCGAAGAGATCTGCAACTACCTCTTGGGTCACAAGGAGGTCGTCGATTACGTGGGCGGCCGCGGGCCGGGGGGCAAGGCTGCGTTCCTGATGTTCGACGAGGAGACCGAGCAACTCGCCGCCGAGCTCGGACTCGAAGTGGTGTTCCCACCGGCGTCGTTGCGCCACCGGCTCGACTCGAAGATCGTCACCACGGAGCTCGGGAACGAAGCGGGCGTGCCGAGCGTGCCGAACACGGTGGGTCGCGCGAACGACTATGCGGCGCTCATGGAGCTCGCTCGCGGCGGTGGACTCGGTGACGATCTGGTCGTGCAGACGCCGTACGGCGACTCGGGACAAACGACGTTCTTCATCGCCGACGAAGGAGATTGGGAGGCGCACGAGAAGAAGATCGTCGGTCAGGACATCAAGGCGATGCGGCGCATCGATCCGCTCGAGTGTGCGATCGAAGCGGTCATCACGAGACACGGCACGCTGGTCGGCCCGTTGATGGCGGAGCTCACGGGATTCCCGGAGCTCACGCCCTACCACGGCGGTTGGTGCGGCAACGACGTTTTCCCCAACGTGCTGACGGAAGGCCAACGGAAGCTCGCGAGAGAGCGGACGTTCGCGATGGGCGAGCGTCTGCACCAGGAGGGCTACCGAGGGTACTTCGAGCTCGACTTCTTGGCGGATGAGTCGTCCGGTGAGATCTACCTGGGTGAGCTCAACCCACGGGTGACGGGAGCATCGAGCATCACGAACGTCACGTCGGTGGCGTACGGCGACATGCCGTTGTTCCTGTTCCACCTGCTCGAGTTCATGGACGTCGAGTACGAGATCGACGTCGACGAGCTGAACGACCGATGGGCGCACTCCGAGAACCTCGACGACTGGACGCAATTCATCCTCAAGCAGACGGACGATCGCGTGGAGCGGATCGTCGGGGCTCCCATCTCCGGGGTCTGGCACATGGGTGGCGACCAGAAGATCTCGTATGCCCGCCGTGAGACGGACTGGCACACCGTGGCGGACGAGCACGAGGCGTTCTACCTGCGGATCGCCGGCCCGGGTCACTATCGTTACCCGGGAGCCGATCTGGGCATCATGGTCACGCGCGGCCGGTTCCTCGACGATGAGCACGAGCTCACGGACCGCGCCCGCCGGTGGATCGACGGCGTGCAGGCGCAGTTCGTGAGCTTGCCGATCGATCAGCAGGCGCCGCCGATCAAGCCGGAACCGTTCGGCTTCAAGATGCTCTGATGCAGATGGTGCCGTTCTCGTTCCGCACGATCGAGGAGCTGGAGCTGGGCCCGAAGTGGGCGGCGGTCTTCGAAGAGCGTTGGCCGCACTACCACGACTGGTTCCTCCGCGAGGGTGAAGAGGCGCGGCCGTCGTACGCGACCAGCGTCCGCATGCTCCGCGCGCACATGCCGGAGCTGATGGATGTGTACGAGCGGGTGGTCGAGCTCGCCGGCGGGGGCGACCTCGCGGCGCGGATGCTCTCGCAGTATCGGCCGCCGCCGTACCTTGCCGCGTGCTCGCAGGGCGTGTGGTCGCGGGAGGGTGGCCCGGTGTTGGTTCGCAACTACGACTACGCGCCCTCGCGCATGGAGGGGATCATCTGGTCGACGCGACTGATGGAGCGGCGTGTCATCGGGATGAGCGATTGCCTCTGGGGATTGCTCGACGGGATGAACGACGCCGGCCTCGCGGTGTCGCTCACGTTCGGTGGGCGCCGCGTGCTCGGCGAGGGGTTCGGGATCCCGCTCGTCGTTCGCTACCTGCTCGAGACGTGCGACGACGTAGCTTCGGCGCGGGAGTCGCTCGCACGCCTCCCCTACGCGCTCGCGCACAACCTGACCATGGTCGACCGAGCAGGGGAGGTGCTGACCGCGTACCTGTCGCCCGACCGTGAGCCGATCTTCCGCGACGTTCCGGCGGCGACGAACCATCAGGGCATCGTCGATTGGCCGGAGCAGGCACGCGCGACCCGCACGATCGAACGGGAGCGGTGCATCCTCGATCTGATCGGACGCCCCGAGACGACCGCCGCGTCGTTCGAGGACGCGTTCCTTCGTTCCCCGCTCTTCAGCACGGCGTACGACAGCGGCTTCGGAACGCTGTACACGGCCGCGTACCGGCCCGCGGAGGGCTCTGCGGACTACCGCTGGCCGTCGTTCTCGTGGCAGCTGGGGTTCGACTCGTTCGACGAGGACGAGCACACCGAAGTCCTGGCGGAAGGAGCGGTCGCCTAAGATGGGAGACTCCATGGCGACCGTCGATGTACGCGGCCGTTCGACCCCGATGATCCTCGGGATCGTCGGCGGCATCCTCCTCGTGGTCGGTACGTTCCTGAACTGGGCGACCGCCACCGTGAATTGGGACGCCATCGCGGCGGTGATCGGCAAGATTCCGGTTGAGGTTCGAGCGCAGGGAACCGCGAGGATCACGGGTTGGGATATCGGGCCGGGCAAGTGGATGCTGGTGACGGGCATCGTGGTGGTGATCGCCTCGGCGCTCCTTGCGATCTCGAGCAGCGCGCAGGTCGTGGCGTTCGTGATGATCTTCGGTGGCGCCGTCGGCGGCAGCATGGCGCTGTACAAGGCGACGGTCGGGAAAGACGGCATGATCGACGATGCAGCGGGTGTGCTCACCGGCGCTCCGCTTCCCGGCAGCCTTCGCGGCTACGTCTTCTTGTCGATCGGCATCGGCATCTGGTTGTGCGTCCTGGGCGGCGCCGTGGCCGTCCTCGCGGGCATCATCGCGATGGTGCGTCGCGCGCCGAGCATCTCCGCGATTACGGGCGTCGGCGAGAGCCCTTCCGGATCATCCTGACGTGCGATCCATCGAGCTCGAGATCGACACCTCGGGCCGGCGCGTCGTCGACGTCACCGACCGGGTCCGCGCATTCGCGTCGGAGTTGCAGGACGACGGCCTGCTCAACGTGTTCATCCCGCACGCGACGGCGGGTGTGGCGCTGATGGAGACGAGTTCCGGGTCGGAGGGCGACCTGGATGAGCTCCTCGAGCGGCTGGTGCCACGAGACGACCGGTACGCGCATCGTCACGGGTCGATCGGGCACGGAGGCGACCATCTCCTTCCGGTCCTCGTGTCTCCTTCCCTGACGCTCCCGGTGCTCGGTGGCGACATCTCCCTCGGAACGTGGCAGTCCGTCGTGCTCGTGGATCCGAACCGAGAGAACAACACGCGAAGGCTCCGGCTGAGCTTCGTCCCAGCGTGACGCCACCGCGGACGGGTCGCTAGAGGTACTGCCCCGGCGGGCGCTCGGCCTTCGTGGCCGGAGGAGAGGCCACCGCCTGCACGTCGCGCTCGCGCAGGAGCACCAGGTCCTCGCCGTCGAGCTCCACCTCCAAGCCGGACGACGGGAGGAACAGCACGCGGTCCCCGGGCTTCGCGACGCGGACGTCGGGTCCCACGAGCTGAACCTCGGCCCACGAAAGATGCTTGGGGGCGGGCGTCGCCGTCGCCGGGATCAGCAGGCCGCTCGACGACTTGCGCTCACCGTTCTCGGGGACACGCACGACGAGCCGGTCGGCCGTCAGGCGGACCTCGGACGCGGATCCCGCGCTCTTGCGCGCCCGAGGCTTCCTGGGTTTGGCGGAGGCGGGCTTGGAGACCGACGTGTCGGCGTTCGCGCGTGGCATACGCGGACGAGTGTAGCGATGGCGAACCGGTACGATGCGTCCCCGTGAACGCCGACAAGTTGCTCGACCAAGCCGTGAAGAAGCTGAAGGCGTCGCGCTCGATCGACCACTGGCAGAAGCATCGTGAACGCTGGGAGGCGATGGATCTCCTCTGGCACGTCCTCGGGGAGGAGCCCGATCTTCACGACGACGTTCCGCCCAAGGCTCGCCGTCGGTTCGAGGAGATGGTTGATCGCCGCGCGACGGGCGAACCCATCCCGTTCATCAAGGGCTACGCGGAGTTCCGGGGGCTCGAGCTGATCGCCGAACCCGGGGTCTTCGTGCCACGGGATTCCTCCGAGTTCCTCGCCGAGCAGGCGGTCCGCCGGCTACGCAAGCGCAAGGCCCCGGTGGCGGTCGACCTGGCGACGGGCGGTGGCACGATCGCGCTGGCTGTGGCGAACGAGGCTCCCAAGGCAGCCGTCTACGGCACCGACGTCTCGGATGATGCGATCAAGCTGGCGCGGAAGAACGCGAAGCGGCTGGGGCTGAACGTCGAGTTCCGTCGGGGAGACCTGTTCGGCGCCCTGCCGAAGAAGCTCCGCGGCGTCGTGGATGTCATCACGCTGCACCCTCCCTACGTCGCGAGCGGCGAGATCGACGATCTGCCGGACGAGATCCGCGAATGGGAACCGGTGCACACCCTCACGGATCGCAGCGACGACGGCCTCGGACTGATCCGACGCACCGTGGAAGAGGCGCCCGACTGGCTCCGCGGCCGGGGGTGGTTGCTGATGGAGGTAGACCCCGATCGGGCGCGAGACGTGATGCCGATCTATCGCCGTGGTGGATTCCGCGACGTGGAGAGCACGAAGGGTGGGTCGCTCAAGGTGACCCGCGTGATCGTGGGACGGAGCCCGCGATGAGTGAGCGGAGCGTCGCCCCTTACGGCACGTGGCGATCCCCGATCAGCGCCGCGATGCTCGTCGAGGGCGGTGTTCGTCTGGGTCACGTCTGGATCGAGGACGGTGCGGTCTATTGGATAGAGGGCCGCCCATCGGAGGGTGGACGATCCGTCGTGGTTCGCGACGAACCGGGTACCGCTCCGATGGACGTCACGCCGGAAGGCTTCAATGCCAGGACCACCGTCCACGAGTACGGCGGCGGCGCCTACCTGGTGGATGGAGGGGTCGTCTTCTCTTCGAACTTCGCCGATCAACGCCTCTATCGACAGGAGATCGGCGGCGCTCCGACGCCGATCACGCCGGAGACCGGTGGTCGCTACCGATACGCCGACGGTCGTGTGACCCCGGATGGTTCGCTCATGATCTGCGTCCGCGAGCGCCATGAGGAGGACGGCGTCGAGAACGAGCTCGTCGCGATCCCCACGGACGGCTCGGGCGACGCAACGCTCGTCGCGGGCGGTCGCGACTTCTTCTCCACGCCGCGGATCTCGCCCGACGGCACGAAGCTCGCGTGGCTGACGTGGGACCTGCCGTACCTGCCCTGGGACGGCTCCGAGCTGTGGGTGGCGGACCTGGACGCGGCCGGGGTCGTCTCCGGGCAACGCCTGGTCGCGGGAACCCTCGCTGAGGAGTCGATCTTCCAGCCCGAGTGGAGCCCGGACGGCGCCCTTCACTTCGTCTCCGACCGTTCGGGTTGGTGGAACCTCTATCGGGAGATCGAAGGCGAGGTGCACGCGCTCTGCCCCATGGACGCCGAGTTCGGTTGGCCGCAGTGGGTGTTCGGGGGATCGACCTACGCGTTCCTCGACGACGGGCGCCTCGCATGCATCTGGGAGCGCGACGGCACGCAACACGTCGCCATCCTCGACCCGCGGTCCGGCGAGTTGCTGGATCTGGATCTGCCGTATGACGCGATCGACTACCCATACCTCGCGGCGGCCGGGCAGACCATCGCGTTCATCGGAGCGAGCGCCGCGATGCCCCCACAGCTGGTCGTCCTGGATCTGCTGGCCCGGTCGGTCGACGTGCTGAAGGAGAGCGAGGAGATCACGGTCGACGCCGAGTACCTGTCTGCGCCGCGCGCGATCGAGTTCCCGACGGAGGGCGGCCTCACCGCGCATGCCTTCTACTACCCGCCGGCGAACAAGGACTTCACGGGATCGGCCGGTGAGCTTCCTCCGCTGATCGTGATGAGCCACGGCGGGCCAACCTCGTCCGTATGCGCGGCGTTCGACCTGGGGATGCGGTATTGGACGAGCCGCGGGTTCGCGGTCGTCGACGTGAACTACGGCGGGAGCACCGGCTACGGGCGCGCGTACCGTCAGCGGCTGAACGGCAACTGGGGCGTGGTCGACACCATGGACTGCATCAACGCGGCTCGCTACCTGGTCGGCCAGGGGGAGGTCGACGGGGATCGGCTGTTGATCCGCGGCGGCAGCGCCGGTGGCTACACCACGCTCTGCGCGTTGACGTTCCACGACGACTTCGCGGCGGGAGCGAGCTACTACGGCATCTCGGACCTGGAGCCGTTCGCGAAGCCCGGCGGCACCCACAAGTTCGAGTCGCGGTACGAGAACACGCTCGTGGGCCCGTATCCGGAGGTGGCCGACCTGTACCGGGCTCGGTCGCCGATCCACTTCGTGGACATGATCTCGTGCCCGATGATCCTGCTCCAAGGCGCCGAGGACGAGGTCGTGCCGCCGGCACAGGCCGAGGTGATGGTGGAAGCCCTGAAGGCGAAAGGGCTGCCCTACGCCTACTTGCTATTCGAGGGCGAGCAGCACGGGTTCCGCAAGGCCGAGAACATCGTCCGGTCCCTCGAGGCGGAGCTGTCGTTCTACGCACAGATCCTGGGGTTCGAACCAGGCGATCCGATCGAGCCGGTGGCCATCGCGAACCTCGAAGGGGGGGTCGCGGGGGCCGGACCTGCGCCCGGCCCCCGCGCCTGAGAGGGGGCGCGTCCTCTCGGCGAACTCAGGCTGCCAGAGCGTGATGAACGCGGGATGGCGGGCCTATGGCGCCTGACGGAACATGGGACCGCGCAAGAGAAGTGTGCGAGAGCAAGGAATCGCAACGACCGTCCACTCCGAGGCGCAACCTTCCGCAACAGCCCTGCTCGTATCCTCAAGGTGGCTGGACGCTGTTCAGGCCCCGGTGGCACCATGGGCCGGCCGGTCTACGAGGGGGTGTGGCATGAGGAAAGCCGTGCGACTGGCCGCTGTGGTTGCGGTCCTCGCCATCGTCGCTGCCGCGTGTAGCAGGAGCGACACGCCGGAGGAGAGCAGCGGAACTCCGTCTGCCGGAGGGGAGATCCAGCCGGGCGGGACGCTGAACCTCGCGCAGACAAGCGATGTCGCGTCAGCGTTCGACCCGCAGAAGGAGTACTACCAAGTCTCGTGGAGCTACTTCAGGTGCTGCATCCTCCGCACGCTCGTGTCGTCGAAGGAGGTCCCGATCGAGGACGGAGGAGGGGAGCTTCAGCCTGACCTGGCCGCGGACCTGCCGGCCGTCTCGGACGACGGCTTGACGTACACCTTCACGATCAAGCCGGGGATCAAGTACGCGCCTCCGCTCCAAGACGTGGAGGTCACCGCCCAGGACTTCGTCCGCGCGATCGAGCGCGAGGCCGATCTGAAAGCCAGCTCGGGTGGCTACCCGTTCTACTACTCAGTCATCGAGGGATTCGACGACTTCGGCGCCGGCGACGCCGATTCCGTCAGTGGGGTCTCGGCTCCCGACGACCAGACGTTCGTGGTGAAGATCACCGAGCCGGCGGGAGACCTGCCGTGGCGCTTCGCGATGCCGGCCACCGCGCCCATCCCGCCGAACCCCGCCGACCCCGAAGCCCGCCTCGGCGTCGCGGAGGGTCACACCACGAACTATGGCCGCTACCTCGTGGGCACGGGCCCCTACATGTTCGAGGGCAGCGAGAACCTGGACTTCTCGGTGCCCGCTAAGGATCAGGAGACGGTCTCCGGGTACGTGCCAGGACGCCAGATCGTCCTGGTGCGCAACCCCTCCTACGATCCTGCCACCGACGGTCTGCGTCCCGCGTATCCGGACCGGATCGAGGCGACGATCGGCGGCGATGTGGCCGACCTGTACAACAAGGTCGATTCAGGCGAGGTCGACTACGTCGCGGACGCCCACCCGCCGGCGAACGTCTTGCAGGAGTACAGCACCAACCCCGACAAGCAGCCGTACCTGCATACGTATCCGACGAACGGGAACTACTACATCTCGATGAACCTCGGGGTGCCACCCTTCGACGACATCCATGTCCGGAAGGCGCTCAACTACGTGTTCGACAAGGCAGGCAGCATCCAGTTGTCGGGAGGTGCGCTCACGGGATCCATCGAGGAGCACATCTTCCCCGACGGCCTCCTCGACAACCAGCTGAAGGACTACGCTCCGTACGCCACCGAGGGCGGCCACGGCGACCTCGAATTGGCCAAGGCCGAGATGGCGCAGTCCAAGTACGACACCGACGGCGACGGCGTGTGCGACGACCCGGTGTGCCAGGATGTCATCGCCCTCGGAGTGCAGCAGGATCCCGGTCCAAGACGGATGGCGCTCTTCACGCAAAACCTCGCGGGTCTGGGGATCGAGATCACTCCGAAGGCGCTCGACGGTCCGGTGATCTACTCCAAGTGCATCTCGTCTCCGGAACAGTTCCCGCTGTGCGTGTACGTCGGCTGGGTGCAGGACTACGCGGACGCGTACACGTTCGGACCTCCGCTGTTCGACGCGAGCAGCCTCTACCCGGCATGTTGCAACTACTCGCTCATCGGAGCGAGCCAAGATCAACTCACGGAGTGGGGTTACCCGGCAGGGATCACCGTCCCGGACGTCGGCGATCGGCTGAAGGAATGCGCCGCCATCCCGGTCGGCGACGAGCGGTTCACGTGTTGGGCCAACTTCGACAAGTACATGATGGAAGAGGTCGTGCCGTGGGTACCGGTGACCTTCAGCAACAACAACGACATCACGTCGGCGCGCGTCATCAACTATTCGTTCGACTACGGCGGTCAGCAAGCGTCGTTCAACAGCTTCGCGTTCGAGAACGGCGGAGCTTAGGCCGTACGGCCGAAGCGATGCAACGGGGGGCGGGAGACCGCCCCCCGTTCCGCGTCCGGGGCGGTTCGTGCTTGGTGCGTGGCGGGCGGGTCAGCCGCCGATCATCGACATGCTGCGCGCCGGCTGCACGAAGTCGGCGTGGTTGATGCGGTGACCTGACCACTTCCGCCACACGGTGGTCCGGATCAGCCTCGCGAGCTCGTCGTCCGTGGCGCCGTCGCGCATGGGTCCGCGCAGGTCCGTCTCCTCCAGTGAGAAGAGGCAGGCGCGCACCTGCCCCTCGGCCGTCAGACGGAGGCGGTTGCACGTATCGCAGAACGGCTCGGTCACGCTCGCGATGACGCCGATCCGCCCCGGTGCGCCGTCGGCGAACGCGTAGGACGTCGCCGGCTCGTTCGCGTGCCCGATGGGCGACAGCGGGAACGCCGTTGCGATGGTCTCGAGGATCCGTGCGGACGGGACCACCTTCGCGCGCTCCCAAGCGTGCTCGGCGTCGAGCGGCATGTACTCGATGAAGCGCACCTCGTAGCCGGTCTCCCGAGACCAGCGAGCGAACTCGACCAGTTCGTCGTCGTTCGTTCCGCCGATGACCACGGTGTTGATCTTGATCGGCGTGAGGCCGGCCTCCTCCGCCGCCTTCAGCCCGGCGAAGACCTTGTCCAGCGCGTCACGGCGCGTCATCTCGGAGAAGCGATGGCGCATCAAGGAGTCGCATGAGACCGTCGCGCGATCCACCCCGGCCTCGGCGAGCGGACCCGCGAGCCGGTCGAGGAGCACGCCGTTGGTGGTGATGGAGATGTCGAGCTCGGGGCCGACCGCCCGGAACATCCTGACGAGCGTGGGCAGGTCCGCGCGCACGGTCGGCTCGCCCCCGGTCACCTTGATGGACCTGACCCCCAGTCGCACGAAGATGCCCAGCAGGCGAGTCGATTCCTCGAACGTGAGGATCTCGCTCTTCGGCAGCCATGCGAGCCCTTCCGCCGGCATGCAGTAGGTGCAGCGGAAGTTGCACCGGTCCGTCACCGAGACCCGAAGATCGTCCGCGATCCGGTCGAAGGAGTCGACGAGCGGACCTTCGGCGGGAGGCGGGGTCGTGGGCGGCTGCCAGGCGGTCATGCGACCAGCCTACCCGGGTTCGTGCGTTCGGCGCTACGGCTGCTCGGGCACGGGAGGAAGCCGGGCCTCGATGAGGGCGATCGCGTCGTCGAGGGCGTCGGCGCGAGGGGAACCATCCGTCGTCCGTCGCGCCACGTGCATGCCCAGGAGGAACGAGGCAAGCGGCGTGCCCTTGCGCTCGACCCGATGCGCCACGTCGCGAGCGACGCGCAGGAGGCTATCCGTCTCGGCGGCCGTGAGCGGGTCCAGTTCGAACATCTCGGCAAGATCGTCCATCCATAAGTTCATGCGTCCCCCTCGGTGTCGGGCATCTTCGCGTCGCAACGGTAGTACGTCAGCTTCCGGCGGAGATGGGAGGATTGGCGCCATGATCGAAGGGTCCCGTCGCGCCGCGGTGATCACGGTGTCGGACGGCGTCGCGCAGGGCACGCGCGAGGACGCGTCGGGAGAGGCCGCTGAGGCGATCCTCCGCGAAGCGGGGTTCGACGTGGACGGGCGGATCGTCGTGCCCGACGAGCAGCCGGAGATCGAGGGCGCGTTGCGCGAACAAGCCGCGAACCACGGGCTGGTGGTGACGACCGGCGGCACCGGGTTCGGACCTCGCGACGTCACGCCTGAGGCCACGAAGGCCGTGATCGACCGCGAGGCCCCCGGCCTTGCCGAGCTGATGCGCTCCGCGGGCCTGGCGCACACGCCGATGGCGGCACTCTCCCGTGCGGTCGTGGGGAGCGTCGGCGACGCACTCATCGTCAACCTTCCCGGGAGTCCGAACGGTGTCCGGGAGAGCCTGGAGGCCGTGATGTCGGTCGTGCCGCATGCGGTAGACCTGCTCGCCGGGTCGACGGGAGCGCACCCCACCGGCCATCCGGGCGGCGAACCGACGCCGCCGAGCGCTCCGAACATGGCGGGAACGGTGACCATCACCGCCGTGAAGCAGATCGGCGCGCCGCCGTGCCCGGTCGGGGCGCGGATCGTGATCGGACTGGGCGGCCCGCTCGAGGGCACGCTCGGATGCGCGGAGTTCGACGCGGCTGCGGTCGATGCGGCTCGGGACGCGCTGTCCGCCGAGGGAGCCGCGCCTCACACCGCCCTGTTCCATCACGACCTCGGAGACATCGAGGTGTTCGTCGAGCCTCATCCGTCACCGCCCGCGCTCGTGATCGTGTCGGCGACGCCGGTCGCCCTCGAGCTCCTCCGCCTCGCCCACGGCCTGGGGTATCGAACATCGTTGGTGGAGCCGCGGACCGAGCGGGTCACGCCGGCGCACCGCGCCCAGGCGGACGAGGTTCGCGGGACGATCGACGGGTTGACGCTCGATGCGACGACCGACGTCGTCCACACCGATCACGACGCTCCGGGTGTCGCCGACTCCCTGGCGGAGCTGCTCCGCTCGCCGGTCCGGTTCGTCGGTGTGATGGGCAGCAAGCGTCATGTGGGCCCGTACGTCGAAGCCCTCCACCGGATGGGGTTCACCGACGAGGAGCTTGCGCGCATCCGCTCGCCGCTCGGCTTGGATCTCGGAGGGAAGTCGCCGCAGGAGATCGCCCTGTCGATCGCGGCCGGGCTGGTCGCTGCCCGAACCGGCCGCGAAGGCGGATGGATGGATGCGTCGTGACCGGCTCGACCGAGCACGTCCGGAAGAACCGGGTCCATTGGGAAGCCGAGAGCGCGGCCTACCAAGAGCGGAACGCGACGCAGCTCGACCGATGGGACCGACTGGCGTGGGGGGTGTGGGATATCCCGGAGAACGACGTGCACGCCCTCGGGGAGGTGAGGGGCCTCGACGTGCTGGAGTACGGCTGCGGCGCGTGCCAGTTCGGGATCAAGGTGGCGATGCGGGGGGCGCACCTCATAGGGCTCGACTTCTCCGCGGCGCAGCTGGGACACGGCTGGACCAAGATGGCGGAGACCGGCGTTCGGTTCCCTCTCGTTCAGGCGGACGGCGAACGCATACCGTTCCGGGACGCCAGCTTCGACCTCGTGTTCTGCGATCACGGCGTGATGGGGTTCGCCGACCCACTGCTCACGGTTCCGGAAGTCTCGCGCGTTCTTCGTCCTGGCGGCCTGTTCGTCTTCAACGGGACGACGCCGTGGATCTGGGTGGCCTGGGGCGAGGAAGACGATCTGCCGGCGACCCGCGAGATGCGGCGAGACTATTTCGGACTCCAGAGTGCTGACAGCGACGACCCCGAGTGGAACATCACGGACTTCCAGCTGACGTACGGCGACTGGATCCGGTTGTTCCGAGCGAACGATTTCGAGATCGTGGATCTGATCGAGCTCCGGCCACCCGAGGACGCCGACACGACTTACGTGGACTACGCGCCGCTCGGATGGGCCCGTGCGTTCCCGAGCGAGCACATCTGGAAGGTGCGGAAGGCGCCGGATGCCGGGCGGTAGTCTGCGGCAGATGGCCGCGGCGCTGCTGGCCGCGGCCGTCCTCGGCGCGGCCGCGCTCACGGCGACGCCTCCCCCTCGCGCCCGCGACCACCGTCTGAACGTCGTGGTGATCCTCACCGACGATCAGGCGTTCGACACGCTGCCATCGAATCCCCCGGAACTCCCGTGGCTGCAATCGCATATCCGGGACCGGGACGGGCATTGGCTGTGGTTCCCGGAAGCGTTCATCCAGACCCCGCTGTGTTGCCCGTCGCGCGCGACGATCCTGTCGGGCCGGTACAGCCGGCACACGCACGTTCGCACGAATAACGACGGCGAGCGGTTCGACGAGACGCAGACGCTCGCCACGTGGCTCCACGACGCCGGCTACTTCACCGGCCTGATCGGGAAGTACCTCAACCGCTATCCGTTCGGGCGAGGGCCGTATATCCCTCCCGGCTGGGACCGCTGGGTTGTCAAGCGCAACACGGCCGCGGTCACGACGTACTCGAACTTCGGGTTCGTGGATCAAGGAGTCGCGATGCAGACGAGCGACGCGGCCGCCACGTACGCGACCGATCTGTTCGCCGATCACGCAGTCGAGTTCCTGCGGACCGCGCCGGACGACCGGCCGTTCTTCCTCTACTTCGCCACGAGCGCCCCGCACCCGCCGTGGACGTCTCCGCTCCGACACGCCGGCGCGTTCTCGCGTGTGCCACTTGCCGTGCCGCCGAGCGTCGTCGAGCGCAACGTCTCGGACAAGCCCGCGTGGGTGCGGAAGTTGCGACCCGTCGACGCCATCACGCGGGCCCAGTACCTCGAGGATCGCCGGCACGTGGCCGAGACGCTCCTCGGCGTCGACGACGCAGTGGAGCGGATCGTCGGCCAGCTCGCGGCCGAGGGCGAACTGGATCGAACGGTGATCTTCTTCCTGACCGACAACGGGTTCTCGTTCGGCGAGCACCGGATCCGCGGGAAGCGTTGTCAGTACGAGGAGTGCATCCGAACGCCGTTCGCGGTCCGGGTGCCCGGTGCCGAGGCGCACGACGTGCAGGGTCTGATCTCCAACGTGGACCTCGCCCCCACGGTCGCGGACCTCGCCGGCATCCGACCCGGGCAGCCGGTCGATGGCGTGAGCTTCGCTCCCGCGCTCCTCGGCGAGCGCTGGAGATCGCCGGCCGGTGTCTTCCTCGAATGGGCGGGGGACCGTGAGATCCCGCCGTGGCAGGGCGTCCGGACGAGCGACTTCGCCTACATCGAGAGCGCCGACGGCACCGTCGAGCTGTACGACATCACGGGGGCGATCGGCGACGCCGACCCATTCGAGTTGCGCAGCCGATCGTCGGACCCTCGGTACCGTGGCACTGTCCGACGACTCGCTGCGCTGCTGCGAGCGCTCCGCTCCCGACCACCGGGCCGACGCTAGACTCGCGCTCATCGTGCAGCCGTCCCCTGGTCCGATCGTCCCACGCCCGTCCGGGCATCGGCCGACGCACAGACAGGTCGTCCGACGACGAGCGGTCGCCGGGCTCGGACTCGTCGTCGTGGCTCTCTTCGCATGGCGGGCTTGGCCGGTCGGGGGTGACGGGTCGCCGTCGACGGATGGCGGCGGCACCCCGGGTCCGGGGAACGGTCAAGGGAGCGGCGGTGCGAACGGCGGCGTGGACGGTGTCGTCGGGCCCGATAGCCCGATCAAGCACGTCATCTTCATGGTCAAGGAGAACCGGACCTTCAACAACTACTTCGCGACCTACCCGGGTGCCGTGGGAACCACGACGGGCGGGACGCTGACCTGCACGGACGGGGTGTGCACGCCCGGGCCCGACTACAAGCTGACGGATGCTCCCGACATCCAGCCGCACGACATCACGCACGGATTCTCATCGGGGCTATACGCGATCAACGGCGGGGCGATGAACGGGTACAACATCATCGGTTCGGGCGAGGACATGTCCGGATACGACCATCACGACCGATCGAGCATCCCGAACTACTGGGCGTACGCCGACCGATTCGTGCTGGCCGACCACTTCTTCACGTCGATGTTCGGCCCGACGTTCCCGGAGCATCTGTACACGGTGGCTGCGCAGGCGAAGGGCATCGTCGACAACAAGACCACCACCGATCAAGCGGGCAGCTACTGCGACGACCCCACCGAGTTCACGCCGCACTTCCGCGATGACCTCACCGAGGCCCAAGAGAAGAAGATCATGTCGTACGAGGAGCATTACACGAACAACTTCCCCAACATGATCTACAAGATCAATCCGTTCTGGGAGAACATCCGGACCTGCATCGACGTCAAGACGCTCCCGGACATGCTGGAGAAGGCCGGCATCGACTGGAAGTACTACGCCAACGAGGACCAGTGGATGAACGCGCTGCAGGCGATCCGGCACGTGCGCTTCAACTCGGACATGTGGGCGAAGGTCCAGCCGCCGGAGAACTTCATCAAGGACGTCAAAGCCGGGAAGCTCCCGGCGGTCTCATGGTTGATCCCTCCCGAGTCTTACAACGAGCACCCGGGCGCGGGTGTGTCCGTGTGCGCCGGCGAGAACTGGACCGTGGCGCAGATCAACGCGATCATGAAGAGCGACTACTGGGCGTCGACCGCGATCGTCGTGGTGTGGGACGACTTCGGCGGGTTCTACGACTCGGTCGTCCCTCCCCACTATGACATCATGGGTCTCGGCCCACGGACGCCGGCGCTGATCATCTCGCCGTACACGCGTCGTGGTGACAGCGCGGACGGCGGCTACGTCGACGACACCGTGTACGAGTTCTCGTCGGTCCTGAAGTTCATCGAGGATCTTCACGGGCTCAAGTCGCTCACCGATCGCGACAAGCAGGCGAGCCCGCTCGGTGGGGCGTTCGACTTCTCGGAGCCGCCGAACCTCGACCCGTTGGTGCTGAAGCTTCGGGACGAGTGTCCCTATGGGACATCGTTCTCCGACATGGTGCCCGGAAGCCCTTCCGTCGAGGGCGTCGGCGTCCCGTGGGGTTAGTCCGGGAGGACCATGGCCGGTGATGTCGCGCGGTCCGCGCGTGAGGCGCAAGGTGCCGCAACGCGAGAACGGATCCTCGAGGCCGCGCGCGGCACCTTGGCGGAGCACGGCCCCGACGGATTCACGACACGCCGCGTTGCCCAACGCGCCGGCATCTCGCACGGGATGGTCCACTACCACTTCAAGGACAAGCGGGATCTGATCCTGGCCCTCCTGGTCCAGGCTCGGCGGGATTGGATCCAACCGTTGGAGGAACTGGTCGACGGCCCGGGCCCCGCCGAGAGCCGGATGCGCGCCGTGATCGCGTGGATGGCGCTGCCCGCCACCGCCGACGTGATGCGCGTGCACATGTCGATCTACGTCTTCGCGCTCGCAGACGATCTCATCCGCGAGCGCTACGCCGCCGAGTACGCCCGGTGGCGAGCTCCGTTCGTGACGCTCTACCGGCAGTTGGTCAAGGAGCTCGGTCTCGAGAACCTGGACGCGAAGAGCGTCGGGGAGGCGTTCGCCTCGGCCGCCGACGGGTTGGTCCAGCAACAGGTCATCGATCCAAGTCTGCCGACGGCTCGGATGCTCCGCCGGCTGTTCGAGGCGACGTTGGCGCAGGCACCCGGCGGACGTCAGTCCCGGCCGAGATCGTCGTAGGCGTCGAACGCCGCGCGCGGAGCATCGCGCACGTGCTGGAGCACCCTGTTGAGCCCTCGGGTGCCGCGCTGGCGCACGGTCCGCACCCGGTCGAGGTCCAGCACCTCGGGGAGGAACTCCTCCCCCGACCCGGCCACGAACAGCACGCGTCCCTCGGGGTCGACGCCGATGCTCCTGCCGCCCCCGACGGTGACGACGGCGTTCGGATTGATCACGTAGCACTGGTTCGTGATGGCGTTCGCGCGGGCCAGCACCAGTTCCTCTTCGCGATCGGGCGTCGTGGTGAGCGTGGGGTGCGCGATGACCTCGGCTCCGCGGAGCGCCAGGCTCCGCGCCATCTCCGGGAACCAGCCGTCGTAGCAGATCATCAGGCCGACCTTGCCGACGTTCGGGATGGAGAACACGGGCGGAGGCTCGGTGCCGACCGTGTACCGCTCGAACGGTCGCCACGTGAAGACCTTGCGGTAGCGAGCGGCCAGGCGGCCCGACGGAGCGAAGACGACCGCGGTGTTGTAGAGCGTGTCGCCGTCGCGTTCGACGATGGAACCCGCCACGATCCACCGCTCGGCGCGCTTCGCGATACGGCCGATGGCTCGGGTCAGCGGACCCGGGATCGGTTGCGCATTCTCGTCGTATCCGCTCGGCGCGCGCGTGAACGGATGTTCACCGGTCAGGTAGAGCTCGGGGAAGATGTACAGGTCTGCGTCCTGGAACGCCCCACGAAGCATCCGGACTTCCTCTTCGAACTTCTGCAGCGTCGCGGCAGCGTCGAATGGAACGGGGCGGACCTGCGCCGCCACCACGGTGAGGATCCGGCTCATGGTTGCGTCACGGTAGCACAGCGGTTCCTTGTCTTGACCAAGCGCTCGGTCAGGAACAGGATGTCGCGGATGTCCATCGACGATCTGTTGCGACTCGAGCGCGTCGCGGGTCGCCGTCTCACTCGGCGCGACCTGCTGCGGGCGGCGGGGAAGGGCGGGGCCGGCATCGCGGGCGCGGCCTTGTTCGCGGCGTGTGGCGGTCTCGGCGCCGACCCTTCTCCCACCGGGGCCGCAGCGACGCCTTCCGGCCTGCCTCCGCTGGCTCACGAGCTCTCGATCGCGCAATGGCCGCTGTATATCGACCCGGGGAAGAAGGGAGCCGAGAGTCCGACCCTCGTCGCGTTCGAGCAGGAAACGGGCATCGACGTCACGTACCGCGAGAACATCAACGACAACGCGGCGTTCTTCGGCAAGCTCCTTCCGCAGATCAGTGGGGACCAGGATCCGGGATACGACCTGATCACGCTCTCGGACTGGGTCGTGGTCAAGATGGAGCGCCTGGGTTGGCTCGCGACGATCGATCACGACGCCCTTCCGACCGTGACGGCCAACATCAGCCCTGCGTTCGCCGATCCCGCCTACGATCCGGGCAACGTCCACAGCATCCCTTGGCAGGGCGGGATCACCGGGATCGCATACGATCCGGGTAAGACCGGGCGACCGCTCACGGCGTTCGCCGACCTCTGGGATCCCGCCTTCGCGGGACACGTGGGCATGCTCACCGAGATGGTCGACACGATGAACCTGACGCTCCTGTCGCTCGGGGTGGACATCCAGAACGCCTCCGAGGACGACGTCCAGCGCGCTCAGCAGAAGCTGTTGGACCAGCGGGATGCCGGGATCGTTCGCCAGTACTACGGGCAGGACTACACCCGCGCGCTCGCCGAGGGCGACGTCTGGGCGACCATGGCGTGGTCGGGCGACGTCCTGCAGCTCCAGCTCGCGAACCCCGACCTGCAGTTCGTAGTGCCGGAGGAGGGCGGCATCCTGTGGGTCACGCCGATGGAGATCCTCCGCACGGCGCAACACCCCGCGGACGCGCACGCGTTCTTGGATTTCGTCTACCGCCCGGAGATCGCAGCGGCGATCACCGAGTGGGTCGGGTACGTGACGCCCGTCCCCGCGGTCCAAGATCTCGTCCGGCAACACGCCGCGGAGGCGACCGAAGCGGCGGATCGCGACTACCTGGAGTTCCTCGCCGAGAGCCCGTTGGTGTTCCCGACCGAGGACATGCTCGCGAACCTGCAGTCGTACAAGGTCTTGTCGCAAGAGGAGGAGCAGTCCTGGGCGGACGCGTTCAGCGTGGTCCTGAACGGCTGAGGCCGGTCAGGCCGGAAGCGACTCCGGCTCGCCGTTCGCCGTCTGCTCCCGCCACCACTTCTGCGCCTCTTCCGACAGCGTGTAGATCGGGTCGTAGTACGGATACCGACGGGTGAGCGCGTCGACGTCGTCGTCCTCGATGCCGGTCCGATAGTTCTTCGTCCAGTACGAGATGCCCTTCGTGCGGTCGTAGTCCTTCAGCAGGTGCACCCACCGCTTGCCGACGAACGGCACGTCGCAGACGACGCGCGGCGTCGCGAACCCCGGCATGTACCCGAGCAGTTGGTATTGCAGGTCCTGTGCCTCGGCGACGGATGTCCGCCAGTGCTCGGCGTTCGGGATCATGTCGCACATGTAGAAGTAGTACGGCATGATCTTCGCGTGATCGAGGAGCATGAAGCAGAGCTCCAACAGGTCGTTCGGCGCCGTGTTCACGCCCCGCAGCAGCACGCCCTGGTTGCGCACGTCGCGGAAGCCGGCCTCGAGCGTCATCCGCGCCGCCTTGCCGACGAGCGGCGTCACCTGTTGCGCGCAGTTCACGTGGGTGTGCAGCGCGATGTCGACGCCGCGTGAGCGGGCTTTCGTCGCCATGGCCTCCATGCCCGCGCGGACGTCGTCCTGCAGGAAATGCTGCGGCAGGCCCATCAGGCCCTTCGACGCGATGCGGATGTCGCGGATGTTCTCGATGTCCAAAAGCTTCGACACGAAATCCTCGAGCCGCTTGATGGGCACGTTCGCCATGTCGCCTCCGGATACGACCACGTCGCGAACCTGCGAGGTCTTCCGGAGGTAGTCGAGCATCTGTTCCCACCGGTCGTTCTGCTTGACCTCGAACTTGTATTTGAGGACCTGCAGCGTGTCGTTGCCGACCAGATCCATCCGCGTGCAGTGACCGCAGTACTGCGGACACGTCGGGATCAGCTCGGCCAGAACCTTCGTCGGATAGCGATGCGTGAGACCCTCGACGGCCCACATATCGGCCTCGTGCAGCGAGTCGCGCGACGACATCGGGTGGCTGGTCCACTCGGTCTGCCGGTCGCTGAGGGCCGGAGCCATGTAGTTGCGGACCCGGTCGTGACGCAGGTCGTGCTCCTCCATCGTGTTGACCATCTGGGGCGGGATCAACATGGACATGGTCGCGCGCTCCTGCTGATCGCGTTCGATGTCGGCCAGCAGGTCGTCGTCCAAGAAGTCTCCGAGCGCCTCCTTGAACTCCTTGAGGTTCTTCACGGTGTGGGCGCGCTGCCACTGGGCGGACTCCCACTGTTCCGTGGTGACGTCCTTGTAGCCGGGGAGGCGCGTCCAATCGGGCTCGACGTACTCCCGCCGGAGCGGGTACTCGAACGGCTGGTGCGCGGCGTGGGCATGCGGGTCGCGGTGTCCCGGTCGAACGTTGGACGGCTCAGGATGGATCTGGACGCTCATGCTCACACCTCCAGATGGGTCTTCGGTCGGCGCGAGCCCCGGCAGGAGATGCGGGGCACGCGAAGGATATCCAGCGGTAACTCTAAGGATACCCGAACGTCATCCGGAGAACACGCGGTTGAACCGGATGATATCCGGCGATACGCGCTGAGAGCGGAAGATCAGCGGCGGCCGCGGGGGCCGCCACCCTGACCGTCCCGTCGCGGACGGCGTTCCATCCGCACCTCGGGGACGAACTTGGGCAGGCGCGCCTTCATCGGGGCGTGGCCCGTTCGCTCGAACCGAACCATCACGTGGTCGGGGGTCTGCGACCGATCGGTCTCGCGCCACCCGTTCGCCAGCAGATGCTTCAGGCGGGCCGCAGCGGTCTTCCGGAGCTTGTCCGTGCCGGGAACGCGTACGTACAGGCGCTCGTGGAGGACTTCCTTGTAGTCGGGCATCGCCCGCCAAGGGTAGCAGGCGCCTGCCGGACCCCCGATCGCGGTCTACAGGAGGAACGGCCCTTCGCCGATAGCACGAGGAGATGGAGGCACCGGCCGGAATCGGAGAGGCCGTCCTCGGAGCGGTCGCGTTCGCCACCGAACGTTTCTTGCGCGACGAGGCTTGGCACGATCGGATCGACGAGGTGCTGGCGCACCTCGGAACAGCTGCGGCCGTCTCTCGCGCTTATCTCTTCCAGAACACGCGCGGTCCCGACGGACGGTTGTGGATGGACCTTCGCTTCGAGTGGGACGCCGATGGCGTCGGACAGATCTTCGAGGACCCCACCAACCACCTGCACCCGTTCGCGCCGGACTTCTCCCGCTGGATAGAGGTACTGGGGCGCCGCGGCGAGGTGAGCGGTCCCGTCAGCGAGCTGCCGGAATGCGAGCGGCGTGTGTTGTCTGGAGAGGGCGTCGGGAGCGTGTTGGCGGTGCCGGTCTTCGTCGGGGCGGATTGGTGGGGGTTCTTCGGGTTCGACGACCGGCGCGAGGCACGCGGCTGGTCCGAGGTGGAGCCCGGCGCCCTGCGCGCCGCCGCCGGTGCCCTCGGTGCCGCGATCGAGCGGCAGCGGATCG
>JBBQVZ010000038.1:0-25737 GCA_038211015.1 Actinomycetota bacterium | reverse complement strand
CGATAGACGTCGACGTGCGCGACCTCCAGGCGACCGTGGTACTCGCGCACCAGCGTGAACGTGGGCGAGACCACGTGCTCGGTCACGCCCAATCCGCGGGCGATCCCCTGCACCAGCGTGGTCTTCCCCGCACCGAGCTCCCCCGTGAGGATCACGGCATCTCGCGGAAGGAGCAGCGCGGCGATCGCCTCACCCACCGCACGGGTGTCGTCGGCGGTCCCGGCCCGCAGCTCGATCCTCATCAGAAGAGCTCCAGCTGCTCCTCGCCCGCAGCCGTCTCACCCCCGGCGTCCGCCGGTGCCTCGTCGAGAGGAGGCTCGCGCAGTTCCTGCAGCGTCCGGCCGATCAGGCCGAAGTCCTCGCGGAAGAGCTCGAACTGCTTCGATCCATCTCCGCCGCTTCGGAGGATCGCCGCCGGGTGGAACGTCGGGATCACCGTCCGACCGTGCCACGGGAACGCCTGTCCGCGCAGCCGCGTGATGCCCTGCGACGTATTCAACACGAACTTCGTCGCGAAGTTCCCGAGCGTGCTGACCAAGCGTGGCTGGATGAACGAGATCTGCTCGACGAGCCACGGCGTGCACGCTTCGATCTCGTCCGGCAACGGGTCGCGGTTGGCCGGTGGCCGGCACTTCAACACGTTGGCGATGTAGACGTCTTCGCGTCGGAGTCCGATCTCGCCGAGCATCCGCGTCAACAACTGCCCGGCTGCGCCGACGAACGGCTCGCCCTGCTTGTCCTCGTGGAACCCCGGCGCCTCACCGATGAACAGCAGGTCGGCGTCGGGAGCTCCCACGCCGAACACGACCTGCGTCCGGGTCTGCGCGAGACGGCACTTCGGACACGTGGCGGCGTCGGCCGCGGCCTCGGCCAGCGTCCGCGTCACGCCGTCTTCCCCGGGGTCTCCTGCGTGCCCTTGCTCGTGGTCTTCCCGCTAGTGGTCTTCCGGGTCGGCGTCTTCTTCAGGGTTCCGGTGCCGTTCGCGCTCGGGTCGCCCTCGGGGAGGCAACGCCGTGCGAAGACACGGATGTGGTGGTTCACCTCGGCAGGTCGTTCGAGCATGGCCATATGCCCCGCGTGCTCGACGACCGCGAGCGTCGCGTCCGGGAGTGCGCCGACCAGCTCGACGGCCGTCGCCGGCGGGGTCACCCGGTCGTGCTGTCCCACGATCACGATCGCGGGCACCCGGACCCGAGGTAGGGCGTGGCGGAGATCCATCTCCATCAGTTCGGCGAGGCCGTCGGTCCACACCTCCGGTCGGGCCCGGCCGGCCAGCCCAACGATGTGGTCGACCAGATGTGGCTGCGGCTCCGGACCGAACTGGGTCATCCGTGCGAAGACACCACCCATGTCGGCGGGACCCGCGAGGACGGCGCGACGCAGGCGATCGACGCGGCGAGCCGCGGTCGCGATCGTTCCCAGTCGGAGACGTAGGAGCCCGGCCACGGATCCCATCGCGCCGCGGAAGAGGTCCGAGGACGAAGCGCCGATCAGTGCGACGCCGGCGACCCGCGAGCCGAAGAGCTCGGGACGCTGCTCGGCCATCGCGATGATCGCCATGGCTCCCATGCTGTGACCGACCACCACCGCCGGCCGGTCGAGGGCAACCGCGTCGAGCACCGCGGCGATGTCTCGCCCCATCGCGCGGATCGACAGGTCTCCGTGCGCCGCCTCCGCGCTCGCCCCGTGCGAACGGTGGTCCATCAACACGCACCGGAAGTCGTCGGCCAGATCGATCCACTGCTCGTGCCAGACGGACATGTCCAGGCTGAACCCGTGGGTGAAGAGCAGCAACGGCGCGTTGGGCTCCCCGGCGACCCTGATGGCGATCTCGGTGCCATCGAACGACACGATCGGATCGAGCTCCTCAGGAGGCAGGTCGCCGATCGTCGACGCCCCTTCGTTGGCCCGGTGACGGCGACCTATCAGGACGCGCGCCGCGGCACCCGCGGCGACGGTGCCGGCCGCGACGGCGGTCGCGATCGCCGCCGTGCGCTTCGTGCTCATGCCACATGCTCCCGCGGAACCCGAGCGCCGATCCCGGTGACGATCTCGTACCCGATGGTGTCGGCCTGGATGGCGAGCTCCTCCGCGGTGATCGCTTCGTCCCCTTGGCGGCCGAGCAGGACGACGTCGTCGCCGGGTTCGACCGGCACGTCGCCGCAATCCACGATCAGCTGATCCATCGTCACGCTCCCCGCCACCCGGCATCGATGCCCCCGGATCAAGACGTCGGCCCGGGACGACAGGATGCGAGGGTAGCCGTCGGCGTAGCCCACCGGCACCGTGGCGACGTTTGCGTCGTGCTCCAGCAGGTATCGGTGTCCGTAGGAGACGCGCTCCCCGGCGGGGAGTCGCCTGGTCGCGGCGACCTTCGACCGCCAGGTGAGCGCCGGGCGAAGCCCCAGACCGTCGGCCACGCCGGGAGCGGGTTCCAGGCCGTACATCGCGATCCCCGTCCGGACGAGGTCGAGATGGGTCTCCGGGTACAGGATCGTGGCACCGCTGTTCGCGGTGTGCAGGATCGCCGGCGCGTGCCCGGCGTCGCGCACCTCCTCGACGACCGCGATGAAGCGTTCCAGCTGGACCAGCGTGGTCTTCTCATCCTCTGAGGAGCTGGCGAAGTGCGTCCACAAGGCCCCGATGCGCAGCCCGCGCGAGGCCACGCGATCGACGAAGGCCTTCGTGGCCTCGGGTGGATAGACGCCGGCCCGATGCATCCCGGTATCGACCTTCACGTGCACGCCGATCTCGCGCCCGGACGCGGCCTCCGACAGCCGGGCGAGAGCGGCGTCGGAGTACAGGCTGGGCGTGAGCTCGGCCGCGATCGCCAGGAGCTCGGACCCGGGCGGGAACTCCGACAGGACCAAGATGGGCGCCTCGATCCCCGCTTCCCGAAGCCGGAGCCCTTCCTCGACGAGCGCGACGCCGATCCACGTGGCGCCCGCCTCGAGCGCGGCCCCGGCGACCGCGACAGCGCCGTGGCCGTACGCGTCCGCCTTCACCACGGCCATCAGCTCCACCTCTTCGGGCTTCAACGCGCGCACGTTGTGACGGACCGCATCCAGATCGACCTCGACCCACGTGGGACGCAGGCTGCTCACGCGTCCTCCCACACCCGGTTCACGGCCTCCGGCACGTGGCGCGCGATGTCGGATGCGAGCGTCCCCTCCCCCGACGACCGGCCCGCCAGGATCCCCGCGAGACCGTGGACGTAGGCGCCCGCGAACGCCGCGTCCGCCGGATCGAGCCCGCGAGCCAGCAACCCCCCGATGATCCCGGTCAAGACGTCTCCCGAACCGGCCGTGGCGAGGACCGGGCCGCCGGTGGGGTTGATCCTGACGACGCCGTCGGGCGTCGCGACCAGCGTTCGGCTGCCCTTCAGCAACGTCACGGCGCCGGTCCGCTCGGCCAGGGCGCGTGCGTGGGTCATGCGATCGTCGGCGAGCTCGCGGGCCGACACGCCGGAGAGGCGAACGAACTCCCCGACGTGCGGCGTGAGGACCGCGTCCGACTTGCGATCGGCGAGCTCGGCCGCACGCCCCGTGAACGCGTTCAACCCGTCGGCGTCGAGGACGAACGGCACTGGACAGTCGCGGACCAATCGTCGAACGAGATCCGCGGTCTCCTCGTTGGTGGAGAGGCCGGGACCGATCGCGACGGCGTCCGCGCCCTCGAGGCGGTCCAGGAGCGTGTCGAGCGCCGCGGCCGCGACGGTACCGACGGACGTCTCGGGCAGCGGCAAGAACGTCGACTCCGCGAGCCCCGCCTGCACGACCGGCAGGATGCCCTCCGGGGCGGCGACCTGGACCAGTCCCGTCCCGATCCGACCCGCCCCCCGGGCGATGAGACCGGCAGCTCCCGTCATGTCGCGCGAGCCGGCGACGACGACCAGCACGCCAGTCGCGCGCTTGTGGGTGTCGGTCTCGCGTTCGGGCAGGACGGCGGCCACGTCGGCGGGCTCCGTCAGGAACGCCCGGGCGAGCACCAGGTCCTGCGGGAACCCGATATCGGCGACGCGAACCACACCCGCCAACTCGGCCCCGGGCAAGACGACGACGCCAACCTTGGGCGCGCCGAACGTCACGGTGAGGTCGGCGCGAACCGCGTCGCCTTCCACCGCGCCGGTGGCGCCGTTCACCCCCGAGGGGATGTCGACGGCCACGACCGCGACGGGTGACGCGTTCAGCCCGGCGATGGCGTCGGCCCAATCGTCCTCGGGGATACCACGGAAACCCGTGCCGAAGAGCGCGTCGATGGCGACGTCGGCCCGGCGCAGCTCACGATCGAGCATCCCGTGATCGAACGGCAGCACGCGGACCGACGTGACCTCGTCCAGGCGAGCCGCGTTGCCCGCCGCCGGCTCGCGCAGGTCGCCCAGCGCTTCGACGGCGACGACCGCGACTCGCACACCCCACCGCGCGAGATGCAGCGCCGCGACCAACCCGTCGCCGCCGTTGTTCCCCTTCCCGCAGACGACGACCGCGCGCCGCCCGTAGGAACCGCCCATGACGTCGAGAGCCGCACGAGCGACGGCCCGTCCCGCACGCTCCATGAGGAGGCCGGCGGGGATCCCGCGAGCCTGCGTCTCCCGGTCGAGCGCCGACGCCTGATCGGGGGTGAGGACGGGCTTCACTCGCTTACCGCCACGGCGAACGCGACCGCGTTCGTCTTCTCGTGCGTGAACGTCACCAACACGTTCGAGATGCCGAGCATGTCGGCGCGTCGCTTCGCGTTCCCCTCCAGGACGATCGACGGGGCGCCGCTCGGATGACGGCTGACATGGATGTCCTGCCAGCGCTTGCCGCGGTACCCACCGAGCGCCTTGATCGTCGCCTCCCGAGCCGCGAACCGCCCGGCATAGGACTCGGCGGGCCTCGCCTTGCCGTCGCAGTAGGCGCGCTCCTCGGGCGTGAACACGCGCTCCCGCAGGGTCGCGTGCCGGGCGAGCGCGCGCTCCATCCGGGCGATCTCACAGATGTCGACTCCCAGGCCCAGGATCTCCACCCTGAAAGGCTAGACGACGCGGAGGCGACCAGGGAGACGCTTCGGTGGGGCGGACTCAGGCGGAGGTGCCCATAGAGGGAACGACATCGAGGACGAAGGTCTGCGGGCCGTCGAAAGCCCGCACCAGGCGCACGTCGCCGCCGCCCAGATCCGCCCGGGCGAGCTGTCCCCACCCGATGCCGAACACGGCTCCGCCGAGGACCACGGACTCGGCCGCGTACCAGCCGTCGAAGCCCCCGACGGGACGCATGGTGACCGCATCCAAGAGCCACGCATGCTGATCGTCCGAGCCCCCCGGGAGGTAGGCGATCGTCCCTGCATCGACCCATGCCACGTCGCCGAAGGCGAAGTCGGTCAGCTCGAAGCTCGTCAGCGCGCCGTCCGCGACACGCACCGAGACCACGCGGGAGGGCGTCGGCACGGGATCGGATCGGCCGAAGACGAAGCCCGCGATCCGCGAGCCGTCGGGCGAGACGGCGACCCTTTGGACATGCGCGGGGACGGGCGCGACCGGCCGGAGGCCGCCGTCGCGAACGTTCACCTCGAACAGCTCGAGACCGTCGATCACGTAGGCGTGCCCATCCTGGATCACGACGTCGCGCACGTGGCCGTGCCACGCGATGCGGTCGGTCGAACCGGTCACCTGATGGAGCCAGTACTCGGCCTTGTGGCGTTCGAAGGCGAGCAGACGCCCTCCATTGCCGCTCAGACAAGCCGCGTGCGGGAGCCAGGGGCGTCGTGTCTCGGCGAGTGTGATGGTCCTGACCACCTCGAGCGCAGGCAGCTCCCGCAGGACCAGCTGCGCCTTGCGACCCACCGCGGCCGACTCGAGGACCCGGGTCGCTCCGGGGCAGACCTGCACGTCCTGCGCGTAGCCGTCACCGGCGCCGTAGCCGAGGGTCCTGCCCTTGCGATCGAGCGCCATGAGCCGGTTCTCGCCCAGGTTCCCACCGACCACGTAGCGAACCGGCCCGACGCCGTCCGGTGGCGGGAGCGGCTGCGCCGCCTCCAGCAGCACCTCGGGGTCGATCTGGGAACAGAGACCGGACGTCCAGGCCCCGTCGTTCGCGGTATCCAGGAACAAACCGATCCGTTGGCCGAACCCGACCTCGAGGCCGCACGCGGCGCCGTTCGATGCGGAGCGCACGTCGACCTCGACGCCGAGGGCGCCCTTGACGGCGGTCTCGACCTCGAACGTGAAGATCGAGGTCTGATCGTCCACCTCCGTCCGTTCGACGAGGGTGCCAACGAACGCGCCGTCGGCGCCATGCAGGGCGTCCCGCGGATCTCCCGGCGCGCATGAGCACGCGTGGGCGGCCTGCGCGGCGGCCACCACGAGCATGAACGCGAGCGTTGGAACGGTGGCGGCACGACGGATCGAGCTGAGGGTCCGCATATGACTCCTCATTCCACGGCGCTATTCGACCGTGACACTCTTCGCCAGATTCCTGGGTTGGTCGACGTCGCAGCCTCGGAGCTTCGCCATGTGGTACGCGAACAGCTGCAAGGGCACGGTGACGACGACGGGTGAGAGCAGCTCCGGCGTGGCGGGCACCTCCAGCACGTGGTCGACCATCGCGCCGATCTGCGCGTCGCCCTCGGTCGCGATCGCGATCACCTCCGCGCCGCGCGCGCGAACCTCCTGGATGTTCGAGAGCATCTTCGGGTACACGTGGCATTCGGTGGCGATCGCCACCACCGGCATCCCGTCCTCGATCAGCGCGATGGGGCCGTGCTTCAGCTCGGCGGCGGGGAAACCCTCGGCGTGGACGTAGCTGAGCTCCTTGAGCTTCAGCGCGCCCTCGAGCGCCGTGGGGTAGCCGGTGTGCCTGCCGATGAACAACACGTCACGCACGTCGCGGTACCGCTCGGCCAGCTCGCGCACCGCTGCGTCCAACCCGATCGCCCGCTGGACGTCGCCCGGCAGCTCGTCCATCCGATCCAGGATCTCGGCGATCTCAGCCGGGAACATCGATCCGCGCACCTGCGCAAGGTAGAGCGCCACCAGATACTGCGACACCATCTGCGTCGCGAACGTCTTCGTGCCCGCCACCGCGATCTCCGGGCCGGCGTGGGTGTACAGCACGCCGTCCGCCTCTCGGGCCAACGAGGAACCGACCGTGTTCGTCACCGCGATCACGTGGGAGCCCTGTCGGCGGGCGTGACGCGCCGCCTCGAGGGTGTCGATCGTCTCGCCCGATTGGCTCACCGCGAGCGTCAACGTGTCGGCGTCCAGGACGGGGTCGCGGTAACGGAACTCGCTCGCGATCTCGATCTCGACCGGCAGCCGCGTCCAGTGCTCGATCGCGTACTTCGCCACGAGCCCCGAATGGAACGCCGTCCCGCAGGCGACCACGAACACCTTGTCGACCTCTCGCAACACGTCGTCCGCGATCCGCAGCTCGTCCATCACCAGGCGGCCGTTCACCACACGCCCAACGAGCGTGTCGCGGATCGCCCCCGGCTGCTCGTGGATTTCCTTCAACATGAAATCCTCGAACCCGGCCTTCTGCGCGCGGGCCAGATCGCGCTCCACGACGATGGGCTGCGGATAGAGCGCGTTCCCGTCGAAGTCAGTGAAGGCCGCGCCATCGGGGCGAGCCTCGACGACCTGGCCCTCCTCCATCGGGATCACCGTGGTCGTCCTGTCGAGCAGGGCCGGTACGTCGGACGCCAGGAGCGTCTCGCCGTCGCCCAGACCCACGACGAGCGGCGAGGAGACCTTGACCCCCACGATGAGGCCGGGCTCATCCGACGACACCACGACGAGGGCGTAGGCGCCCTGAAGTTCGCGGACGGTCGCGCGCACCGCGTCGGCCAACGCCGCGCCGCCGCGGACGTGCTCCTCGATCAGGTGGGCGATGCACTCCGTGTCGGTCTCGGAGGCCAGCACGTGCCCGTCTTTCTCGAGTCGGGCGCGGAGCGTGTGGAAATTCTCGATGATGCCGTTGTGGACCACGGCGATGCGACCGTGACAGTCCTGGTGCGGGTGCGCGTTGCGATCGGTGGGCGCGCCGTGAGTGGCCCATCGCGTATGGCCCATCGCGGTGTGCCCCGCGAGGGGTTCAGCCTCGGCGAGCGCCGCCTCCAGCTCGCCGAGCTTGCCCGCCCGCCTGACGACGGAGAGGCCGTCCTCCAGCACGGCGACGCCGGCGGAGTCGTACCCCCGGTATTCCAGACGTCGGAGACCCTCCATCACGATGGGAAGCGCTTGGTGAGGGCCGACGTAGCCCACGATGCCGCACATGGAGCAACCCTAACAGTGGCTCCGGGGACGGCCGGGACGGCGGAGAGTCACGACCCTCCGAGGCTGGACCGGACCACGCCGGCGAGGTCGTCCGCGTAGCGGCTGGCGTCGTCGGCGGCCTCGGCCTCCACCATCACTCGAACGAGCGGCTCCGTCCCCGAGGCACGGACCAGCACGCGCCCGCCGTCCCCCAGCTCGTCCTCTGCACGACGGACCTCGTCCCACACCGCCTCCGCACCTCTCAACCCGCCGGGATCGGCGACCGGCACATTCAGCAGCACCTGCGGGAAACGCCGCATGCACGACGCCAGCTCCTCGATGCTCACGCTCCGTCGAGCGGCCATCGAAAGGAACCTCACGGCCGTGAGGAGCCCGTCGCCGGTGGTCGACCGCTCGCGGAAGATCACGTGGCCGGATTGCTCCCCTCCGAGCACAGCGCCGCTGCGAAGCATCTCCTCCAGCACGTAGCGGTCCCCCACCTGCGTCGCGACCACGTCGACGCCGGCTTCGCCCATGGCCCGATGGAACCCCAGGTTCGCCATCACGGTGGTGACGACCAGGTCGCCGACGAGCGTGCCTTGTTCGTGCATCTCGATCGCGCACGCCGCCAACACCTGATCGCCGTCGACCACGTTGCCGCGCGCGTCGGCGAACAAGGCCCGATCCGCGTCGCCGTCGAGCGCCACACCGGCGTCCGCGCCCAGACGAACGACCTCGGCCGCCACGACGTCCGGGTGGAGCGCGCCGCAGCCGACGTTGATGTTGTCGCCGTCGGGCCGGTCGAAGATCGGGTGGACGAGGGCACCCAGTCGACGCAGGATGCGAGGCGCGAGCTCGGATGCGGCGCCGTTCGCGCAATCGATCACCACGGACATGCCGTCGAGCGACCCTTCCGACGACGCCACGATGTGCTCCAGGTAGCGTTCGCGCCCCACGCCGTTCTCGCTCACCCGCCCGGGCTCGGGGGCGGGCGCGGAACGCTCGGCGAGCAGCATCTCGATCTCGTCCTCGAGATCGTCGGACAGCTTCATCCCGTCGCGAGAGAAGAACTTGATGCCGTTGTCCTCCGGCGGATTGTGCGATGCCGAGATCACCACGCCCGACGATGCCTCCAGCGCCATCGTCAGGAAGGCGATCGCGGGCGTGGGCTCGACACCGGCCAAGATCACGTCGCCGCCAGCCGAGCGGATGCCATCCGCGAGAGCCTCCTCCAACCAGACGCCCGAGCGTCGTGTGTCGCGTCCGATCAGGAACGTCGGCCGCCTCGCACCGTGGCGTCCCAGCACGACGACGGCCGCGCGGCCCAGGCCGAAGGCCAGTTCCCGGGTCAGCTCCGTGCCTGCGACGCCACGAACGCCATCGGTTCCGAAGAGACGTCCCACGGCGGCAAGGCTACCCGAGCCGGCACGTTCTGGTCCCCCGGATCGGCGCTCGTGTGGGAGCATCGGCGCATGAGCGATTCGCCCGTGCGCGTGTACGTCAGCAGCAACGCCTTCGATGGCCTACTGACCAAGGGCCACCTGGAGGCCGAGGGGATCATGGTGCTGATGAAAGGCGAGGGCGAAGGACCGTACCGGGCCGGGGCGGTGTACCTGTGGGTCATGCCTCAGGACGAGGACCACGCTCGAGAGGTCGTCCGGGCCATCGAGTCCGGTGCGTACGCGGCGTCGGATGACGACGTGCTCGGAGCCGACGATGACGTCCAACCGACGGGTGGCGTTTCCGAGCAACCGCTGCGCTGAGCGCCCGGCCTACCGCTTGGAGTACTGCGGAGCCTTCCTGGCCTTCTTGAGACCGTACTTCCGGCGCTCCTTCTCACGAGCGTCGCGTCGGAGGTAGCCCTCGGCCTTCAGCTGCGCCCGGAGCTCGGGATCCAGGTCGAGCAACGCTCGGGCGACGCCCAGACGGATCGCGCCGGCCTGACCGGCGATGCCACCGCCGCGGATGGTGGCGATGACGTCGAAGTCCTTCTCGCGTCCGACGAGGCGGAGCGCGGAGACCGCGACCATGCGATGCACCCTCGTGGGGAAGTAGTCGTCCAAGGATCTTCCGTTGATGTCGAAGTTCCCGGTGCCGGGGATGAGGCGCACCCGTGCGACGGCTTCCTTACGACGTCCGGTGATGATCTTCGCGGCGGTCGTGGCCACTTACGACTCCTCTTGGGTCTTCTTGGCGATGGGTCCTTGGGCGGTGGACTTGCGAGCAGCGGGCTTGCGGGCGGTCGTCTTCTTCGCCGACGACGCCGTGGTCTTGCGTGCCGTGGGCTTCTTGGCAGTGGTTTTTTTGGCGGCGGACTTCTTCGCCGGAGACTTGGCCGCGGTCCTGGCCGTGGTCTTCGGCTTGGCAGCGGGCTTCTTCGCCGCGGGCTTGTCGGGCGTTGGCGCGGTGGCGGCCTTCCTGGTCGGCCGAGGCTGCTTCTCCGGGAGGCCTTCCCACACGGGCGGGCGGCCGAGCGTGTACGGCACCGGCTGCTGGGCCTGATGCGGATGCTCGGCGCCGGCGACCACGTGCAGCTTCTTGATCATCGAGCGACCGAGGCTGTTCTTCGGGAGCATCCCTCGGATCGCCTTCTCGATGACCCACTCGGGCTTGCTGGCCAGGAGCGTGTCGTACCGGGTTCCTTTGATGCCGCCGGGGTAGCCGGAGTGGCGGTACGAGATCTTCTTCGACTCCTTTCCGCCGGTCATCTCGATCTGTGCCGCGTTCACGACGATGACGTTGTCGCCGGTGTCCATGTGCGGCGCGAAGATGGGCTTGTGCTTGCCGCGGAGGATGGCGGCGACCTCCGACGCGAGGCGTCCGAGCACCAGGCCGCTGGCGTCGATCACGTACCAGCGGCGCACGATGTGCTCGGGCTTCGGAGAATAGGTCTTCATACGTGGGAAATCGGCCGGGCATCCCGGCCGATGGGCAATGCTACCTGCGGGAACGCAAGACCGTCAAAGTTGGCGACCCTCATCGCCGGTCGCTCGTTCCCAGACCCGACCCATACGAGACGTGCTCGAGCGTCAGCCCTCTCGGAGGCGCCGGCTGCGAGATCACGTCGCGCTTCCTCGCCTCCAGCATGATCTGAACATCCTGCGGCTCGAGCCTCCCTTCACCCACCCGCACGAGCGTGCCCACGATGGTCCGAACCATCTGGTGAAGGAACGCGTTGGCGCGGATGCGCACCCGCACCGTGGAGCCTTCTCGTGAAACCGAGACACGCTGGAGGTGGCGCACCGTCGGCTTCCCGTGGCCCGGGTGCCGGCAGAACGACGTGAAGTCGTGCTCCCCCACCAGATGGCGCGACGCCACGCGCATGCGGGCGATCGACAGCTCCGTCGGCCGGTGCCAGAGGTAGCGCGCGGTGAACGGATCGGCGACGGGAGACGAGTCGATGACGTAGACGTATTCGCGGGCCGTGGCGGAGAAGCGCGCGTCGAACCCCTCGCGAGCCTCGCGCGCGTCCACGACGACGATCTCCGGAGAGAGCAAGCCATTGGCCGCCTTCTGGATCCGCTCCGGTGCAAGGTGACTCGACGTCGAGAACGACGCGACCTGCCCCCGGGCGTGCACGCCCGCATCGGTCCGCCCCGCGACGGAGAGCCGGAGATCGTGTCGCACGACGCGTGTGAGGACCTCCACGAGCGACCCCTCGACGGTCCGAACGCCCGGGTCCCGCTGCAGCGCCCATCCACGGAAGTCCGTGCCGTCGTACGCGAGCGTGAGCTTGATCACGCGCATCGACGAGGACTCCGTGGAACGGTGGACGTTACGAGATCTCGCGTTCGACGAGCTCGATCCGCGCCATCGCCGCGCCGTCTCCCGCCCTGGGGCCCAGCTTCAAGATCCTGGTGTAGCCACCCTGCCGATCGGCGAACCGTGGCCCGATCTCGTGGAACAACCGAGCGACGATGTCCCTGTCCGGGATGTCCTTCAGCACCTCGCGTCGCGCGGCCAGGTCGCCGCGCTTCGCGAACGTGATCAGCTTTTCGGCGTAGGGACGGAGCATCTTCGCCTTGGCCTCCGTGGTGTTGATCGCCTCGTTCACGAACAGCTGCTTCGCGAGCGTGGAGAGCAACAGCTTCTGGTGGGCCGGGTTCGAACCCAGCCGCGCCCCCCTCTTGGGCTTGGGCACGCGTTACTCCTCCCGCAGGCCCAGACCGAGCTCTTCGAGCTTGGTCTTGACCTCGTCGATCGACTTCTGCCCGAAGTTCCGGATGTCCATGAGCTCGGACTCGGACTTCTGCACCAGGTCGCCGACGGTGTTGATGCCCTCGCGCTTCAGGCAGTTGTAGGAGCGGACCGACAGGTTCAGCTCCTCGATCGTGATCTGGTAGTCGCTCGGGAGCTGCTCGTCCTCGGCGGGACCGACGGTGACGCTGGCCGCCTCCGCGAGCTCAGCGAAGAGGTTCACGAGCTCGAGCAGGGTGCCGCCGGCGGAGGCGACGGCCTCGCGTGGCGTGACCGAGCCGTCCGTCTCAACGTCCAGGATCAGGCGGTCACGGTCGGTCATCTGCTCGACACGCGTGTTCTCGACGGCGTAGGAGACCTTTCGGACGGGCGAGAAGATCGAGTCGACCGGGATGACGCCGATCGGATCGCGGGCCTTCTTGTTCTTGTCGGCCATGCGGTATCCGACGCCGCGCTCGACCGTCATCTCCATCTCCAGGTTGGCACCCTTGCCGAGCGACGCGATGTGCAGATCGGGGTTAAGCACCTCGACGCCCGCGGGAGGCGCGATGTCACCGGCCGTGACCTCGGCGGGACCCTTGGCCTTGAGGTAGACGGTGGTGGGCTCCTCGAGCTCCGAGCGAACCACCAGCTCCTTGAGGTTCAGGATGACGTCGGTGACGTCCTCGGTGACCTTCGGGATGGTCGAGAACTCGTGCAGCACGCCGTCGATGCGGACGGACGAGATCGCGGCGCCGGGGATGGACGAGAGGAGCGTCCGCCTGAGCGAGTTCCCGATGGTGTAGCCGAAGCCCGGCTCGAGCGGTTCGATGGCGAACTTCGAGCGGATCGCGGAAAGGACCTCTTCGGTGATCTGGGGTCTGGCGACGATGAACAACTGACTGCCTCCTTCGGCGGGGGATCAACCACTGCTACCCCACCCGTACGGTTCCCGGACGCCTTGGGACGCCGGGGTGCAGCCGCGTGTCAGACGCGGCGGCGCTTGCGCGGCCGGCAGCCGTTGTGCGGCACCGGCGTCACGTCTTGGATGCCCGAGACCTCGAGGCCCGCCGCGGCGAGCGATCGGATCGCGGTCTCGCGGCCCGAACCCGGGCCCTTCACGAATACGTCGACCTTCTGCAGGCCGTGCTCCTGGGCTTGACGAGCGGCCTTCTCAGCGGCGAGCTGCGCGGCGAACGGCGTCGACTTGCGTGAGCCCTTGAAGCCGACGTTGCCCGCGCTCGCCCAGCTGAGCGTGTTGCCCTGCAGGTCGGTGATGGTGACGATGGTGTTGTTGAACGTCGACTTGATGTGCGCCTGTCCGTGGACCACGTTCTTCTTCTCCCGCTTGCGGGCCTTCTTCGCTTTGGGCTTCGCCATATGTGTGAGCTCCCTCGTGCGGGTCGGAACTACTTCTTGCGTGCGGCCTTCTTCTTGCCGGCGATCGTCTTCTTCGGCCCCTTTCGGGTGCGCGCGTTCGTGTGCGTGCGCTGGCCGCGGACCGGGAGGCTACGACGGTGGCGGATGCCCTGGTAGCAGCCGATCTCGATCTTCCGCTTGATGTCCTGCGCGACCTCGCGGCGGAGGTCTCCCTCGACCTTGAGGTTCTGGTCGATGAAGGCACGGATCTTGAGCACTTCGTCCTCGGACAGATCGCGGACCTTGGTGGCGGCGTCCACGCCCGAGCCGGCCACGATCTTGCCGGCGCTCGTGGTGCCGACGCCGTAGATGTAGGTCAGCGCGATATCCAGCCGCTTGTCGCGGGGAAGATCGACACCTGCGATCCGAGCCACGCTTCTCCTCCTCTTGCGGGCCTACCCTTGAGGCCCGCTACCCTTGCCGCTGCTTGTGCCGCGGGTTGGTGCAGATGACCAGGATCCGGCCGCGGCGACGGATGACGCGACACTTGTCGCACATCTTCTTCACCGACGGCCGCACCTTCATCGCTCGCTCCTACTTGTAGCGGTACACCACACGGCCCCGCGTCAGATCGTACGGCGAGAGCTCCACCAGGACCCTGTCCCCCGGGAGGATCCGGATGTAGTGCATCCGCATCTTCCCCGAGATGTGGGCCAAGACCTTGTGCCCGTTCTCCAATTCGACCCGGAACATGGCATTGGGCAACGGCTCGATGACCGTTCCCTCGACCTCGATCGCATCTTTCTTCGGCACGCTCCAGATGTTCCTGTCTGCTCTGGGTCTTCGCCCCGGCCCGCGGACCAGCCTGAACTCGCCTCCGGGCGGGGCGAAAGCTCAGTATACGGGCAGGTCACCACGTACGTCCACGCACGGCCGCGCCGCTCGCGATGGGAGTGTCAGGCGCCACGCGACGTCAGGACCTCGTGGCCGTCCTCGGTCACGGCGATCGTGTGCTCGAAATGGGCCGCGAGCGAGCCATCCGCCGTGACGACGGTCCATCCATCGGCCAAGACCTTCGTCTCGTGGCCGCCCAGCATGACCATGGGCTCCACTGCGATCACGAGGCCGGGCTTCAGCTCTGGGCCTCTTCCCGGCGAACCGAAGTTCTGGATGAACGGGTCCTCGTGCATGGCTCGTCCGATGCCGTGGCCGCCGTACTCGCGGACCAGCGTGAAACCGGCCCCCTCGGCCACCTGCTGGATGGCGGCGCCGATGTCGGATAGGCGTCCGCCCGGACGGATCGTCTCGATGGCGGCATCCAGAGCATCCTGCGTCACACGGACCAGCTTGTCGGCTTCCGGGGACATCGACTGGTCCCCCACGATCACGGTGACGGCGGAGTCGCCCTGGAAGCCCTCCCAGATCGCCCCGCAGTCGAGCGACAGCACGTCGCCGGTCTTCACGACGCGCGTGGGTGATGGGATGCCGTGCACGATCTCATCGTTCACCGAGGCGCAGATGGTGGCCGGATACGTGCCCTTGTAGTTGAGGAACGACGGGGTGCCGCCCGCGTCCCGGATCGTGCGCTCCGCGATCGCGTCCAGATCCGCGGTGGTCATCCCGGGCGTGACCCGCTCAAGCATGGCTTCGATCGCGTCCGCCGTGATGCGTCCCGCGACACGCATCTTCGCGATCTCGTCCGGTGACTTGTAGATGATCATGCCGGGCTACTCCTCGATGTCGGACAGGACCGCGAGCGTCCGCTCCGTCACGTCGTCCTCGCGCGCCTGCGCATTGACCTCGCGGAGCAACCCGCGCTCGCGGTAGAACCGCTCCAGCGGCTCGGTCTGGCTGCGGTAGACCTCGATCCGACGGCGCACCGTCAGCTCGTCATCGTCGGAGCGGCGCTCGAGCTCGTGACCGCACACATCGCAGATACCTTCCTTCACAGGAGGTTTGAACTCGAGGTTGTACGTCCGCTTGCAGTTCGGGCATGTCCAGCGCGCGGTGAGGCGGCGGATGGCCATCTCGTCGGCGATCGCGAACTTCAGGACCGCGGACAACGGCCGCTCGGCCTCCTCGAGCGCATCGTCGAGCGCCTGCGCCTGGGGGACGGTTCTGGGGAACCCGTCGAGGATGAACCCCTTCTCGGCGTCGGGATCGTTCAGTCGCTGCATGACCATCTCGACGACGAGATCGTCGGGAACGTACTCACCGCGGTCCATGAAGGTCCGCGCCCTGACGCCGAGGCGCGTGTTGTCCTGCACGTGCTCGCGCAGGATGTCACCGGTCGAGATCTGCGGGATGCCGAAGCGGTCCGCGAGCTTCGCCGCCTGCGTTCCCTTCCCAGCGCCCGGAGGGCCGAGGAGCACGAGACGCATGGCTACTTCAGGAAACCCTCGTAGTGGCGCATCATCAGCTGGGACTCGATCTGTTTCATCGTCTCGAGGGCGACGCCGACCGTGATCAGCACGGACGTGCCTCCGAACGGGAATTGGTTCAACGTCCAGAAGGCGAGAACGACCGAGGGAACCAGCGCGATGACGGCCAGGAACAACGACCCCGGGAGCGTGATGCGGACCAACACGTAGTTCAGGTAGTTGGCCGTTGGCGGACCCGGCCGGATCCCCGGGATGAACCCGCCTTGCTTACGGATCTGATCCGCGGTACGGACCGGATCGAATTGGATGGCGGTGTAGAAGTACGCGAAGAACACGATGAGCAATGTGAGCAAGGCCATGTAGACCAGGTCCTTCTGGTCGTTCACGTGGTTGGTCACGAAGTTCTGGAACCATGCGGCGTGGATCACGCTCGCGAGCAACGTCGGGAAGTACAGCACCGATGTCGCGAAGATGATCGGGATGACGCCCGCCTGGTTGACCTTGAGCGGTAGGTAGGTGCTCCCGCCGGACGTCATGCGGCGGCCGACCACCCGTTTCGCGTACTGGATGGGGATGCGGCGCTGGCCCTGATCCATGAAGACCACCGCGACGATGATTCCCAGGCCGATCAGCAGGATCACGACGAACTTGGGCGTCCCGCCCTGCACCAAGATCGCGTGGCCTTCGGAGGGCAACCGCGAGATCACGCTGGTGAAGATCAGGATCGACATGCCGTTGCCGACGCCACGCTGGGTGATCAACTCGCCGAGCCACATGACCATCGCGGTTCCGGCGGTGAACGTGAGGATCACGAGCGCGATGTTTGGCGGCGTGAACGTGTTGCCGAGGAAGACGTCGATCCCGCTCTGCGACCGGTTGTGGAACAGGAAGACCAGGCCGGTGGATTGCAGGAGCGCCAACACGACCGTGACGTAGCGCGTCCACTGGTTGATCTTCTTGGTGCCGGCCTCACCCTGATCCTGCCACTGCTGGAGCTTGGGTATGACCACGGTGAGGAGCTGCATGATGATCGAGCTCGTGATGTACGGCATGATGCCGAGCCCGAACACGGCCATGCGCCCGAGCGCGCCACCCGAGAACAGGTTGATGAGTGACAGGAACCCGGTCTGGCCTTGCTGGTTGAGCTGCCGTTGGAGCTCGGAGATGTCCACGACCGGCACCGGGACGTGGGATCCGAACCGGTACACGGCGACGATGAACAGGGTGAAGAGGATCTTGTTCCGGAGGTCCGGGACGCGGAACGCGTTGAGGAAGGCCTTCAGCACGGTGGTCTATCGTACCCCGGCCTAGCCGAGAACCTCGGCTCGGCCCCCGGCCTGCTCGATCTTCGCCTTGGCGGCGTCCGAGAAGGCGTGGGCTTTCACGACGAGCGCGTGGTCGATCTCGCCACGCGCGAGCACCTTCACCGGACGGCCCTTGCGGACCAGCCCGTGCTGGTACAACGCCTCGGGTGTGACCTCCCCGTCGGCATAGTGCTTGGACAGCAGCTCGACGTTCACCACCGAGAACGCTTCGCGGTTCGGGTTGGTGAATCCCTTGAGCTTGGGGACACGACGCTGCAGCGGGATCTGGCCGCCCTCGAAGCCGGCGGGGACGTTCTTGCGAGCTCCCGTGCCCTTCGTTCCGCGACCGGCGGTCTTGCCTCGGACGCCGGCGCGTCCGCGTCCGACCCGCTTGCGGTCCTTCGTCGAGCCGTCGGCGGGACGCAGGTGATGGAGCTTCATCCGTCCACCTCCTCGACCTCGACAAGGTGCTGCACCTTCGCGACCATGCCGCGGACGGAGGGCGTGTCTTCCTTGATGACCGAGTCGTTGATGCGGTGCAGCCCGAGGCGACGGACCGTTGACTTCTGGTCCTTCGGGCGATCGATCACACTGCGACGCTGCGTCACCTTGAGCTTGCTCATCGACGACCACCCCGTGGGCCAGAAGGCGTCCGCGGCTCGTCGCTGTAGACCTCTTCGAGCGCGGCGGTCCGCGCGGCCAGCAGACGCGCCTCGGCGGCCGCGACCGCCTCGAGCATCGGCTTGGGCGCGATGTCGACCATCTCGCGCCCGCGCAGGCGCGCGATGTCGCGAGGCCGACGGAGCGACTGTAACCCCTGCACGGCGGCCTTCACGATGTTGATCTGGTTGGAGGAGCCGAGCGACTTGGACAGGACGTCCTTGATGCCGGCACACTCGATCAGCGCGCGGACGGCGCCGCCCGCGATGACCCCGGTCCCGGGGGCGGCCGGCTTCAGGAGCACACGCCCGGCGCCGGCCTGGCCGATCACCGTGTGGGGGATGGTGGTCCCCATCATCGGCACCTCGAACATCCGGCGGCGAGCCTCTTCGACGCCCTTGGCGATGGCCGCGGGCACCTCCTTGGCCTTGCCGTAGCCGACGCCGACGCGGCCCGCGCCGTCACCCACGACCACCAACGCGGCGAACGAGAATCGCCGGCCGCCTTTGACGACCTTCGCCACACGGTTGATCGAGATGACCCGCTCTTCGAACGGGCTCTTGTCCTGAGAAGTCGCGTCGTATCGCCTGCTCATGTCAGATCTGGAGTCCTCCCTCGCGAGCGCCGTCGGCGAGCGCCGCGACACGACCGTGATACAGACGGCCGCCGCGGTCGAACACCACGCGCTCGATACCGGCATCCTTCGCGCGCTGCGCGATCAGTGCCCCGACCGCCTTCGCGCGAGCCGTCTTGCCCTCGCCGGACACCTCGCGGTCCGACGCCTGCGTGATCGTCGCCGCGGTGCGGTCGTCGATCAGCTGCACGTAGATGTACTTGTTCGAGCGGTACACGGCGAGGCGCGGTCGCGTCGCGTCGCCCGACACCTTCTTGCGCACGCGTCCATGGCGGCGGATCCGCGCGGCGCGCTTCGTCTTCGCGTCCATCAGGCAGCACCCGTCTTCGCGGCCTTGCCGGCCTTCTTGCGCACGTACTCGCCCTCGTACCGGATGCCCTTGCCCTTGTATGGCTCGGGCTTGCGCACCTTCCGGATGTTCGCGGCGATCTCTCCCACCTGCTGCTTGTCGTTGCCTCGCACGACGATCTGGGTCGGCGTGGGCACCTCGAACTCGATCCCGGCCGGCTGCGGAACGATGACGGGATGCGAGTAGCCGGCCGCGATCTCGAGGTCGCTGCCCTTCATCGCCGCCCGGTAGCCAACGCCCACGATCTGCAGCCGCTTCTCGAACCCCTTCGTGACGCCGTCGACCATGTTGGCCAGGAGCGAGCGCGTCAGTCCGTGCAGGCTCCGGTGGAACCCCTCGTTGTCGGGTCGCTCCACGGTGATGTGGCCGTCGTCGACGACGATCTTCATGTCGGCGTGCATCGTCGAGGTCAGGGATCCGCGTGGCCCCTTGATCGTGACGACGTTCCCGTCGGCGATGTCGATCTCGACACCGCTCGGGACCTCGACGGGCTGCTTTCCGATACGACTCATGCGCTCATCACCACACGAAGGCGAGGACCTCGCCGCCGATGCCTTTCTTGGATGCGTCGCGATCCGTCATGACTCCCTGGGACGTGGACACGATGGCGACGCCCAGTCCCCCCAACACTCGCGGCAGCTTGTCGCGTTGCGCGTAGACCCTGCGGCCGGGCGTGGAGATGCGCTTGATCCCCGAGATCGTGCGCTGGCGTCCCTTCCCGTACTTCAAGCGGATACGGAACGCCTGCTCGACCCCTTCGCCTTCGCGATCGAACCCATCGACGTACCCCTCCTGCTCGAGGATCCGCAGGATGGACTCGGCCAGCTTGGAGATCGGCGCGATCAACTCGTCCTTGTAGGCGAGGTTCGCGTTCCGGATCCGCGTGAGCAGGTCCGCCACGGGGTCGGAGATGTTCGAGGAGAACTTCCGTTTGCGGCTCTTCGTGCTCTTGATCAGGTCCGTGCTCACCATGAGGCTTTGGTCACCCCCGGAAGCTCGCCGGCGTGCGCCAGCTCACGGAAACAGATCCGGCAGAGCAGCAGCTTCTTGTAGACGGCGCGGGGCCGGCCGCACCGACGGCAACGCGTGTAGCCGCGCACCCGGAACTTCGGCTGCTTCTGCTGCTTGTTGATCAACGCTGTCTTCGCCATACCTCAGTCCTTCTCGCTCGCCTGCGCCGCCGCCGCGAGCCCCGGGAACGGGAACCCCAGCGACATCAGCAGTGCGCGCCCTTCGTCGTCGCTCTTCGCGGTGGTCACCACCGTGATGTCCATGCCTCGCACCTGCAGCACCTTGTCGTAGTCGACCTCCGGGAAGATCAGTTGCTCGGTCACGCCGAGCGTGTAGTTCCCGTGCCCATCGAACGCGTTCGGATCCAGTCCCCGGAAGTCGCGGATCCTGGGGAGCGCCAGCGTGACGAGCCGGTCGAGGAACTCCCACATCCGGTCGCCTCGCAAGGTCACCTTCGCCCCGATCGGCATGCCCTCCCGGAGCTTGAACCCGGCGATCGACTTGCGAGCCTTGGTCACCACCGGCTTCTGACCGGTGATCACCTGGAGGTCCGCGAGCGCGGCCTCAAGCATACGACCGTCCTTGACCGCGTCACCCACGCCCATGTTCAAGACGACCTTCTCGAACCGGGGCACCTGCATGACGTTCGTCAGGGCGAGCTCTTCCATGAGCCGAGGGATGAGCTCCTCCCGGAACTTCGCCTTCATCCTCGGTGTGTAGTCGGCCATCGTCCTCAGAGCTCCGACTCGCATCGGCGACAGAAGCGGACCTTCACGTCGCCCTCGACCCGGTGGCCCACGCGGGTGGGCTTGCCGCAGGACCCGCACACGACCTGGACGTTCGAGATGTCGATGAACGTCTCCGCATCGATGATGCCGCCCTGCTGGAGCTGCTGACCGCCGCTCGAGCGCTTGCCGCTCGAGCGCATGTGCTTCTTCGCGAGCGCCACGCCGTCGACCATGACGCGCCCCTCGCTCGGCAGCACGCGGACCACGCGGCCTTCCTTGCCGCGGTCCTTGCCCTGCAAGACCTTCACCATGTCGTCCTTCTTGATGTCGACGCCCGGCATCTACAGCACCTCCGGTGCCAGCGAGATGATCTTCATGAAGCGCTTCTCGCGCAGCTCGCGGGCCACCGGCCCGAAGATGCGCGTGCCGCGCGGGTTCTTCTGTTCGTTGATGATCACGACCGCGTTGTCGTCGAACCGGATATAGGACCCGTCGGGGCGGCGACGTTCCTTCGCGGTGCGAACGACCACAGCACGCACGACCTCGCCTTTCTTCACGGCGCCGCCCGGCAGGGCGTCCTTCACGGTACCGACGATCATGTCGCCCACACCGGCGTACCTGCGAGCCGAGCCACCGAGCACGCGGATGCACAGGACCTCTTTGGCCCCCGTGTTGTCCGCTACCTTGCAGCGCGTCTCCTGCTGGATCACCGGTCTCCCACCATCTGTCTCTTGGCTGTCTCTTGGCTTCAAGCCTGGCCTACTGGGCCCGTTCGACGATCTCGACCACGCGCCAGCGCTTGGTCTTCGACACCGGACGGGTCTCCATCACGCGGACGGTGTCACCCACGTGCGCATCGTTGTTCTCGTCGTGCGCCGCGAGCTTCGACGAGCGCCGCACGATCTTGCCGTACAGCGCGTGTCGCATCTGCCGGTCGATGCGGACCAGGACGGTCTTGTCCATCTTGTCAGACACGACCACGCCGGTCCGCGTCTTCCGGGCGCCGCGCTCGAGCGTCGTCTGTTCGTCGCTCACTGCTCGTTCTCCTCCTCGCTCACGATCGCGTCGAGCTCCAGCTCGATCTCGCGTTCGCGGAGCACCGTGGCGATACGCGCCACGTCGTGACGGACCTGCTTCATCCGCGCGGGGTTGTCCAATTGGCCGGTGGCGAGCTGGAAGCGCAGGTTGAAGAGCTCCTCCTTGCCGGACTCCATCCGCGTGACCAGCTCATCGTCGGGGAGCTCACGCAGCTCCGCGGCCTTGCTGTTCGTCGCCATGGCTAGTCCCCCACCCGGGAGATGAACTTGGTCTTGATCGGCAGCTTGTGCTGCGCGCGGCTCATGGCCTCGCGCGCGAGCCCCTCCGGCACGCCGGCGAGCTCGAACATCACGCGGCCCGGCTTCACGACGGCGACCCAGCCCTCCGGGTTGCCCTTGCCGGAGCCCATGCGCGTCTCCGCCGGCTTCTTCGTGACGGGCTTGTCCGGGAAGATGTTGATCCACACCTTCCCGCCACGACGGATGTGACGCGTGATCGCGACACGGGCGGCCTCGATCTGTCGGTTCGTGATCCACGCGGGCTCGAGCGCCACCAGGCCGAAGTCCCCGAACTGGATCTCGGTGCCGCCCTTGGCCATGCCGCGTCGCCGCCCACGATGCTGCTTGCGGTGCTTGACCTTCTTCGGCGCGAGCATCAGGCGTCATCCCCCTCGGGCGCGTCAGTCGCGTCGGGTGTCTCCGGCGCGGCCTCGGGCGTGGCCTCGGTGGCGGCGGCCTCCGGGGCCTCCTCGACCGCGGGGGCCGTATCGGCCACCGGGGTCTCGATGACCGCGGCTTCCGGTGCGGCGGGGGCCTCGACCGCGGGGATCTCTACGACGGGCCCGGCCACCGGGGGCTCTGCCACGGCGACTGCCGAAGCCGGAGCGGAAGGAGCGGCGGCGGGTGCCGTCCGCTGAGGCGCGGAGGGTCGACCGGGCGTGCCCACCCGAGCGCGCGCGAGCGCGCGCTCCGTCGCCTGCTCGCGGTCGGGGATCTGGTCGCCGTGGTAGACCCACACCTTCACGCCGATCTCACCGAACGTGGTCTTCGCCTCCGCCGTTCCGTAGTCGACCTTGGCGCGGAGCGTGTGCAGCGGAACGCGTCCCTCGCGGTACCACTCGCGACGCGACATCTCGGTACCCCCCAGCCGTCCACCGGCCTGCACGCGGACGCCCATGGCGCCGGCGCGCATCGCGGTCTGGACGGCGCGGCGCATCGCGCGGCGGAACGCCACACGCCCCACGAGCTGCTCTGCCACACCCTGCGCGAGCAGGGCCGCATCGGTCTCGGGGCGCGACTCGCTCGCCGCCTGGTTCATGTCCTCGACCTTCACGTCGACGCGCTTCTTGGTGAAGCGCTCGATGTCCTTGCGCAGGCGGTCGACCTCCGCGCCCTTGCGCCCGATCACGATGCCGGGGCGGGCCGTGCGGATGAAGACCCAGATCTGGTCGCCCTTGCGCTCGATGTCGATGCTCGAGATGCCGGCGCGCGAGAGCCGGCCGCGGATGTGCTTGCGGATCCACACGTCCTCGTGGAGCTGGTCGGCGTAGTCGCGACGGGCGTACCAGTTGGATTTCCAGGGGTAGATGACCCCCAGCCGGAACCCGTACGGGTTGACCTTGTGACCCACTTAGCGTTCATCTCCCATCGTCTGCACGACCAACGTCACGTGCGAGGTCCGCTTCCGGATCTTCGTCGCACGCCCGTACGCACGCGGCCGGAACCGCTTGAGCGTCGGGCCCTCGTCGACCCACGCCTTCGCCACCAGCAGGTTCTCGCTGATCACGCCGGGCTGCTGCTCGGCGTTCGCGATGGCGGAGTCCAGGAGCTTCTCCACGTCTCGCGTCGCGCCCAGAGGGGAGAAGCGCAGGATGCGTCGCGCCTCCGCGACGTGCTGCCCGCGGATCATGTCCACGACCCGCCGCATCTTCCGCGGCGAGGTCCGGACGTACTTGATGGTGGCCTGTGCTTGCAACGCTGCTACCTCACTCCGGTCCTGCGCTCGTCCCTAGCGTGCGAACGGAACGTGCGCGTGGGCGCGAACTCTCCGAGCTTGTGGCCGACCATCGACTCCGAGATGAAGATCGGCACGTGCTTTCGGCCGTCGTGAACGGCGATAGTGTGCCCGACCATGTCCGGCACCACCGTGGAACGACGCGACCAGGTCTTCACGACCCGCTTGTCGCCGCGCTTGTTCATGTCGTCGATCTTCACCATCAGGTGCTCGTCGACGAACGGACCCTTCTTCACCGACCTCGGCATCAGCCACGACCCTTCCCACGGCGGCGAACGATGTACTTGCTCGACGCCTTGTTCTTCTTCCGCGTACGGCCTTCCTTCTTTCCCCACGGCGACGTCGGATGACGGCCACCCGAGGATTTCCCCTCGCCGCCGCCAAGCGGATGGTCGACGGGGTTCATCGCCACACCTCGGACGGACGGACGCTTGTTCTTCCAGCGGTTGCGGCCGGCCTTGCCGAGCGAGATCAGCTCGTGCTCGGGATTGCCCACCACACCCACGGTTCCCTTGCACGTGGCGTCGACGAGACGTGTCTCGCCGGAGGGAAGCCGAAGGGTAGCGTACTTGCCTTCCTTCGCCATCAACTGGACGCTGGTGCCCGCCGAACGCGCCATCTTGGCGCCGGCGCCCGGCTTCAACTCGATCGCGTGGATCACCGTGCCGACCGGGATGTTGCGGAGCGGCAGCGAGTTGCCGGGACGGATCTCGGCGTCGGGGCCCGACATCAGCATGTCGCCCTGCATGACGCCTTGCGGCGCAAGGATGTATCGCTTCTCACCGTCGGCGTAGTGCAGCAGCGCGATGCGCGCGCTCCGGTTGGGGTCGTACTCGATATGCGCGACCTTGGCGGGGACACCGTCCTTGTTCCGACGGAAGTCGACGATGCGGTAGCGACGCTTGACGCCGCCGCCCTGATGGCGCGCGGTGATCCGGCCGTGGACGTTGCGCCCGGCCTTCTTGCGCCCCTTGACGACGAGCGACCTCTCCGGCGTGGAGCGCGTGATCTCGTCGAAGGACGCGACGCTCGCGCCGCGGCGCCCCGGCGTGGTCGGTTTGTATTTGCGAACGGCCATCTATCCCAACCCGCCTTCGAAGATCTCGATCGCGTCGCCCTCGGCAAGGGTGACGATCGCGCGCTTCTCGTCGGCGCGCTTACCCTTGGTGTATCCGCGGCGCTTGGTCTTGCCGCGACGGTTCAACGTGTTCACCGAGGTCACGGTGACGTCCCAGATGACCTGGACCGCCTGCTTGATCTCGGTCTTGTTCGCGCGCGGATCGACCAGGAACGTGTACGTGTTCTGCTCGATCCCCGCGTAGGACTTCTCGGAGACGATAGGCCGGATGATCACGTCACGAGGCGACTTCACTCCGCCACCCCCGCGGAACCTTCGAGCACGCCGAGGGCGGCGTCGGTGAACAACACCCGGTCGGCACGGAGGATCTCGTAGGTGCCGAGGCTCTTCGCGTACGTGATCCGAACGTGCCGGAGGTTGCGGAACGACTTCTCCACGACCTCGTGGGGCTCGGGTAGCACCACGAGCACCTTGCCCTCGAGCTGGAGCGCGTTGAGCAGGCTGACGGCCTCGCGGGTTCTCGGCTCGTCGAACACGATGTCGTTCACGGCGACGAGCTTGCCGCTCTGCAGCGCGTCGGTCAGCGCGGAGCGCAGCGCGCCACGACGCATCTTCTTGTTCACACGCATCTCGTGGGAGTGCGGATGTGGTCCGTGGGCGACGCCGCCGCCCACCCATTGCGGCGACCTGATCGAGCCCTGGCGAGCGCGACCGGTGCCCTTCTGGCGCCACGGCTTCTTCCCCCCGCCGGAGACGTCTCCACGGGTCTTGGT
>JBBQVZ010000037.1:0-26022 GCA_038211015.1 Actinomycetota bacterium | reverse complement strand
CGACATGGACTCGGCGCTCCGCGACTACCCCGACTTGGTGAAGGAGTACTTCGGCACGCTGATCCCGTCCAACGACAACAAGTTCGCGGCGCTGAACACGGCCGTGTGGTCGGGCGGGTCGTTCATCTACGTGCCACCGGGCGTGCAGGTCGACATCCCGCTGCAGGCGTACTTCCGCATCAACGCGGAGAACATGGGTCAGTTCGAGCGGACGCTCATCATCGCCGACGAGGGCAGCTACGTGCACTACGTCGAAGGATGTTCGGCGCCGATCTACTCGAGCGACTCGCTGCACTCGGCGGTCGTCGAGATCGTCGCGAAGAAGGGCGCTCGCGTCCGGTACACGACCATCCAGAACTGGTCGACGAACGTCTACAACCTGGTGACGAAGCGCGCCGCCGCTTACGAGGACGCGGTGATGGAGTGGGTCGACGGCAACATCGGCTCGAAGGTCACCATGAAGTACCCCTCGATCTATCTGCTCGGGAAGGGCGCGCGTGGTGAGGTCCTGTCCGTCGCGTTCGCCGGCAAGGGCATGCACACGGACGCCGGTGGCAAGGCGATCCACGCCGCGCCGTACACGACCAGCGTGATCAACTCGAAGTCGGTCTCGAAGGACGGCGGCCGTACCGGCTACCGCGGACTTATCCGCGTGGAGCCCGACGCCCATCACGCGAAGTCCACGGTGCGCTGCGACGCGCTGATCCTGGACGAGGAGAGCCGCTCCGATACGTACCCCTACATCGAGGTGGAGGACGAGACGGCGTCGCTCGGTCACGAGGCCACGGTCTCGAAGGTCGGCGAGGACCAGCTCTTCTATCTGATGAGCCGCGGACTCTCGGAGGTCGAGGCGACGGCGATGATCGTCAACGGCTTCATCGAGCCCATCACGCGCGAGCTTCCCATGGAGTACGCGGTGGAGCTCAACCGCCTGATCGAGCTGCAGATGGAGGGCTCGGTCGGCTAGTTCTGACCCTGTACCGCCCTTACACTTCCGCCATATGGTGTCCGTGGCGCAAGGGACCGTGTCCCCCCAACGGCGGCGTCTCCTTCCGTCCGGGTGGCCTCTCTACGCGTTGTTCGCCGGCTTCCCTCTGTGGTGGGTCCTCGGGCTCGGCGGGTTCATCTGGCTGATCCTCGCGATCCCGATGGCCGCATGGCTCTTCCGTCAGAAGGCCGTGCTCGCGCCGAAGGGGTTCAGGATCTGGGTCGGGTTCATGCTGTGGATGCTCGGGTCCAGCTCGAGGCTCGACAGCCCCGATCGGTACATCGTCTTCATCTACCGCGCGGGTCTGTACGTGGCGGTCACCATCATCTTGCTCTATGTCTTCAACATCTCCCGGGAGGCGCTTCCCACCGGCAAGGTCATCGCCATCATGACGTTCTTCTGGATGTTCGTCGTGGTCGGTGGGCTCATGGGTGTGCTGTTCCCGACCCTCAACTTCTCGAGCCCGACGGAGATGGTGATGCCCGGGAACCTGATCTCGGACGAGTTCGTGTACGACCTGGTGCACCCTGCCACTGCACAGATCCAGGACTTCCTCGGCTACGACGAGGCTCGCCCGAAGGCCCCGTTCGTGTATGCCACGAACTGGGGGTCGGCGTTCGCTCTCCTCGTTCCGTTCGTGATCCTCGGGTGGACCTATGCCAAGACACGGGCATGGAAGCTCGTGACGGGGGTGATGTTCGTCATCTCGATCGTCCCGGTGGTGGCATCGCTGGCGCGCGGCCTTTGGCTCAGCCTGGGGGCGGGCCTGGTGTATGCCGCGATCAGGTTGGCGATCGGCGGGAAGGGCAAGGCCCTTCGGGCCATCCTCATCCTGATCCCCACGCTGCTCGCTGTGGTGTACCTCAGCCCGCTCAGAGGGCTGGTCACGGACCGGTTCTCTCACCAGCACAGCAACGAGCGCCGGGTGGGCCTGTACGAGGAGGCGATCGCGAACGTCAAGGAGTCGCCCCTCCTCGGCTACGGCTCTCCACGGCCGTCGGAGGAGAACTCCGATGCCCCGTCCGTGGGAACCCAGGGCCAGCTGTGGCTGGTCCTGTTCTCCCACGGCATCCCCGGCATGATCTTCTTCGGGTGGTGGTTCTTCTACCAGCTCTGGAGGATGAGACACGTCTCCTCGCCGGTGGCGTTCTGGTGCCACGTCCTCGTGTTCATCGCGTTCGTCCAACTGCCCTTCTACGGGTGGCTCCCCGCTCCTCTTGCCGTGATCATGGTCGGCATCGCACTCGGGGCTCGAGAGCAGCGCCTCGATCGAGCTGAGCTGCGGAGGCGCGACCTTGGCCCCCGCTCCCCTGGTGCCGACTCCGTGCAAGCGTGGACGCGAACGCGAGTGGAGCCGTAAGGAGCACTCTCGAGAGCTCGGCGCTGGCGTGCATGGTCGTCGCGGTTATCCTTCCGTCGTGTGGACGACAATCCCCCGGTTCCCCTTGATCGAACGCGTGTGTGAGGCGTGAGCGACGATGCGCGAGTGACGTCGCCGACGAGCCCGGATGTCGGGCGTTTCTACGCAGATGTCCCCAACAGGCTCGTGGGATTCCTCGTCGACCTGCTCATCCTGACGATCTTGGCCTTCGTCGGCGCCGTGATCATCTCCGTGCTCTTCGGTCCCGTGGTCAGGATCGATCTGTCGACCGACCCGCGCGTCGAGCTGAACCAGGGGCTCGCCCTCATGAACGGCGCCCTCAGCACGATCATCAGCGCCGTGTACTTCATCGGGACGTGGCGACGGCTGCGAGGTTCGCCCGGCCACCGCCTATTGCGCATGCGGATCGGAGCCGAGGCCGACGGTCTTCCCATCACGTATCGGCAGGGGGTCGTCCGCTGGCTGTTGATCGGTCTCCCGCTCTGTCTCGAAGCTTCGCTCACGCCGGTGATCACCGGATCCGCCGATGGGCTGCTGATCCTCGCGCTGCTCGTTTGGTACCTGGTCCTGCTGATCAGCGCGGCCCGGAACCCCGCGAAGCAGGGGTTGCACGACCGGCTCGCCCACACGGTCGTGACCAAGGTGGGCCGGGTGGTCCCGTGGGCCGAAGAGGCCGATCTGGGGCAGGGTTCGGTTGTTCGCTGACGCCCGGAGCGTGCCGTCGGAGAGCACGGTCGACACGGATCTCTGCATCATCGGCGCGGGCGCAGCCGGGATCACGCTGGCTCGCGAGTTCATCGGAAGCTCCGTTCGGGTCGCTCTGCTCGAGAGCGGCGGCGAGGGCTTCGACTCGCAGACGCAGTCGCTCTACGAGGGACCCGTCACCGGCTTGCCCTACTTCCCGTTGGACACGCCCCGGCTGCGGTACTTCGGGGGCACGACCAACCACTGGGCGGGGGTCTGCCGTCCCTTCGACAACGCCGACTTCGAGAGCCGGGAGTGGGTGCCCTTCAGCGGTTGGCCCATAACGGTGACCGATCTGGACGCCTACTACCCGCGAGCCCAAGAGGTCGTCCAGCTGACCTCCGACCAGTGGGACACGGCCGGCTGGGTCGGTCGCGACCGGTACGCCCCGCTGCCGCTCCTGGGTGATCGGGTCCTGACCAGGGTCGATCAGATCGTTCCGCCGGACAAGCGTCGATTCTCCGATCTGTACGGCGATGAGCTGAAAGCAGCCACGAACGTCACCGTGTACCTCGAGGCGAACGTGACCGAGGTCCAGATCGACGAGGTCGGGACGGCGGCCACGGGGGTGTCGGTGGCCACTCTGACGGGGAACCGATTCGCGGTCTCGGCGAGGGTGATCGTGCTCGCGGTCGGCGGCATCGACAACGCTCGACTCCTCCTGGCTTCGAACAGCTGGTTCCCGAACGGCATCGGCAACCAGAACGACTTGGTCGGCCGCTTCTTCCTCGAGCACCCGCGGTTCGTGGCGGGCGTCGTCGCCCCGACCAATCCGAACCTGTCGATCGCGTTCTATCAGGAGCACATCGTGGACGGCACGATCATCCAGCCGCGTCTGGCCATCTCCCGGGAAACCCAAGAGGCGGAGGGCCTCGCCGACGTGCAGATCCGGATCGACCCGGTGCACGACGCCGCCTTGGAGCGCGCCGCCAACTCCGCGGACGTCGAGCATCTCAAGGCGCTCCGCGACGCCCTCCAGGGGAAGGGTGCGGGCGACATCGGCCAGGACATCTCGAACGTGGTGTCGGATCTGATGACGTGGCACCGGTTCACGGTCCCCGGCGCGCCGATCCCGATCCCCTATCCGGACGTCATGGGCACGGTGATGCGGGCGACCCCGCGAGAGAAACAATCGCTCATCCCGGGTCTCCTCGGAGACATCGCGGGCTTCCTCTACACGAGGGTCGAGGGGAACCTTCCCCTCGACAGCCTCCTCCTCACGGCGAGGTTCGAGCCCGCTCCGAATCCGGAGAGCCGCGTGACGCTGGTCCGCGAGCTGGATGAGGTCGGGATGCCGCGGGCCGAGCTCGACTGGCAGCTCAGCGCATCCGACAGGCACGCCGTCCGGCGAAGCATGGAGATCGTCGGCGCCGAGTTCGGGAGCGCCGGGCTTGGGCGCGTCCGGATCCTGTTCGAGGAGGAGGGGTCGGAATGGCCGGCAGATCTGGCCGGAGGCTTCCACCACATGGGCACGACACGCATGAGCGACGAGCCCAAACAGGGGGTGGTCGATCGTGATTGCCGGGTGCACGGCATGTCGAACCTCTACGTCGCCGGCAGCAGCGTGTTCACCACCGGTGGCTCGAGCAATCCCACGATGCTCATCGTGGCTCTCGCTCTGCGACTGGCCGACCGTCTCCGCGAGGAGGTCTCGTGACTCGGGGCGCTGGTATCACCCGGCGGCGGTTCCTGGCGTCGATCACCGCGATCGGCGGGTCTGCGCTGGTGGTCGAGACCCGACCGTGGAGGGCCCTGGTCGCGTTCGCGCCCGTCTCCGTGGCGGAGCGGCTGGCCGGCCTCCTCACGCACCGCGATAGCGCCCGGGTGGTGGGGAAGGCCTACCTAGAGCGCGTCCCGGGGGAGTCGGTCTCGCGCCTCGTCGATCGCATCGCGGCCGGCTTGCCGGGAGGACGGCGGACCGTGCGGGATGCGAGCGAGGCCGACCTCAGGCTGCTCCTGGCGGCGAGCATCCGCTCGGATTTCGAGCAGGACCGGATCGTCGAGGTCGATGGGTGGGTCCTCTCACCCACCGAGGCCCGCCTGTACGCGCTCGCCGCCCTCGTGTAGTTGAATCCGACCCTTCCGATAGACTTTGGACGTGACCCAGCAGCTCTCTCAAGACGCACGCACCTCGTTCGACGAGCACGCCCTGGCGGAGCTGCCTGAAGCCGCCGGTTTCACGGGTGAGCTGCGTCTGCGGGCGCTCCAGGAGTTCGAGGCGATGCCGATCCCCTCGCAGGAGACCGAGGAGTGGCGGTACACCGACCTCTCGGACTTCGATCTGGACTTCGTCCCGTTCTCGCCGGGTGGCGGCCCGGAGGCCGTCAACCGGCATGGGGTGCTGGAGGCAGCGCGCGTCGCCGGTGAGCGAGCCGGACTCCAGATCCAGCGCAACTCGGAGGTGATCTCCACCCAGCTCGTGTCCGGCCTATCGGACGCCGGCGTGATCTTCGGCGACCTGGACGTCGCGGCGGCGACGCACCCCGACCTGGTGGAGGCGCATCTGCATTCGCTCGTCCCGACTTCGCGAACGAAGTTCATCGCGCTGCACGGCGCCTTCCGCACAGCCGGCACGTTCCTCTACGTCCCGGACGGCGTCGAGATCGAACTGCCGCTGCAGACGCTCACGTACCTGGACGCCGATGGCGCGGCGATCTTCCCGCACACGCTCATCGTCGTGGGGGCGAACGCCTCGGTGACGTTCATCGATCGGTTCGTCTCTCCGGATCTCACGCGGGCGTTCTCGGACGCCGTGACCGAGATCGTCGTGGGCGACGGCGCCCGGGTTCGCTACGCGTCGATCCAGGACTGGGGGAGCGGGGTCACGCACCTCGGCGTCCAGCGGGCCACGGTCGGCCGGGACGCCGACATCCGGACGCTCGCGATCGGGTTCGGGGCGGACCTGTCCCGTGCTGAGGCGGAGACGATCCTCGCGGAGCCCGGCGGGTTCAGCGAGATGCTGGGGGTGTTCTTCGCCGACGGGGATCAGCACTTCGATCACCGGACACTGCAGGACCACGTCGCGCCGAACTGCGCGAGCGATCTGCTCTACAAGGGAGCGCTCCGCGATCGCAGTCGCGCTGTCTACAGCGGGTGGGTTCACGTCCGCCCGGAGGCGCAGAAGACGAACGCGATGCAGACCAGCCGCAACATCGTGCTCTCGGAGCATGCCAAGGCCGATGCGATCCCGAACCTCGAGATCGAGGCGAACGACGTCCGGTGCGGTCACGCGGCGAGCGTGGGACCGGTCGACGAGGAGACCATCTTCTACCTCCAGAGTCGCGGCATCCCCCGCGAGGACGCCGAGCGATTGATCGTCTCGGGGTTCTTCCAGGAGGTGCTGGACCGCGTGACGATCGACGAGGTGCGCCAGGGCGCCGAGGCGGCCATCGCCCGCGAACTGGCGGGAGGTGCTCGCGGATGACGCTCGTGAAGGTTTGCACCGCAGCGGATGTCCCGGAGGGCGAGGTCCGGCGCTTCGAGGTCGACCACCGCCCCATCGCCGTGACGAACCTCGGGGAGCATGGGTTCCGGGCAGTGGACGCGATCTGTTCGCACGCCCACTACTTCCTGGACGAGGGAGAGGTCGAGGTCGAGGACCAGACGATCGAATGCCCCAAGCACGGTTCCACGTTCGACCTGAACACGGGGAGGCCTATCACGCTGCCGGCCACGCTGCCGGTGGACGTGTTCCCCGTCAAGACCGATGGCGACGACATCCTGATCGAGGTGCCAGATGACGAATAACTTGACTGACACGAACGGCGCGGCGACGCTCGAGATCATCGACCTGCACGCAACGGTTGAGGGCAAGGAGATCCTGCAAGGGATCGACCTGGTGGTGAAGCAAGGGGAGACCCATGCGCTGATGGGGCCGAACGGCTCCGGGAAATCGACCCTGTCGAACGTGATCATGGGCCGACCCGGGTACGTCGTCACGCAGGGGAAGGTGGTCTTCAAGGGCGAAGACATCACGAAGCTCACGCCCGACCAGCGCGCGAAGCGCGGCCTGTTCCTTGCCCTGCAGTACCCGACCGAGGTTCCGGGCGTCTCCGTCGTGAACTTCCTGCGGACCGCATACACGGCGGTGAAGGGCGAGCAGGTGAGCGCGCTCGCGTTCCGCAAGCACATGAAGGAGAAGATGGACGTGCTGGGCGTCGAGGACTCCATGGTGCAGCGCTACGTCAACCAGGGGTTCTCCGGCGGCGAGAAGAAGAAGAACGAGGTCCTGCAGCTGGCGGTGCTCGAGCCGCAGATCGCGATCCTGGACGAGACCGATTCCGGCCTGGACATCGACTCGCTGAAGTCGGTGGCCATGGGCGTGAACGAGCTGGTCGGCCCGGGGCTCGGGGTGCTGCTCATCACGCACTATCAGCGGATGCTCGACTACATCACGCCGGACAAGGTCCACGTGATGATGAAGGGTCGTATCGTGAAGACCGGCGGCGCCGAGCTGGCACACGAGCTCGAGGCCAAGGGGTACGAGGGTGTCCGCGAAGAGCTGGGTCTGGAAGCGGACGCGACCGCCGAGAGCTGAACCGGAGGGGAACATGACGGGGCACATCGGAGGGCTGGACGTCGAGAGGATCCGCAAGGACTTCCCGATCCTCTCGCGCACCGTCGGCGACCGGCCGCTCGTCTACCTGGACAGCGCCGCCACGTCGCAGAAGCCGCAGCAGGTGATCGATGCCGAGTCCGACTTCTATGCCCACCACAACGCGAACGCGCACCGAGGGCTCTACATGCTGGGCGAGGAGGCCACCGAGCTGTTCGAGGGCGCCCGCGCGAACCTCGCCCGGTTCTTCGGCGCGCCGGGGCCCGAGACGATCGTGTTCACCCGCGGAACCACCGAGTCGCTGAACCTCGTCGCCCAGGGTTGGGGCCGGAAGTTCCTGCGCGAGGGAGACGAGGTGCTGCTCACCGAGATGGAGCATCACTCGAACATCGTGCCGTGGCAGATGACCGTCGACCTCACGGGCGCCACGCTGCGCTACATCCCGCTCACCGACGACGGACAGCTCGACCTTTCGGATCTCGGTTCGCTCCTCACCGAACGGACCAAGATCCTCTCGGTCACGGGCATGTCGAACGCGCTCGGCACGATCACCCCGCTCCGCCAGCTCATCGATGCGGCGCACGCGGTGGGGGCGATCGTGGCGGTCGACGCGGCGCAGCTCGCGCCACATCACGCGATCGACGTGACGGCGCTCGACTGCGACTTCTTGACGTTCAGCGGTCACAAGATGCTCGGACCCACGTCCTCCGGCGGGCTCTACGGCAAGGCAGAGGTCCTCGACGCGACGGATCCCATGTTCGGCGGCGGCGAGATGATCCACGAGGTCTTCCACGACCGCAGCACCTACAAACCCATCCCGTACAAGTTCGAGGCGGGGACGATGCAGATCGCGCAGCAGGTCGGCCTGGGCGCGGCGGTCGACTACCTGGACGCGATCGGGATGGACGTCGTCCGCGCGCACGAGGAGGAGATCACCCGATACGCGCTCGACCGGCTGATCGACGCCGGGGCCACGGTCTTCGGTCCGAAGGACCCCAGCATCCGCGGCGGCGCGGTCAGCTTCTGGTTCAAGGACGTGCATCCGCACGACCTGGCGACGATCCTGAACGAGGACGGCGTCGCGATCCGGGCGGGGCACCACTGCGCGCAGCTCGTGATGCGGCGGTACGGCACGCCAGCCACGGCGCGGGCATCGTTCTACATCTACAACACCAAGGAAGAGGTCGACGTCCTGGTCGAGAGCCTGGCCAAGGCCGAGTCGATCTTCATCTAGAACCGGCGGAGGGAACGTGGCGCTCGACGACATCTACAAAGAAGTGATCCTCGACCACTACAAGAATCCGCGGAACAAGCGCGACCTGCCGGGGGCGGAGCTCAGCTCGACGCAGAACAACCCGCTCTGTGGCGATGAGATCACGGTGTTCGTGCACGAGGACGGGGACACGATCGCGGAGGTGGCCTTCCAGGGCGCCGGCTGCTCCATCTCGCAGTCGAGCGCCTCGATGATGACCGAGGCCGTCGCTGGCAAGCAGGTGGATCAGGCGAAGGCCCTCGCCGCCGAGTTCCGGGGGATGATGGCGGGCGAGGTCGAGCCGGACGAGGACGGTTTCGGCGACCTGGTCGCGCTCAAGGGCGTGGTGAAGTACCCCATCCGCATCAAGTGCGCGGTGCTTGCATGGGACGTGCTACAGGAGGCGCTCGACGGCGCCGGCGCCGCAAGCGGCACGGCGCCTCACTCCGTTCCTTGAGCCTCTAGGCTTCGGCCCGTGAAGCTCCGTCCATCTCTCGACTGGTTGCTGGCGCTCGCTCCGGTTGCGATCGGCATGCGGCTGCTCGGCGCGCCCGACCTGGCGATCTTCCTGACCTCGGCGGCGGCGATCGTGCCGCTCGCAGGTCTGATCGGGCGCGCTACGGAGCAGCTCGCTCTGCACACGGGGCCGAGGATCGGGGGTCTCGTCAACGCGACGTTCGGCAACGTCACCGAGCTGATCATCGCCGTCTTCCTGATCCTGGACGATCGGATCGAGATCGTGAAGGCGTCGCTGACCGGCTCGATCCTCGGCAACCTCCTGCTGGTGCTGGGTCTCTCGCTGTTCGTCGGCGGCGTGAAGCACAAGCAACAGTCCTTCAACGCGCGCTCGGCGTCGGTGCACGCAACGTCGCTCGCGCTCGCCGTGACCGGGCTGCTGATGCCGGCGCTCTTCTCGCTGGGCACCGACGCCACGTTCGCGCAGCGCGAGATCGTGAGCGGGGTCGTGGCCGGCGTCTTGATCCTGCTCTACGTGGCGGCGTTGGTGTTCACTCTCGTGACGCACGAGCACCTGTTCCGCACCCCGGAGGAGGGTGAGGAGGCGGACTGGTCCCGGCAGAAGGCCGTGGTCGTCCTCCTCGTGACGACCGCGTTCGTCGCGCTGATGTCAGAGTTCCTCGTGAGCTCGCTCGAGCCCGCCTTGGAGTCGCTCGGTCTCTCGGAGCTCTTCGTCGGGTTGATCCTCATCCCGGTGATCGGCAACGCGGCGGAGCACTCGTCCGCGGTGATGTTCGCGCTGCGGAACAAGGTCGACGTGACGCTCGAGATCGCGATCGGGTCCTCGACGCAGATCGCGTTATTCGTCGCGCCGGTGCTCGTCTTCATCAGCCTGGCGGTGGGCCATCCGATGGACTTCGTCTTCGGTACGTTCGAGGTCGCCGCCGTCGGACTCTCCGCGCTCCTCATGACGCTGATCTCGCTCGACGGCGAGAGCAATTGGCTGGAGGGCGCTCAACTGGTGGGCGCCTACGTCATCATGGCCATATCGTTCTTCTTCGTGGAGCACCTGTGAAGCGTCTCGTCATCGTGATCGTCGCGTGCATCGCGGCGTTGTGGTTCGGAGCGGACGCGCCGGCGAGCGCCCAGTCGAGCGAGGGGATCCGCGCCTACGACGTCAAGATCGAGATCCGCGGCGACGGCTCGCTCCTGATCACCGAGACCATCGAGTACGACTTCGGCTCCGCCCAGCGTCACGGGATCGTGCGGGACGTGCCGACGCGCCAGACGTACGACGATCGGTACGACCGCGTCTACCCACTGCACGTCGAGGCGGTCGCGGCCACGGGTGGAGCGTCCGCGGCGTTCGACATCTCGAACGAACCGGGAGGCATCACGCGGATCAGGATCGGTGACCCCGACATCACCACCACCGGAGTTCACACGTACAGGCTCGTCTACACCATCGGAGCCGCCATGAATGGATTCGACGATCACGACGAGCTGTACTGGAACGGGGTCGGAGACAGTTGGGACGTCCCGGTGGACCACGCGACGGTGGTCGTCAGCGCGCCGGAGAGGATCCTCGCCGCCACGTGCTTCGCAGGTCCGGTGGGCTCGGATACCGCCTGCGACAAGAAGCGGATCGAGGGGAGGACGACGCTATTCGCGCAGAAGGGGCTCTTCCCGTTCCAAGCGTTCACGGTGGTGGTGTCGCTCCCGAAGGGCGCGATCGCCGAGCCGGACCCGCAACTCGTCGAGCGATGGAGCATCGGCCGCGCGTTCTCTCGGACGCCCGTCACGCTCGGCCTGTCCGGCGGTCTCCTCGCACTCCTGATCGCCGGCTGCGGCTGGCTCTTCTGGACCCGCGGCCGGGATCGCCGGTTCGTGGGATCGCCGGTCGACCAGACGTTGGGAAACCCGACCGGCGACGCGCAGGCGGTTCCTTTGTTCGAGCACGGCGTCGCTCCGGTCGAGTTCGCCCCGCCCGAAGACCTTCGACCGGGGCAGGTCGGCACGATCGTCGACGAACGGGCGAACACGCTCGACGTCACCGCGACGATCGTGGACCTAGCCGTCCGCGGCTACCTGACGATCGAGGAGATCCCCAAGGAAGGCCTGTTCGGGAAGCCCGACTGGACGCTCCACCGGACCGACAGGCTCGACGGCGATCTGCTCACGTACGAGCGAACGCTCCTGGCGGGTCTGTTCAAGGACGGCAACGATCCGACGCTCTCGAGCCTCAAGCGGACGTTCTCGGAACGGCTGGCCAAGGTCGAGGATCAGCTCTACGCCGACGCGGTCGAACGAGGGTGGTTCGTGAAGCGTCCCGACAAGGTCCGGGCGTCGTGGCACGCGCGCGGAGCCCTCCTATTCATCGCGGGGGTGGTGCTGACGTTCGTCCTGGCGAAGTGGACGACGTTCGGGCTCGCGGGTATCCCGGTCGTCGTGGCGGGCACGGTCGTGGCGCTCGGAGCTCGGTGGATGCCGAGCCGAACGGCGAAGGGCACGGCGATCGCCCGGCGCGTGGGTGGGTTCCGGACCGTCATCGAGAAGGCTGAGACACACATGTCGCGCTGGGCGGAGGAGCAGAACGTCTTCACCCGGTACCTGCCGTACGCGATCGTGTTCGGGTGCACGGAGAAGTGGGCGAAGGCGTTCGAGGGACTGCAACAGGTGCCCCCCGACACCACGTGGTATCGCTCGACTCAACCCTTCGTGTTCGCGGATTTCGGTCGCACGCTGAACGACTTCTCCACGACGACCGGGGGGATGATCGCTTCGACGCCGAGCGCGTCGGGGTCGAGCGGGTTCTCCGGCGGAGGGTTCTCCGGGGGCGGAGGCGGGGGAGGCGGCGGCGGGTCGTGGTGACCCGTAGCATGGGTCGCCGTGCGCATCGCCTTCTCTGAGGACCCGCAGGATTTCCACGCCCGGGATTGGTCGGCGCTGGTAGAAGCGGATCCGGCCGGCACGTTCTTCCACACGCCGGACTACCTGAAGCTCTATTGGGAGGAGTTCGGAGAACGGCCCGAACATCTCCTGCTCGCGTTCGCGGAGAGCGACGATGGTGCGCAGGTGGGCGCCGTGGCGTTCGAGCGGATCGGTACGACCCTCCGGTTCCTGGGGGGAACCGAGGTGACCGACTACATGGGTCCGGTCGCGCTCCCGGAGACGCAGGAGGACATGGCCGCGGAGCTCTGGGCGGGACTCCTGCGGCGGGACGACTGGACCGACGCCGACCTCCGAGGGCTTCCGGAGGATCGCGCGTGGCTCGGTTTGCTTCGCGGCTCGGCGATCGCCCACGGCATGACCGTGGAGGAGACCGAGGACCAGAACGGCGTCGCCCCGTTCCTGCCGCTCCCCGCGACGTGGGACGCCTACCTCGAAGCGCTTCCTTCGAAGCTCCGTCACGAGATCAAGCGGAAGGCTCGCAAGCTCGAGGCCGAGACCGGGCCGTTCGAGATCGTGACCGCGACCGAGGAAACGCTGATCCCGTTCCTGGACCGGTTCGTCGAGCTCCATCGGATGAGCGAAGGCCCCAAGGGTGTCTTCATGCAGCCGGGGATGGAGATCTTCTTCCGCCGGCTCGGCGAGGCGTTCGGGTCTCGCGGGATCTTCCGGCTCTCGTTCATCGAGGTGGGTGGCGTGAAGGCCGCCGGGACGATCGGGTTCTGCTTCGGCGGCACGTTCTTCCTGTACAACTCCGCCTTCGATCGGGAGCTGCAACAGCTCGCTCCCGGCATGGTGCTCGTGGCCGAGGACATCCGGCTGGCGATCGAGGACGGCTGCGACGGGTTCGACCTGCTCAAGGGCGACTATCCGTACAAGTACCGATTCGGAGCGCACCCGCGGGCGATCCGTCGGTTGTTCGTCGGCCGCTAGGCCACCTCGATGTCCGCGCTCGCGAGCATGGTGCCGTCCTCCGCCGTTATCGTGACGTGATCGAACGGCGTCAGGTCGCTCGACGTGACGAGCCACGTCGCGGCATCGCCGTCCGGCTGGAACTCGAGCGTCCCCGCGTCAACGGTGGTTCCGGAGCCGTCGGAGCTCGAGAGCGTGACGGTTGCCTTGCCGGACACTCCGGGCGCGCGGACGAGCACGATGCCCCAGGACTGCCCCTGATGCGAGTCATACAGCACGACACTTCCCTCGAACGGGTGCGCGACGTGCGACGCGAGCGTGCCCACCCGGAACTCCTTGCCGCCGAGCGTGTTGAGCACCGTGCGGTAGCTCTCCGCATCGGCCGATGCGACGTTCGCGCGGTGCGTCTGCGTGAGGCCCCAGGCGAGGACGGCCGCGATGGCCACGACCGCCGCGGCACGTCCGACCCATCGTGTGCGCCGGGCATCCGGGTGTTCCGCATCGGTATCGCGCCATTCCTGCGCGAGGGTGGTCAGGACCCGGTCGTGCAGCTCGGGTGGAGGCGTGCGATCGTGCGCCGCGCGTGCGAACCACTCGACGCCCTCGGAGAGCGCCGCCATCTCGGTCCGGCACCCGGCGCAACCGCGCAGGTGACGGCGGACCTCGAGGTCCTCGGGTCCGTCGAGCGTGCCGAGCAGATGCTCGGGCAGCAGCTCGCGCACTTCGTCACATGTCACGCTGTTCCTCCGCCATCGCCTCCCGCAGGCGCAGGAGCGCCGTGCGGATCCTCGTCTTCGCCGTCCCGATCGGGATGCCTTCCATCTCTGCCACCTCGGCACTCGTCTTGCCGCCGAAGTACGCCAGCTCAAGGGCCGCCCGCTGCTCACCGGACAGCGCTTCCATCGCGCTACGGGCTCGCGCGGACATGTCCGCGGTCGCCGCGAGCTCGTCGGGCTGCGGACGTTGGTCTGCCTCGGGCGGACGCCCGAGCGTCTCCAGAGAACGTGCCTCCAGCACGCGACGCCGGAGCGCGTCGATCGCCAATGAGCGGGCCACGAGCAGCACCCACGTCTCCAGCCTGCCCCGCGACTCGTCGTAGCGATCCGCGCTCCGCCAGAGTTTCACGAACGTGTCCTGCACCAGATCCTGCGCCGCGGCGTCGCTGCCGAGCATCACGATCCCCAGTCCGTAGATCCGTGAAGCGAAGCGCCCGTAGAGCACGGCGGCGGCGGGCGCTTCGCGGCGCGCGAAGCGCTGCATCAACGCCGCGTCGGACTCGGGCTCTCTCGCTCGCATGCGCAGCACGGTACTCGCATGGTGTACGAACGGGAACCCGAGCCGGCTTGGGCTGGAGCGCCGGTCAGGGATACGCGCGGATGTGTCGGACGACGCTCTCGGCGATGTCGGCCTCCCCGCCGAGCACGATGTTGCCGGAGTCGATGACGTCGTCCACGGAAAGGCGATGCGCCGCGAGCAAGGCGAACTGCGGCGCTCGCCCCTGGATGAACGCGTCGGGCTTCTTGTCGGGTGGCGGCGCGTCGCCGGCCCCGAGTCCCCAGTGCCACGATCCCTCGCCGGCTCCTTCGAGGTCGATCTGGATGCTCGCGCCCTGGAGGTCGATGCCCGCCTCTGCGAGCGTCCAGGGCAACATCCGCACACCCATGTCGACCGTCAGGAAGATGGGCCAGTGCTGGATCTGCGGTCCGAGGCCCGCCGTCGCGCGGATGTCCTCGCCGTGGACCCACCACTCCACGACGCGTGATTGCACCAGGTATCGGGCCGCGATCGCGCCAAGGAGCCAGGGGAACCGTTCGTCACGCCACGCGTCGTCGGTGAGCGCGGCGGCGAAGCTGAGCGTCGCCTCAGCCGCCTGTCCCCAGGTCGTGAGCACCTCGCGATAGGGAAGGCCGCTACGGTTGTTCACCAGGAACGAGTTCAGACCGTCGACCGTGAACGCGTCGTTGGACTCGAGGGTTGCGCGGTACGCGTCGAGCTCTTCGGCCGGATCTCCCCGGAACAGGTGTGCGGCAGCGGTGTCCTGGCCCCCCATGTGCGCCACGACATCGCGGTTCCACCAGCCTGGACACGCGCTGGGTTGTTCCCAGCTGTCGGGCGGGGCGTACTGCATCGTGCGGCCGAGCCGCTGGCGCTCGGCCTGGGCGACGCCGATCAGCTCTTCCCTGGACAGGCTCACGTCGGGCTTCCTCCGGCTTCTTGGCCAGCTCGTCGGCAGTTGTCGGACCGCGCACGTCCGGCGCGGAATCGTAGCATCGGCCGGATGCGCGTCCTGGTGGCTCCCGACAAGTTCCGTGGCACGCTCACGGCGCGTCAGGCTGCCGAGGCAGTGGCGACCGGGTGGCGACGAACCCGCCCCGGCGACCGACTGGATCTGGCGCCGATGGCCGACGGAGGCGAAGGGACCATGGCGGCGCTCGTCGACGCGTTGCATGGCGAGGTGATGCGCGCCACGGTCTCGGGTCCGCGCGAAGACTCCGTGGAGGCAGCGTTCGGCATCGCGGAGGCGGCCGAGGGCCGGGTCGCGATCGTGGAGATGGCCTCCGCGTCGGGTCTGGAGCTCCTCTCCGCTTCCCGCCGCGACCCACGGCTGACGACGACCCGTGGCACCGGCGAGTTGATCGCCGCGGCGCTTGACCGTGAGCCCATCCGGTTGATCGTCGGTCTTGGCGGCAGTGCGACGAACGACGGGGGAGCGGGGATGGCGCAGGCGCTGGGGGTGCGTTTCCGTGATGAGCAGGGGCGCGAGATCGCCGCCGGAGGCGTCGCGCTGGCGGGACTGGCCCGTGTCGACTCCACCGGACTCGACCGACGCCTGCGCGGTGTGACCTGCGTGGCGGCGACGGACGTGGACAACCCGCTCACCGGGCCCACGGGAGCGAGCGCGGTCTACGCGCCGCAGAAGGGGGCGTCCGCCGACGATGTCGTCGTGCTCGACCGCGCCCTCGCGCACCTGGCGGCGATCGTGGAACGCGACCTCGGGGTCGACCTGCGGGACGAGCCGGGCGCTGGCGCGGCGGGAGGCCTGGGGTTCGGGTTGATGGCGTTCCTGGGGGCGCACGTCCGACCGGGTGTCGACGTCGTGTCCGAGGCGCTCGGGTTGCCGTCGCGCATGGCTACGGCCGATCTCGTGATCACGGGCGAAGGCCGGCTGGACGCGCAGTCGCTCCGCGGCAAGGTGCCGGCCGGGATCCTCCGGCTGGGTCGCGAGCTGTCGGTACCCGTCGCGATCGTCTGCGGCGTAGTCGAGGAAGGGATCCGGCTCGATGGCGTGGCGGTGGTATCCATGGTGGAGCGGTTCGGATCCGAGGGCGCGCTCGGCGATGCGCGCCGTTCGCTGGAACGACTCGCAGAGGAGCTCGCGGGGCGCGCCGACGACCTGGCGGCGGGTGTTCTCGGGGAGGGGGAGCGATGAGCGGAGCGATCGATCGGTTCCTGGAGTCGGCGCGCGTCGAGGGCATCGAGCCGGACGTGCGTCGGTTCCCCGAGGGCACGAAGACGGCGAAGGACGCCGCTCGTGCGATCGGGTGCGATGTCGGCCAGATCGTGAAATCACTCGTCTTCATGGCCGACGACCGCCCCGTCATGGCGTTCACCAGCGGGGCGAACCGGGTGGACGAGGCGAAGCTCGCCGCGATCGTCGGCGCCTTGACCGTTCGCCGGGCCACCCCCGAGGAGGCTCGAGCCGCGACCGGGTTCGCCGTGGGGGGCACACCGCCGTTCGGCCATCCTGAGCGGCTCACGTGTTTGGTGGACCTCGATCTGCTCATCTGGGAGGAGATCTGGGCTGCGGCGGGGACGCCGGACTCCGTCTTCCCGCTCTCGCCCAACGATCTGCTCCGTGTGACCGGGGCTGCTCCGTCGGCATTCGCCGTGAGTTGACCGGAGGGTCTCGGCTCATGGGCGTTCCCCGGTTACAATCCAGGGGTCCGCACGATCCGCCCCCGCACCGGAGGAACCCATGATCAGTCTGACCGAGAACGCAGCCGGGAAGGTCAAGGAGCTCCTCACCGAAGAGGGTCGCGACGACATCGCGCTCCGTATCGCGGTCCAGCCGGGTGGGTGTTCGGGGCTCCGCTACGCCATGTATCTGGACGATCAGGTCACGGAGAAGGACCAGACCGAGGAGCAGTTCGGCGTCCGGCTCGTGATCGACAAGATGAGCGTCCCCTACCTCAGCCAGGCCACCATCGACTTCGTCGATTCGCTGGAGGCCTCGGGGTTCACGATCGACAACCCCGCCGCGCAGAGCTCCTGCGCCTGCGGCAGCTCCTTCCACTGATACCCACCTGAGCCTCGCCGACCTTCGCGTGCCGCGGGCATACCCTTCGTTCAACGCATCCAGGAGCGAAGGAGGAGAACCCATGAGCCATCCACCCGCCGTGGCCCATCCCGGCCTGCAACAGCATGCAGAGTTGCGCCACCAGGACCTGCAGAGCCGCATCGCGGACCGGATCACGGGGTTCGCCGGCTCGATGGTGTTCGTGTACGTCCACGTGGTGTGGTTCGCGCTCTGGATCGGGCTGCACGTCGAGAAGTACCCATTCGGACTGCTGACGATGATCGTGTCGCTCGAGGCGATCTTCCTCTCGACGTTCGTGATGATCAGCCAGAACCGCGCCGACGACAGGCGGAAGATCATCGCCGATCAGGAATGGCAGTTCGTGCAAGCCGAAGAGAAGCAGAACGAGGAGCTGCTCGGGCTCTCGAAGCAGATCCTCGACCTCACGACGGCCATCCACCAGATGACCGCCACGCGTCCACCCACCACCGGGGTCGAGCCTCCGAGCTGAAACCGTGCCCTCTAGATCACGGAGTCGAGCGCGGCCTCGATGCCGTCCGCGAGCTCGCGCAGCTCCTCGGCGCTGATCACCAGGGCGGGCGAGATCTGCAGCGCGCCGGGCACCAGCGCGCGAGTGAGCACGCCGGCCTCGCGACACGCGGCGACCGTCTTGGCAGGGAGCGCGGCGTCGTCGCCGACGGCGGCCGGCGCCAGCTGGACGGCTCCGAGCACACCCGCGGTGCGGACCTCGCTCACCAACGCGTGCGACGCGAGCGGCGCCAGCGCCTCCGCCAGCTCGGTCTCGAGCTCACAAGCCCGTTCGCATAGGCCCTCGCGCTCCATGATGTCCAGGTTGGCGAGCGCGGCTGCGGACGCGGCCGCGTGTCCCGAATACGTGTAGCCGTGCCGCCACACGCCTGCTCCCTCCGCCCAGAACGGCTCGGCGACCCACGGGGCCGCGATCGTCGCCCCCATGGGGAGGTAGCCGCTAGTGATGCCCTTCGCGCACGTGATGATGTCGGGCTCGAGCTCCCAGCGCCCGCTCGCGAACCACGCGCCGCAGCGCCCGAAGCCGGTGATGACCTCGTCGGCGACGAACAACACGCCGGTCTCGCGGCACACCGCGCGGGCGGCCGACAGGTAGCCGTCGGGAGCGGGGAACACGCCGCCCGCGCCGATCACCGGCTCGCAGAAGAACGCTGCGACGTTCTCCGCACCGACCTGCTCGATCATCGAACGGAGATCGTCCGCGTCGTCCCATCGCACCTGCACCACGTCCTCGATCAGCTCGCCGTGACCGGACGCGTTCGCGGGGATGCCGGCGAGGCTCGTTCCCGCCGTGTGCATGCCATGGTAGGCGCGTTCGCGACGGATCAGGATCGTCCGCTCGGGTTGTCCCACCAGCTGCCAGAACCGGCGCGCCATCTTGGTCGCCGTGTCGATCGAGTCCGAGCCGCCGCTCGTGAGGAACACGCGGCTGTCAGTGACGGGCGCGAGTGCGCTGACGCGCTCGGCCAGCTCCGAGGCCGGGCGGTTGGAGAGGTCGCCGAACGTGGAGTACGCGGGGAGGGCGGTCATCTGTGCCGCGGCTGCGTCGACGATGTCGCGCCGCCCGAAGCCCACGTTGGCGAACCAAAGGCCCGCGGTGGCGTCCAGGTAGCGGCGCCCGGATTCGTCCCAGACGCGGACGCCGTCGCCGCGCACCAGGACGAGCTCGCCGTTGGCGGACACCGACGCCATGTCCGCGAACGGATGCCAGAAGTGGGCCATGCGGGCGAGGCTACCAGTGGCGCTCTCGGCGACATGTGGACGGAACGTCCGAGCCGGAACGCCCGGTCAGTCCGTGTCGTACGCCAGGTTCGGGCGGAGCCAGCGTTCCGCCTCGCCGATGCTCATGCCGCGACGACGCGCGTAATCCTCGAGCTGATCCTTCGCGATGCGGCCGACGTTGAAATATCGGGACTCCGGGTTCGCGAAGTATAGGCCGGACACAGATGCGGCCGGCGTCATCGCGAACGCATCCGTCAGGTCGATCCCGATCTCTCGTGCCTCGAGGAGATCGAACAGGTTGTGCTTCTGGCTGTGGTCGGGACAGGCCGGATAGCCGAAGGCCGGCCGGATGCCCCGGTACCTCTCGGCCACCAACTCCTCGTTCGGCAACGGCGCCTCTTGGTAGCCCCATGCGATCCGGGCCTGTTGGTGCAGGTGCTCCGCGAACGCCTCGGCCAGCCGGTCGGCGAGCGCCTTCGCCATGATCGCCCGGTAGTCGTCGTGCTCGGCCTCGAAGCGCTTGACCAGATCGTCGACCCCGAGTCCCGCCGTGACGGCGAACGCGCCGAGGTGGTCGCGGATACCGGTTTCGGCTGGCGCGATGAAGTCGGCGAGGCAGCGGTTCGGACGGTCGTCGCCTTTGGCCGACTGCTGTCGGAGCATCGGGAACACCATGCCGTTGTCGAGCACGATGTCGTCGCCCTCGGCGTTCGCGGGCCAGAAGCCGTACACGCCGCGTGCCTGCAGCAGCTCGGCGCTGTCGATCTCGTCCAGCAGCTCGATCGCGTTGTCGAAGAGCTCCCGGGCCGCGGCGCCGTGCTTGGGATGGTCGAAGATCTTGGGATACCGCCCTTTGAGCTCCCAGGCCGTGAAGAAGAACGTCCAGTCGATGAAGCGACGGAGCTCGGCGATCGAGGGTTCGACGATCCTGGCGCCCGTGAACGCCGGCGTCGGCACGTCCTCGGGACGCCACTCGATCGTCGTTCGATGCTCGATGGCCTTCCGGTACGGGAGCAGCGGCGTCTTCTCCCGTTCGGCGTGTTGTGCCCGGAGCGACTCCTGCAGCTCGCGGTTCTTCGTATCGAGCTCGGCCTTGCGCTCCGGATCGAGGAGCGACGACACGACCCCGACCACGCGGGTGGCGTCGATCACGTGGACGGTCTGTCGTGAGTACTTCGGGGCGATGCGCACGGCGGTGTGCTGGCGCGACGTGGTCGCGCCACCGATCAGCAGGGGCAGGTCCATGCCACGGCGCTCCATCTCGGTCGCGACGTTCACCATCTCGTCGAGGGAGGGCGTGATCAGTCCCGACACCCCGACGATGTCGCATCCTTGGCTGAGGGCCGTGTCCAGGAGCACGTCGGCGGGCACCATGACGCCCAGGTCGATCACGGCATAGTTGTTGCAGGCCAGGACGACTCCCACGATGCTCTTGCCGATGTCGTGCACGTCGCCCTTCACCGTGGCGAGCACGATCTTCCCCTGGGCCTTAGCCGTGTCACCCAGCGTCAGCTTCTCCTCTTCCATGAACGGCTCCAGGTAGGCGACGGCGCGCTTCATGGCACGCGCGCTCTTCACCACCTGGGGCAGGAACATCTTCCCGGCGCCGAACAGGTCCCCGACGACCTTCATGCCGTCCATCAACGGCCCTTCGATCACCTCGAGCGGGCGGTCGTATCGCTGCCGGGCCTCCTCGGTGTCCTCCTCGATGAAGTCGACGATGCCGTGGACGAGCGCGTGGGAGAGTCGTTCTTGGACCGGACCTTCCCGCCACGACAGGTCCAGCTCGCGCACGACGCCGCCTCCCTTGACGGTCTCGGCGAACGTCACCATCCGCTCGGTCGCGTCCGGTCGCCGGTTGAAGATGATGTCCTCGACGTGCTCCAGCAGATCCTTGGGGATGTCGTCGTAGACGGGCAGCTGCCCGGCGTTGACGATCGCCATGTCCAACCCGGCCGCGCGCGCGTGATACAGGAACGCCGAGTGGATCGCCTGGCGCACCGGCTCGTTCCCGCGGAACGAGAACGACAGGTTGGAAACGCCACCCGAGACCTTCACTCCCGGGCAATGGCGCTTGATCTCGCGTGTTCCTTCGATGAAGGCTTTCGCGAAGTCGCTGTGCTCGTCCATCCCCGTCGCGATCGCCAGGATGTTGGGATCGAAGATGATGTCGGACGGGTCGTAGCCCGCCTCCTGTGTCAGGAGTCGATAGGCTCGTTCGCTGATCTCGATCTTCCGGTCGACCGTGCCGGCCTGTCCCTGCTCGTCGAAGGCCATCACGACGACCGCCGCGCCGTAACGCTGGATGCGCCGGGCCTTCGCCAGGAAGTCCTCTTCACCTTCCTTCAGGCTGATCGAGTTCACGATGCCGCGGCCCTGCACGCATTTCAGCCCGGCCTCGATCACCGACCACTTCGAGCTGTCGATCATGATCGGCACGCGCGCGATCTCGGGCTCGGTCGCGATGAGGTTCAGGAACGTCGTCATCGCCTTCTCGGAGTCCAACAGGTCGGCGTCCATGTTCACGTCGATCACGTTCGCGCCGCTGCGGACCTGCTCGAGCGCTACGTCGACCCCGCTCTGGAAGTCGCCCGACTCGATCAGGCGGCGGAACTTGGCCGAGCCAGTGATATTCGTTCGCTCGCCGACCATCATGAAGCCCGTGTCGGGCGTGATCCGGAACGGCTCGAGCCCGCTCAGAGTCGTGTATCGGTCGTCGAAGTGGGGAACCTCTCTACGGGCGACGTCCTGGACGGTGTCGGCGATCATCCGGACGTGCTGCGGCGTGGTGCCGCAGCATCCGCCGACGATGTTCACCAAGCCCGCTCTGGCGAACTCGCCGAGCAGGCTGCTCGTGGTCTCGGGCGTTTCGTCGTAGCCGCCGAACGCGTTCGGAAGACCGGCGTTCGGGTAGCAGCTCACGGGGATCGGCGCCACGCGAGCGAGGGCTTCGACGTATGGCCGCATCTCGGTGGCCCCGAGCGAGCAGTTAACGCCGGCGATCATGGGCTCGGCGTGCTCGATCGAGGCCCAGAACGCCTCCAGGGTCTGCCCGGACAACGTGCGTCCGCTCCGGTCGATGATCGTCACGGAGATCCAGCGCGGAAGCTCCGGCGCGATGTCCATCGCCGCCGCGATGGCCGCCTTCGCGTTCAGCGTGTCGAAGATCGTCTCGATCAACAGGAGGTCGGCTCCGCCATCGCGCAGGCCGCGGATCTGCTCAGCGTACGCCTCGTACACCTGGTCGAACGAGATCGTGCGGAACGAGGCCTCGTCCACCTTGGGCGACATGGAGAGCGTGACGTTCAGCGGGCCGATCGAGCCGGCGACCCAGCCGCGCCCGTGCTGCTCGGTCGCCCGCTTCGCCAGACGGGCACCCTCGACGTTCATGTCGTAGACGGCGTCGGTCAGGCCGTAGTCCGCCTGACCGATCGACGTGGCCGTGAACGTGTTCGTCGTGGTGATGTCGGCCCCGGCCTCCAGGTATGCCCGATGGAGATCCGAGACGATGTCGGGCCGGGTCAGGTTCAACAGGTCGGGATCGCCCTTGACGTCGCTCGGGTGGTCGCGGAACCGGTGGCCGCGGAAGCCCTGCTCCGAGAGACCGCGACCCTGAAGGAGCACACCCCACGCCCCGTCGAGGATGACGATGCGTTCCTCGAGGAGTGATGCGAGATCGTCGATACGGTCCACGGACCTCACCCTAATCGCGGCCGAGGAGGGTGACCAACGGTCACACCTCGTCCGTCGGCGTTGCGCGCTCGCGCTCGGGCCACCTCGAAGGGTAGGCTTCGCACGTGCCCCAGAGCTTGCCGGAGATGGTGTTGCAGGGCCGCCGCCGTAGCCCGGGTGGCCGGCAGCCCGAGCAACGGCTCCGTCGGACACGTCGCGAGACCGCGCTTGCGCTGTCGGTCGTCCCGTTGTTCGCGGGGTTCACGAAGCGAGACCTCAACCGCCTCGCGGAGGAGACCGACGTCGTCTCGTTCCCCGCAGGCACGACGGTCGTCGAGGAAGGCCTGCTGGGCGAGACGATGTTCGTGATCCTGTCGGGCGAGGCGAAGATCGTGAAGGGCAAGCGGCGCCTGGGCACCGTGCGGCCGGGCGACTTCTTCGGTGAGGTGGCGTTGCTCGACGGCGCGCCGCGCAGCGCGTCGGTGGTGGCCGAGACCCCCCTCGAGGCGATCCGGCTCTACCGGCGGACACTCCTGAAGACGCTCGGGGCCGAGCCGCAGCTCACGCTCAAGATCCTCGACTCGCTGGTCCGGCGCGTGCGAGCCCTCTCGCGCTCGCTCGACGCCTAGCCCGTCAGCACCACGTCGATATCGGACAACGTCTGCGCATCGAGCTCGACGTCGCCGGCCGCCGCATTGTCTCGCGCGTGATCCGGGTCTCGACTGCCGGCGATCGCCGACGTGACGCCGGGTTGTGCCGCGTTCCACGCCAGCGCGAGTTGGGCCATGGTGATCCCCAGCGGCTCGGCGATCGGCCGGAGCGACTCGACGATCGCCAGATCGCGGTCGAGCTTCTGGTCCGTGAACGGCCCGTCGTCTTCGGCTCGGCGCCAGTCCGACGCCGAGACGGCCTGCTCGCGCGAGATCTTGCCGGTCAGCAGACCGAACCCGAGCGGGCCGTACGACACCACCCCGGTGCCCTGCTCGCCGCACCACCGGATCAGCTCACGGTCGTCGAGCGCGAGCATGGAGAACTCCTGCTGGAGCGAGTCCACGTGACGGATCGCCTCGCACCGCTCGATCAACCCCCGGTCGAAGTTCGAGACGCCGATGAAACGCACCTTGCCGGCGTCCTGCAGCTCGCTCATCGCGCTCCAGGTGTCCTCGATGGGGACACCTGTCGAGTCGGGCCAGTGCAGCTGGTAGAGGTCGATCACGTCGATCCCCAGTCGTGAGAGCGATCCCTCGCATCCCGCCCGGACCTGGTCCGGCAGGAAACCCGACCCCTCGGGGACGGGGCCGAGCTTCGTGGCCACGAGGACCTGGTCGCGGCGATCGGCCACGGCACGGCCCACCAGCCGCTCGGAGACGCCTTTCCCGTAGACCTCGGCGGTGTCGATCCAATCCATGCCGGCGTCGACCCCGGCGCGCATGGCGCCGATCACGGTCTCCTCCGACTCGTTCGCGCCCCACGCGTCGCCGCCGGCTTCCCACGCTCCGAAGCCGATCACGCTCATGTCGGGCCCCTTCGATCCGAGCTGCCTCATCCGCATCCCGTCACCCTAACGCGCGGAACATCCGACGAACATCTCGCGTTGGCTGACCCTTGCGTCTGAGGGCGATACGCTAGGACGGCAGCTCCACCCATCGAAACGCGATCGAGGAAGCAGGCCGAGAGCCCCGCCGATGCCCCAGATCACCGACCAGATCACCGACAAAACCGTCGAAGAGAAGGAACGCGTCGTCATCCGGTTCGCGGGGGACTCCGGAGACGGCATGCAGCTCACAGGAGACCGGTTCACGAGCGCCACGGCGGTGCTCGGGAACGACCTTGCGACCCTCCCGGACTTCCCCGCGGAGATCCGTGCGCCCGCCGGGACCGTCCACGGGGTCTCGGCGTTCCAGATCCAGTTCGGATCGTCCGACATCACGACCCCGGGGGACCACGCCGACGTGTTGGTCGCGATGAACCCCGCGGCGCTCAAGGCGGACCTGAACAAGGTGATCAAGGGCGGCACCGTGATCATCAACGAGGACGCGTTCACGCCTCGGAACATCGAGAAGGCGGGTTTCACGTCCGATCCCGTCGGCGACGGCACGCTCGACGGCTACCAGGTCTACAAGGTGCCGATGACCTCGATCACGGTCCGCGCCACGGAGGACATCGGGATCGGGAAGAAGGAGTCGGAGCGGGCGAAAAACATGTTCGCGCTCGGGCTGCTGTCGTGGATGTACGGCCGTCCGCCCGAGACCACGCTCAACTGGCTCGAGCGGAAGTTCGGCGGCAAGCAGGAGATCTTCGACGCGAACGTTGCCGCGTTCAAGGCCGGGTACAACTTCGGCGAGACCACGGAGCTGTTCGCGCACTCGTACCTGGTGAAGGCGGCGCCGGCCCAGGCGGGCACGTACCGAAACATCGCCGGCTCCACCGCCCTGTCGTGGGGGCTCGTCGCCGCCAGCGCCCGCAGCGGGCTGCCGCTGTTCTACGCGAGCTATCCGATCACGCCTGCATCCGAGCTCTTGCACGAGCTCTCGCGCCACAAGAACTTCGGCGTGATGACGTTGCAGGCCGAGGACGAGATCGCCGCCGCCAACATGGCGCTCGGCGCGTCCTTCGCCGGGCATCTGGCCGTCACCGGTACCAGCGGACCGGGGATGGACCTGAAGGCCGAGACGCTCGGGCTCGCGGCGATCATGGAGCTGCCGATGATCATCGTGGATGTCCAGCGTGGCGGACCGTCCACCGGGCTGCCGACCAAGACGGAGCAGAGCGATCTGCTGCTCGCGATGTTCGGGCGGCACGGGGAGTCGCCGTTGCCGATCCTGGCGGCCTCGACGCCTGCCGACTGCTTCGACACGGCGATCGAGGCAGCGCGCATCGCCGTCACGTATCGCACGCCGGTGATCCTGCTGTCCGACACATTCCTGTCGAACTCGTCGGAGCCGTGGCTGATCCCCGACGTCGACTCGCTCCCCACGATCGAGCCGCGGTTCGCGACCGCTCCCTCGAACGGCGACGGGTTCATGCCGTACGAGCGCGACGAGAA
>JBBQVZ010000036.1:0-26396 GCA_038211015.1 Actinomycetota bacterium | reverse complement strand
CGGCGTGAACTCCGCCAGACCCTTGTCGGCCTGGCGTTTGGTGATCGCGGCCGTGAGCGTGGTCTTGCCGTGGTCGATGTGGCCCATCGTGCCGATGTTCACGTGGGGCTTGGTGCGCTCGAACTTCTTCTTCGACATGGTCCTTCCTTCCCTCGCCTCTTCGTCGTTACTCGCCGGTCACCCGGGCGATGATCTCTTTCGCGACCTGCACTGGAACCTCGCTGTACGCGTGGAGCTGCATGGGGCTGTGCGAGGCCCGACCCTGCGAGCGGGAACGCAGCTCGGTCGCGTAGCCGAACAGCTCCGCGAGCGGCACCAGCACCAAGATCGTCTTCATCCCGCCTCGCTCTTCGATCCGCTCGATGCGACCGCGGCGCGCGGTGACGTCGCCCATCACGTCGCCCATGAACTCTTCCGGCGTCGTGACCTCGAACTCCATGACGGGCTCGAGCAGGGCCGGATCGGCCTTGCGAGCGGCTTCCTTCAAGGCCATGGAGCCGGCGATCTTGAAGGCCATCTCCGAGGAGTCGACCTCGTGGTACGAGCCGTCGATCAGCGTGGCGCGCACATCGACCATGGGGTAGCCGGCCAGGACGCCGTTGTCGAGCGCCTCCTGGATGCCCTGGTCCACCGACGGGATGTACTCCCGCGGGATCGAGCCACCGGTGACCTTGTTGATGAACTCGTAGCCGCCGCCGGGACCCGTGGGCGCCAGGTCGAGGACGACGTGGGCGAACTGCCCACGACCGCCGGTCTGGCGGACGAACCGCAGGACCACCTTGTGGACCTCCTTGCGGATGGTCTCTCGGTACGCCACCTGCGGCTTCCCGACGTTGGCGTCCACGTTGAACTCGCGCTTCAACCGGTCCACCAGGATGTCCAGGTGAAGCTCCCCCATGCCCGAGATGACGGTCTGGCCCGTCTCGTCGTCGAACCTGACGACGAACGTCGGATCCTCGTCGGAGAGCTTGGCGAGCCCGTTGCCCAGCTTGTCCTGATCGGCCTTCGTCTTCGGCTCCACCGCGACCGAGATGACCGGGATCGGGAACGTGATCGACTCCAACACGACCGGGTGATCCGGGTCGGAGATGGTGTCGCCGGTGGTGGAATGCTTCAGGCCGACCACGGCCACGATGTCGCCCGTGTAGGCCGCGTCCATGTCCTCGCGATGGTTGGCGTGCATCTGCAGGATCCGCCCGATCCGTTCCTTGCGGTCCTTCGTGGAGTTCAGGACGTGGCTGCCGGCCTTCAACACGCCGGAGTACACGCGCAGGTACGTCAGCCGCCCGACGTAGGGGTCGGACATGATCTTGAAGGCGAGCGCGGAGAACGGCTCGTCGTCGCTCGCGGCCCTGGTGACGTCGTCGCCCTTCAGCGTGTGCGCGACGAGCGGCGGCACGTCCAGCGGGGACGGTAGGTACCAGATGATCGCGTCCAGCAGGGGCTGGACGCCCTTGTTCTTGAACGCCGAGCCGCAGAGCACCGGAACGCCCTCGTTCGCGAGCGTCGCACGGCGGATGGCCCGCCGGAGCTCGTCGATCGTGGGTTCCTCCTCGTGGACGAACTTCTCCATGAGGGACTCGTCGTGGTCGGCCAGACGCTCGAACAACGTGTGGCGCGCGGCTGCAGCCGCGTCCTTGTACTCGTCGGGGATGTCCTCGTCCCGCCACTCCTCGCCCATCTCGCCTTCCCAGACGTGGGCCTTCATCTCCACGATGTCGATGACGCCCTTGAAGTCGCCCTCGGTCCCCCACGGAAGCTGCAGGACGAGCGGGAGCGCCTGGAGGCGGTCGACCATCATGTCGACCGTTCGCCCGAAGTCGGCGCCGGTGCGGTCCATCTTGTTCACGAAGCAGATCCGCGGGACGCTGTAACGGTCGGCCTGACGCCAGACGGTCTCGGTCTGCGGCTCGACGCCGGCGACCGCGTCGAACACCGCGACGGCGCCGTCGAGCACCCTGAGGGAACGCTCGACCTCGACGGTGAAGTCGACATGGCCCGGGGTGTCGATGATGTTGATCCAGTGACCCTTCCACGAGCACGTGGTGGCGGCGGAGGTGATGGTGATGCCGCGCTCGCGCTCCTGGACCATCCAGTCCATCTGCGCGGTGCCCTCGTGGACCTCGCCGACCTTGTAGGACTTGCCGGTGTAGTAGAGGATGCGTTCGGTCGTGGTCGTCTTGCCCGCGTCGATGTGGGCCATGATCCCGATGTTCCTGGTCAGGGCAAGCGGGTACTCACGGATCTCCAAGACCTTGCCGGCCTTGCCCTTGACGTCCTGTTCGATCTGGGACACTTCCCGTTTCTCCGGCATCTTCTCCGCGGGGGTCGCCATCTAGACGAACCCCCTCTCATGGGAAACCGGCCCCTGGAGGCCGGCTCGACGTTCCTCTTCGGTCACCATCGGTAATGCGCGAATGCCTTGTTGGCCTCTGCCATCTTGTGCATGTCCTCGCGGCGCTTCACGGACGTTCCGGTGCCGCTCGAGGCGTCCATGATCTCGGCGACCAGACGCTCGGCCATCGAGTTCTCGCGGCGCGCCCGGCTGTAGTTCACGAGCCAGCGGAGCGCGAGCGTGGTGCCGCGCTGCGGCTTGACCTCGACCGGGACCTGGTACGACGCGCCACCGACACGCCGCGACTTCACCTCGAGCATCGGGCGGACGTTCTCCACCGCTTTCTTGAGCGTGATGACGGGATCGTTGGCCGTGCGCTCCGAGATGATCTCGAGCGCCTTGTAGACGGTGGACTCGGCGACCGTCTTCTTGCCGTGCAACAGGACCTTGTTGATCAACTGTGTGACCAGCGGGTTCTGATAGACGGGGTCCGGAAGCACCTCTCGCCGTACGGCAGGGCCTTTGCGGGGCATGCCTACTCGCCGCCCTTCTTGGCGCCGTAACGCGAGCGGGCCTGCTTGCGGTCCTTCACGCCGGCGGTGTCGAGCGTGCCGCGGACGATCTTATAGCGGACACCCGGGAGGTCCTTCACCCGGCCGCCACGAACGAGCACTATGGAGTGCTCCTGGAGGTTGTGCCCGACGCCCGGGATATAGGCCGTGACCTCGTATCCCGAGGTCAGACGGACGCGCGCGACCTTCCGCAGCGCGGAGTTCGGCTTCTTGGGGGTGGTGGTGTAGACACGCGTGCAGACGCCGCGGCGTTGCGGAGACCCCTTGAGCGCAGGGCTCTTGGTCTTGGTCTTCGGGCGCTCGCGCCCGTTCCGGACAAGTTGTTGGATCGTAGGCATAGATCTCTCGTCTGCACTCTTTCGTTGTCAAACACCGGAACCGCGCAATCGCCCGGTCCGCGAGCCCAGATCTCCCCGCGCAGCGCGAAACCGCGTCGCATCGGGGTTCCTGCTCCGGGGGTCCGGAAGCGAGGCGCGCCCGGATGCCCGCCGTACCGGGGCGCGACCGATAAAGCTACCGGTCACACGCACGAAGTGTCAACTTTGACCCCTGCGCCGGGCCTCCGAGGCGTCCCTCGGCCGGATGCCGCGCCGAAAGCCCGATGCGGGCATCGCCCGGCCCATGCCAAAGTGCTGAGATCCGGACGACCATGGGAGGGGTCCGTGCCCGTTCGTGCTCCAAGCCGGTCCAACCTCGTGCTGGCCGCGCTGATCCTGGCACTCTGCGCCATCTCCGTTCCGATCGGCGCAAGGGCGACCTCCACGGCGAGCCCATCGTCGACCCCCGGGCAGACCATCGGGGCGGCCACGCGGCCGACCGCCCGCCTCGCGCGCTCCGACGGGTCGCTGCTTCGCCTTCATGGTGATGAGCTGATCCCGGTCATGGTTCGGTTCGACGTCGATCCGATCGCGAGCTACGCCGGAGGGATCGACGGCCTGGGAGCGACCAGCCCGAGCATCAGCGGGCATGGCGTGCTGGAGCGCGCCGAACCGGTGCGGGCGTACGAGCGGTATCTCACCGTCCGGATGCGCTCCATCGCCGGATCGATCCGCTCGATGGTGCCCGGATCCAGGCTGCTTCGTGCATTCAGGGTCGCGTACGGAGGCGCGTCCATGCTCGTCCCCGCGGATCAGATCCACGGCCTCCTCGGCGTGCCCGGCGTCGTGGCGGTGCAGCGCGATCGGCTGGCACAGCCCACATCCATCGCCACGGCGCGTTTCCTCGGCGCCGACCAGGTCTGGCAGCAGCTTCGCGGGCCAGCAACCGCGGGAAGGAACGTGGTCGTGGGCGTGATCGACACGGGGATCTGGCCGGAACATCCGTCCTTCGAGGACCACGGGCTCCGGCCCCTTGCGGGGGAATTCGGGTGTCAGTTCGGCAAGGCGTCGGATCGCCTCCTCGGGGCCCCGTTCAGATGCAACGACAAGCTGATCGGGGCCTACGCCGAGACCGACACGTACATGCGGTTCCTCGAGGCTGAGCCGGGTGAGTTCTGCAACAACTCGACCGGCCGGTGCTCCGCGAGGGACCCGGCCGGCCACGGCACTCACACGGCCTCGACCGCCGCGGGGAGCCCGACCGATGCATCGATCTTCGGACTCGAACGAGGCCGCGTGAGCGGCATCGCCCCCGGGGCGCGGCTGATCGCGTACCGCGTCTGTCTGACGCAGGGGTGCTTCGAGTCAGATTCGGTCGCCGCCGTCGAGCAAGCGATCCTCGACGGTGTGGACGTCATCAACTTCTCGATCAGCGGCGGGGCCGATCCGTACTCCGACCCGGTGGAGCTCGCCTTCCTGGACGCCTACGCGGCAGGGATCGACGTGAACGCCGCGGCCGGTAACGCCGGTCCGGCGGCGGCGACCGCCGACCACGGCGGCCCATGGGTCACGACGGTCGGAGCGTCCTACGGTCCGCAGCTCTATATGACGGACCTGCATCTGGAGGCTTCGGACGGCGCGTCGCTCACGCTCCCGGGGTCGTCCATCACCCGAGGCGTTCGCGGCAAGGAGGTCGTGTCGGCGGCCCGGGTGGTCGGCTACGAGGACCCGTTCTGTCAGACGCCGATGCAGCCCGGAATGGCCACGGACAAGGTGGTGGTGTGCGAACGGGGGATCTCCGTCCGGACAGCGAAGTCCTTGAACGTCTCCCGGGGTGGGGCGGCGGGCATGATCCTGTACAACCCGACCCACCAGGACCTGTTCACGGACAACTTCTGGATCCCGACCGTCATGCTGGACGGTCCTGAACCGGCTGACTCGCTCCTGGCGTTCCTCGACGCGCACGCCGTCGTGAGCGAACGATTCGTCACCGGGGGACCCGTGTCCGCGCATGCCGACCAGATGACGACGTTCTCCTCGCGCGGGCCCGTCGGCGGATTCATCAAGCCCGACGTGACCGCCCCCGGCATCCAGATCCTGGCCGGGGACACGCCCGCGTCCATCGATCCCGTGTCGGGACCACCCGGAGAGCTCTTCCAGGCGATCGCCGGTACGTCGATGTCCAGTCCACAGGCGGCAGGTGTCGCGGTGCTCGTGATCGCGGCACATCCTGATTGGACCCCCGGTCAAGTGAAGTCCGCGCTCATGACGTCGTCGATGCAGACCGCGACGAAGGAGGACGGGGTGACGCCGGCCGACCCGTTCGACGACGGCGCGGGATCGATCCGCGCCGATCGGGCGGTGCACCCCACGCTCACGTTCGATGTGACGGCGGCCGAGTACGCCGAGGCCGCGACCGACCTGCCCGCGTGGCTCGACCTGAACCTACCCAGCATCGACGCGACCGAGATGCCCGGTGACATCTCGACGACGCGGTTCGGCAAGAACGTGACCGGGTCGTGGCAGACGTTCACGGTCAGCTCGACGGCTCCCCCGGGGGTCACGATCGACGTCACCTCGCCCAACTGGACGGTCGGCCCGGGGGGAACCCTGGAGATCCACGTGACGATCTCAGGCATGGGTCTGGCGAACGGCCAATACTTCGGCGGCATCACGCTGCATGCCGCCACGTCGACCACCGGCGTCTTCATCCCCGTGGCGATCAAGACCTAGCGCGAGCCCAACGCCCGAACCTGTCCGCTTGGTAGCGTCCGCGGGTGACCACGCGCGGCGAGCTCCTGACCATCGCGATCCAGGCAGCCCGCGTCGGCGGCGGGACGATCGTGGCTGCGGGCCGGACCCGAGAGGGCGTCGAGAAGAGCGCCGGCGACTACGTCACGGCCGTCGACAGCGCGAGTGAGCGCGCGATCGCTGGGTTCCTGTTGGAGGCCACCCCCGACATCCCGCTCGTCGGTGAGGAACGGGGCGGCCCGACGTCCGATCGTTACTGGCTGGTCGATCCCTTGGATGGGACCACCAACTTCCTGCACGGCTTCCCGGTCGTGGCGGTCTCCGTCGCGCTCGTCGAGCAAGGACGCCCGACGGTGGGGGTCGTGGAGGCTCCGTTCCTCCATGAGACGTACGCGGGTGCAGATGGCCTCGGCGCCACCCTCGAACGAGCCGACGGCTCGACCGAACGGCTCGCCGTGGCCACTCGTTCGGTCGACCGGGCCGTCGTCGGGACCGGCTTCCCGTTCCGCCACAAGGAGGTGCTCCCCCGCTACTACCGTGCGTTATACGCGGCGCTCGAGCGATTCGAGGACCTCCGCCGGCCCGGCGCCGCCGCGCTCGACCTGGCGTGGGTGGCCGCGGGTGTCTTCGACGGATTCTTCGAACTCGCCCTCGGCCCCTGGGACGTCGCCGCGGGCGCCGTGCTGATCCGGGAAGCCGGCGGCATGGTCACCGACTGGTCCGGCGCCGACGACGTCCTGACGGGCGATATCCTCGCCGGCCCACCCGCCGTCCACGCCGAGCTCCTCCGCATCGCGACGGAGACATGACCCGCTCCTCCAGGCTTCGGACGTGGACCGAGCGCCTCTACGAACAGCATGCCGGCGACATCGCGACACTCATCGGCGCCGAGGAAGTCCCGCCCATCACCGTCCACGTCGAGAGCTCCGGCCCCGGAGCCGCCTGGACCAGCGGCACCGACGTCTTCCTCTCCAAACGGTGGTTCACCGAGCACCCGGAGGACATCGGCGGAGTCCTCCACGAGTTCACCCACGCCATCATGCGAGCCCCGACGTACGACGAGACGACGATCTGGCTCATCGAAGGCCTCGCCGACTGGGTGCGCGACGAACTCGGCCACGACGCCCCCTGGACCCAGGCGCACCACGAACCAGACAAAGCCACCGCGGGCTACCAAACAACAGCCCATTTCCTCCAGTGGCTGGAGAGGACTCACCCAGGAACCGTCAAGCGCCTCGCGCAAGCGCTCATGGCGGACACCTACGGCACCGACACATTCCGCCAGTGCACCGGGAAGCCCCTGCCGGTGTGCGTCAGCGAATACGAGGCCGAGGCGACAACCGCCTGACAGCAAAAGAGGGCCGGGGGTCGCCGCGAGGGGCTTCGCTCTCCCCTCGCGGTGCACCCCCGGCCCTCCACGCTCACGCGCAAGCCGGGATGGTTCTCGAACGCCCTACTCCTCAGACCCAGAAGCCGGCCCCCCGAGCATGGCCTCAGCCTGCTCGCGGGTAAGCCCAACCAGCGCCGGCTCCCCGGTACCGCTCTCCACGGCCTCCAGGATCTCGCGCTGGCGAGCGAGCCAGTACTCCGGGATCGCCTCGGGCTTGATCTTGACCTGCACGTTGCGGTACCGCGGCATGCCGGTCCCGGCCGGGATCAGCTTGCCGATGATCACGTTCTCCTTCAGACCCAGGAGCGGGTCCGAACGAGCGCCGATCGCCGCGTCGGTGAGCACCCGTGTGGTCTCCTGGAACGACGCCGCCGACAACCACGAGTCCGTCGCGAGCGACGCCTTCGTGATGCCCAGCAGGACCGGGCGGGCCGAGGCCGGCGTGCCGCCGCTCTCGACCACTTCCGCGTTCGTCTCTTCGAAGAAACGGCGAGCCACCATGTCGCCCGGCAGGAACGTGGTGTCCCCCGGCTCGATGATGTGCACCTTGCGGAGCATCTGGCGAACGATCAGCTCGATGTGTTTGTCGTGGATCGTGACGCCCTGGCTGCGGTAGACCTGCTGGACCTCCTCGACCATGTGCATCTGGAGCGCCTGCACACCCTCGACACGAAGCTTCTCGTGCGGGTTCACCGATCCCTCGGTCAGCCGCTGGCCGACCTCGACCGTCTCACCGTCCGAGACGGTGAGACGCGCCCGGAACGAGACCGGGTACTCGACCATGTCGCCCGTCTCGTCCGTCACGCGGATGCGACGCACGTGCTTCTCGTCGTCGTCCTCGATCGAGACCGCTCCGGACAGCTCGGTGATCTGCGCCTCGCCCTTGGGCTTGCGGGCCTCGAACAACTCGACCACGCGTGGCAGGCCGTGCGTGATGTCCTCGCCGGCGACACCGCCCGTGTGGAACGTCCGCATGGTGAGCTGCGTGCCCGGCTCGCCGATCGACTGGGCGGCGATGATGCCGACCGCTTCGCCGATCTCGACGACCCGACCGGAGGCCAGGTTCCGCCCGTAGCAGAGACGGCAGACGCCGACCTCGGCCTCACACGTGATGACCGACCTGACCCGTACCGACTCGACACCCGAGGCCACGACGGCGGCGCACAGCTCGTCGGTGAGCTCCTCACCGGCGAGCGCCACCTTCTTGCTGCCGACCTTCACGTCCTCGGCCAATACGCGCCCGAAGATGCTGGTCTCGATGTGGGCCGCCTTCACGGCCGCTCCGTCGGGCCGAAGGACGTTCACCTGGACGGGGATGCTGCGGTCGGAACCGCAGTCGTCCTCGCGGATGATCAGCTCCTGCGCCACGTCGACCAACCGTCTCGTGAGGTACCCCGAGTCGGCGGTACGGAGCGCGGTGTCGGCCAGTCCCTTACGGGCGCCGTGCGTGGAGATGAAGTACTCCAGCACGGACAGACCCTCGCGGAAGTTCGACTTGATCGGCCGCGGGATGATCTCGCCCTTCGGGTTGGCCACCAGGCCACGCATGCCGGCCAGCTGACGGATCTGCATGATGTTGCCTCGCGCGCCCGAGTTGGCCATCATGAAGATCGGGTTCGTGGCGGTGAATCCTTCCTCCATGGCGTTCTTGACGGCGTCGGTCGCCTGGGTCCAGATCTCGATCAGCTCCTGACGACGCTCGTCGTCGGTGATGATGCCCTTGCGGTACTGGCCCTCGACCTTCTGCGCCATCTTCTCGTGCTCGTCCAGGATCTTCTGCTTGGACGGCGGCACGGTGACGTCCTCAACGCCGATCGTCACACCGGCGCGCGTCGCGTAGTGGAACCCGAGGTTCTTCAGGTTGTCGAGCGTCTCCTCGACCATCGCCCGGTCGTAGTCGTGGACCGTCTGATCCACGAACCGCGCGATGTCGTTCTTGAGCACCGGCTGGTTGCGGAACTCGAAGTCGTCCGGGAAGGCGTTGTTGAACAGCACCCGGCCGATCGTCGTTCGGACCGTTGGTGCGCGGCCCTTCGCGGTCTTGGGATCCCAGCCCGCCGGCAACATGTCGTCCGGCAGCTTCTTGCCTTCCAAGCGGATCCTGATGGGGCGCTGCAGCGAGTACCCCCGGTCCAGAGCCAGCATCGCCTCGTTCAACGAGGAGAACGCCGGCGTGTCCTTGTCCTTCGCGTCCTCTTCGATCGCGATGGTCAGGTAGTAGAGACCGAGCACCATGTCCTGGGTCGGCGTCGCGATCGGACGACCGTGTGCCGGCGACAGGATGTTGTTGGTCGAGAGCATCAGGATCCGTGCTTCGGCCTGCGCCTCGGCCGACAGCGGCACGTGCACCGCCATCTGGTCCCCGTCGAAGTCGGCGTTGAACGCCGCGCAGACGAGTGGGTGGATCTTGATGGCCTTGCCTTCGACGAGCACCGGCTCGAACGCCTGGATCCCCAGGCGGTGCAGGGTCGGCGCGCGGTTCAGCATGACCGGGTGCTCGCGGATGACCTCTTCGAGCACGTCCCACACCTGAGGCCGGGCGCGCTCGACCATGCGCTTCGCGCTCTTGATGTTCTGCGCCAAGGCCTGGTCGACCAGTCGCTTCATCACGAACGGCTTGAAGAGCTCGAGCGCCATCTGCTTGGGCAGACCGCACTGGTGCAAGCGGAGCTCTGGGCCGACGACGATGACCGAACGGCCCGAGTAGTCCACGCGCTTGCCCAGCAGGTTCTGCCGGAACCGGCCCTGCTTGCCCTTCAACATGTCGGAGAGCGACTTGAGGGGACGGTTGCCGGGACCGGTGACGGGACGGCCACGACGGCCGTTGTCGAACAGCGCGTCGACGGCTTCCTGCAGCATCCGCTTCTCGTTGTTGACGATGATCTCGGGCGCCTGGAGGTCCAGAAGGCGCTTCAGCCGGTTGTTCCGGTTGATCACGCGGCGGTAGAGGTCGTTCAGGTCCGACGTGGCGAACCGGCCACCGTCGAGCTGCACCATGGGGCGCAGGTCGGGCGGGATCACCGGGATGGCGTCCAGCACCATGCCCATCGGGTTGGAACGCCCGTCGACGAAGTTCGAGACGACCTTCAGACGCTTGATCGCCTTGAGGCGACGCGTGCCTTTGCCGTTCTCGATCTGGTCACGGAGCGCGGCGGCCTCGGCCTCGACGTCGTAGTCCGAGAGGAGGCGCTTGATCGCCTCGGCGCCCATGCCGCCCTCGAAGTAGTCGCCGAAGCGCTCGCGGAGCGAGCGGTAGACGGCGTCGTCGGCGACCAGCTGCTTCACGTTGAGGCTCTTGAACGCCGAGAGCACCTCGTCGAGGTGGTCGGTCTCGCGCTTGGCCTGCTCGGTCAGACGCTCGATGTCGCGTTGCGCCTCACGCTTGGCGGCGGAGAGCTGCGCGCCCTTCGCGCCTTCGCCCTCGAGCTCCTTCAGACGGTCCTCGAGCTCGTTCAATCGTTTCTTCACGTCTTCGTCGCGAAGGGTCTCGGCCTCGCGCTTCTCGTCCTCGAGGGCCGACTCGATGTCCGGCAGATCCTTGTGACGGCGGTCGACGTCGATGCGCGTGACGACGTACGCGGCGAAGTAGATGATCCGCTCCAGGTCCTTGGGCGCCAGGTCCAGCAGGTAGCCCAGACGGGACGGAACGCCCTTGAAGTACCAGATGTGGGTGACGGGAGCGGCCAGCTCGATGTGGCCCATGCGATCGCGCCGAACCTTGGATCGCGTGATCTCCACGCCGCACCGCTCGCAGATGATGCCCTTGAAACGGACCCGCTTGTACTTGCCGCAGTGGCACTCCCAGTCCCGTGTGGGACCGAAGATGCGCTCGCAGAACAGACCGTCCTTCTCGGGCTTCAGCGTTCGATAGTTGATGGTCTCCGGCTTCTTCACCTCGCCGTTGGACCAGGCGCGGATCTGATCGGCCTGCGCCAGGCCGATGCGGAGTTCATCGAAGTAGTTGACGTCCAGCACTTAAGCGCTCGCCTCCCTTTCGCCTTTTGGGCGTGGCTCGCTCTTCACTTGGTTCAACGTTCCCGTGTTCCCGATCAGTCGAAATCAGCTCCCGCCGGCTCGCGCCGGGACAGGTCGATGCCGAGCTCCTCGGCGGCACGGAACACGTCCTCATCGGTCTCGCGGAGCTCGATCTCCTCGCCGGACGACGAGCGAACCTCGACGTTCAGGCAGAGGGACTGCATCTCCTTGATGAGGACCTTGAAGGACTCGGGGATCCCCGGCTCGGGGATGTTCTCGCCCTTCACGATGGCCTCGTAGACCTTGACGCGACCGAGCACGTCGTCCGACTTGATCGTGAGCAGCTCCTGCAGGGCGTAGGCGGCACCGTAGGCCTCCAGCGCCCAGACCTCCATCTCGCCGAACCGCTGGCCACCGAACTGGGCCTTCCCGCCCAGGGGCTGCTGCGTGATCATGGAGTAGGGGCCGGTCGAACGCGCGTGGATCTTGTCGTCGACCAGGTGAAGCAGCTTCAGGATGTAGGCGACACCGACCGTGACCGGCTCCTCGAACGGCTCGCCGGAGCGCCCGTCGAACAACCGCGACTTGCCCACGTCGTCGATCAGCCGAACGCCGTCGGCGTTGCCGTGGGAGCTGCGGATCGCAGCGAGGATCTCGTCCTCACGCGCGCCGTCGAACACCGGGGTGGCGATGTGCGCCGGGCCCGGATGATCGATGCCATCCTTCTTGAACCCCACCATGGCCGCGTAGCCCAGGTGCGCCTCGAGGACCTGACCCAGGTTCATCCGGGACGGGACGCCGAGCGGGTTCAGGATGATGTCGACCGGCGTGCCGTCCTCCAGGAACGGCATGTCCTCCTCGGGAAGGATCGTCGAGATGACGCCCTTGTTCCCGTGGCGGCCGGCGAGCTTGTCTCCGTCGGAGATCTTCCGCTTCTGGGCCACGTACACACGGACCAGCTGGTTGACGCCGGGGGGCAGCTCGTCGCCGTCGTCCCGGCTGAACACCCGGACGCCGATGACCTTGCCGGACTCGCCGTGCGGCACCTTCAGCGAGGTGTCGCGCACCTCGCGCGCCTTCTCGCCGAAGATCGCGCGCAACAAGCGCTCCTCGGGAGTGAGCTCGGTCTCGCCCTTGGGCGTGACCTTGCCGACCAGGTAGTCGCCGGTAGTGACCTCCGCGCCGATCCGGACGATCCCGCGCTCGTCGAGGTCCTTCAGGATCTCCTCAGAGACGTTCGGGATGTCGCGGGTGATCTCCTCGGCCCCGAGCTTGGTGTCGCGGGCGTCGACCTCGTGCTCCTCGATGTGGATCGAGGTCAGGACGTCCTGCTTGACCAGACGCTCGGACAGGATGATCGCGTCCTCGTAGTTGTGGCCCTCCCAGGGCATGTACGCGACGACCAGGTTCTTGCCTAGCGCGATCTCGCCGGCCTCGGTCGACGGGCCGTCGGCGATGACCTGGCCCTTCACGACCTTGTCGCCGGCCTCCACGATCGGCTTCTGATTCTGGCACGTTCCCTGGTTCGAACGCCGGTACTTCAGCAACTTGTAGCTGTGCAGCGTGCCGGTGCGCTCCTTGACGATGATCTCGTCGGCGGAGACATCCTCGACGGTGCCGCCCTCGAGTGCGATGACGACGTCTCCGGCGTCGACCGCGGCCCGGAACTCCACGCCGGTGCCGATGAGTGGCGCCTCGGAGCGGAGCAGCGGCACGGCCTGACGCTGCATGTTGGCGCCCATCAGGGCACGGTTCGCGTCGTCGTGCTCAAGGAACGGGATCAACGCGGCGGCCACCGACACGAGCTGCTTCGGGGACACGTCCATGTAGTCGACCTCGTCGGGCGGCACCGAGTCGACCTCGCCGCCCTTCTTGCGGACGAGCACCAGCGACTCGGTGAACTTGCCCGTCTTGTCGACCGCGGCGTTCGCCTGGGCGATGACGTGCTTGTCCTCCTCGTCGGCGGACAGATAGTCGATCTTGTCCGTCACCTTGCCGCCCGTGGCGCGCCGGTACGGGGTCTCGATGAACCCGAACTCATTGATGCGCCCGTACGACGAGAGCGACCCGATCAGACCGATGTTCGGTCCTTCAGGCGTCTCGATCGGGCACATGCGGCCGTAGTGCGACGGGTGAACGTCGCGGACCTCGAACCCTGCGCGCTCACGCGAGAGCCCACCGGGCCCGAGCGCGGAGAGACGACGCTTGTGCGTGAGACCCGCGAGCGTGTTGGTCTGGTCCATGAACTGCGACAGCTGCGACGTCCCGAAGAACTCCTTGATGGAAGCGACGACGGGGCGGATGTTGATCAGCGTCTGCGGCGTGATCGCCTCGACGTCCTGGGTCGTCATGCGCTCCTTGACGACGCGCTCCATGCGCGACAGGCCGATCCGGATCTGGTTCTGGATCAGCTCGCCGACGCTTCGCAGGCGGCGGTTGCCGAAGTGGTCGATGTCGTCGGGGTCGTAGCCCTCCTGGCCGGCGTGCAGGCGCACCAGGTAGCGGACCGTCTTCAGGATGTCCTCGTACGTGAGGACCGCCTTGTACTTGGGCGATCCGGCCCCGATCTCGTCCTTCTGCATCTCGCCGAACACCCGGTAGCGGACCTGCTCCCAGGCCTTCTTGTCCGGGTTGTCGAGCTCAGCCAGCGCTTTCGAGTGCTGGCGGAGCTGCTTCAACAGGTCGCCGTCGGCCGGGCCGAGCTTCTTGTCCACCTTGTGCCGACCGACGCGGGCGAGGTCGTAGCGCTTCGGGTTGAAGAACAGGTTCTCGAGCAGCGTGCGCGCCGACTCCGCCGTCGGAGGCTCGCCGGGACGGAGCTTGCGGTAGATGTCCTCGAGGGCTTCCTCCTGCGTCTCGACGTGGTCCTTCTCCAGCGTCAGCTGGACGGAGGGCGCGTTGTCGAAGAGCGTCAGGATCTCGTCGGCGGTCCAGCCGAGGGACTTCAACAGAACGGTGACGTTCTGCCGGCGCTTGCGGTCGATGCGCACGCCGACGGTGTCCTTCTTGTCGACGTCGAACTCGAGCCACGCGCCGCGACCCGGGATGATCTTCGCGACGTAGACATCCTTGTCAGAGGTCTTGTCGAGATCCTTGGAGAAATAGGTCCCCGGGGAACGCACGAGTTGCGACACGACGACGCGCTCCGTGCCGTTGATGATGAAGGTTCCGCGACCGGTCATGATCGGGAAGTCCCCCATGAAGACTTCCTGCTCCTTGATCTCGCCGGTCACCTTGTTGACGAAGGTGGCCTCGACGAACAAGGGCTGGCTGTAAGTGATGTCCTTGTCGCGGCACTCCTCTTCAGAGGCCTTGACGTCTTTGAACTGATGCTTGCCGAAGTAGAGCTGGAACTGCTCGGTGAAGTCCTCGATGGGAGAGACTTCCTCGAGGACCTCTTTCAGACCCTCGGAGAGGAGCCAATCGAACGACTCCCGTTGGATGCCCACGAGGTCGGGAAGCGGGAGAACCTCGTCGAGCTTGGCGAAACTGACACGTTCACGGACAGGGACAAGCTGATCAGGCAAAAGGGATCCCTCCCGGGGAAGCTAGCTGGCGCACGGCAGAGCGCGTTGGACGGCGTGGACGACACGGCAATCGGGTAGTGTACGCACGAAAGCAGGCACAGTCAACCCGCGCCTGCACGATCCCTGGCAGGGACGAGCGGAAGGCTACGCTCTCCGGCGGGCGAGGTCAACCCGGCGGGTACCTGACCGGAACCTGGAGGGCCTCGGCCAAGCTCGGGTTCGCGCGATCCCGATCCGACAGGATCGGGTCGGCGCTCGGCCAATCGATCCCCAGGGTCGGGTCGTTCCACGCGATACCGAACTCGTCGGAGCCGTCGAAGTAGCGGTCATTCAGGTACTGGAGGACGAACTCGGACTCCGCGAAGAATCCATGGGCGACCCCGCATGGGATGAAGAGTCCGCGTGGCTCGTCCGCGGCCAACCGCATGGTCATCGTCACGCGTTCCGTGGGTGAGCCACTCCGCAGGTCGGCGAGCGCGATCGATGCTGCGCCGGCGACCACGAACCAGTAGTCCCACTGACGCCGGTGGAAGTGCATCCCTCGGAGGACACCCGTCGCCGAGCGAGACACGTTGCCCTGCAGGGCGGGATGATCGGTGCGCAGCCACGATTGCCGGAAGAACTCGACGAAGGATCCGCGGACGTCGGAGTGGGCCTCGAGGTCGACGACCTTGACGCCGTCGATGGTCACACCGATGCACCCAGGGGTTGCGTGGCCGGTTCTCCCGGAGGCGTCAGGAGATGTCGGCGCCGGCGGGAGCTCCGGCCGTGACCCCGGCGGGAGTGTCGGCCCAAGAAGTCAGCGCACCCGTCTCGTCGCTCGTCGTCGGCTCGTGCGCGACGACATCGTCGGCACCGAACGACTGCATCCCCCCGAGCGCCCGAACCATGTCGGCGACCGCATTGGCGAGCCGGGCGCCCTGGTCCGCAGACACGATGTGCACGCCGCGGGAGGACAAGACATTGAAGAATCCCTCGAGGATCGCGCGCTGATCTCCCAGCAGCGACGCCTCGGAGACGTTCAGCGCTCGCGCCAAGCGCGCAAGCGTCTGGATGGAGGGTTCCACGTGCCCGTTCTCGTACCGCGAGAGCCGTGCCTTGGGGATCCCGGAGAGCTCCTCGAGCTCCGATTGGCTGAATCCGGCCCGAACGCGGGCTTCGCGCAACCGATTGCCGAAGTGCCTGCCGTCGACGGTTGTCATGTGACGAGCCTCCTCAGCCAGCGGTGACCAGACCGATACCGGGCCGGACCTTAGCACAGGCACGCAGAGACATGGAATGTTTCCTTCATATCGACCTTGAAGTGCGAACCATCGGTCAGGATCCTCGCGAGGCATTGCCCATCCACGCATCCGCCCAGGCGCCCTTCATGGCTACTGGCAGACCCGTTGCGGGAGAACGGTATCGCTTCGCCGAAACCGAGCTGGCCCGAGATCACGATCCGGAAACGAACACCGACTCGCGGGGTGAGAACGCCCCGCGAGCCGGCGACAAGTTACTTGACCTCGACCGAAGCTCCGGCGGCCTCGAGCGTCTCCTTCGCCTTGTCGGCAGCCTCCTTGGTGACCTTCTCCAGGACCGTCTGTGGCGCACCGTCGACCAGGTCCTTTGCCTCCTTCAGGCCCAGGCTGGTGAGCGCGCGCACTTCCTTGATGACCTGGATCTTCTTGTCGCCCGCGCCGGTGAGCACCACGTCGAACTCCGTCTGCTCTTCCTCGGCTTCGGCGCCGCCGCCCCCGCCGGGCGCCGCCATCATCACGGGCCCCGCCGCGGCCGCCTTCACGTCGAAGGCTTCCTCGAACTGCTTGATGAACTCCGACAGCTCGAGGAGCGTCATCTCCTTGAACTGACCGAGCAACTCGTCCGTGCTCATCTTCGCCATCGGTTACTCCTCTCCTTCTGTCTCGGTTGCTGCTTCTGCGTCGGGAGCCGCGTCCTCACTCGTCTCCACGGCTGCCGGCGTCTCGTCCACGACCTCGTCTGATGGAGCCTCGTCTGAGGGAGCCTCTTCTGCCTCGGCCGGCTCGGCCGATGATGCGGCAGGCTCTGCCGACAGTACGACCTCCTCGGCTACCTCGGGGACGGAGTCGTCGGGCACCTTCTCCTTGTAGGCCTCGAGCAGCGAAAGGAACTTCGACTGCGCGGCGACGAACATGGACGCGGCACGAGACATCTCGCCCTTCAGCAGGCCGGCGATCTTCGAGAGCATGACCTCGCGCGGCTCCAGATCCGCGAGGCCTTTCGCCTCGTCGGCCGACAACACCTTGCCGTCCATGTAGCCGCCCTTGAGGATCAGGGAAGGGAACTTCTTCGCTGCCTCCACGACCTTCTTGGCCGCCGCAACCGGGTCCCCGGCGATGAACGCCACCGCGGTCGGTCCCTCCAGCAAGGACTCGAGCTCGTCGATCGACGCATCGGCGGCCGCCCGTTGCATCAGGGTGTTCTTCACCACGGCGAACCTGGTGCCGCCCTCCGCGAGCGACCGGCGAAGCTCGGTGATGTCGGACACCGTGAGCCCACGGTATTCGGTGAGCAACAACGCGTCGGATCCTTCGATCCCCGCCTTCAGCTCAGCGACCCGCTCGATCTTCTCGGCTTTGGGCATCGCGCCTCCTGTCGGAAATGAACAACGCGCCTCCGCAGACGGCGGAGACGCGCATGACGCGGCATCTTCGGTTGCCTCGGCGGGTACCCGGTGGGGATTACGCGCTCTCGCGCCCCTGCTGTCTGCGGCGGAGGAAGGTTAGCAGGACGCTCACTCGGTGCCCGGCTCGAGCGCCACAACGTCGGGCGGCCGCCGTCGATCGAGGCGCCGTTCGAACGAGAGGAGCGCGAACATCATGAGCGCGCCGAGCGCGAACAGCGCCCAGTACCACGGGTAGGGGTGATACTCGAAGAGGACCCGATGCCGCCCTGGGGCAACTCGAACCCCCACGAAGCCCGGGGCGATCATCTGTGGGTGCGCCTCGGCGCCGTCGAGCGTGACGGTCCAGCGCGGATCGAAGGACGCCTTCAGCATGACGACCGCCGTACGGTCCGCCTGCACCTCTCCTCCGAACCGACCGTCGGCAGGCTGGGCGAACGCCGACCGCACGCTTCCCGGGGGCGTCGCCGGCATCTCCCCCGCATCGAGCGTGGGTTCGGCCCCGGGCGCACCGGCGAACGCGAGCGTCGGGTACCGGCCCTGCAGAGGCAGGTCGGAGCTGAGGAACGCCGCCATGCGCAGTCCGAGATCCGTCCGGTCGACGACGACGGGCGCCACCGTGTCGACCACTGAGAGGTAGCCGATGTCCCCCGTCGACCACAGGATCCAACGGCCGGCGGCTCCCACCTGGACCGCACCCCCCGGCGGCGTATCGCCTTGCGGCAGGACCGCCCAACGCACGCCGAACATGTCGACCTGGTCGCCCACGTGCGCCGCGAATCGATTCTCCACGTTCGCCATGATCGACCACGTGGGGCGCGTGAAGCCGACGGCGTCGGCATCCAGGTTCAGCAGGGCGGCGAACGCGGGCACGAAGTCGATCTTCGGCGACGATCTGTTGGCTCGCATCCCGCTGTAGATCCGGCCGGGTGCGCCGGCCTTGGCCGTGGCGACGAGCGACGCGAAGTCGGCGCCCTCCGTCGACTGGGCCGCCCGCTGCCCCGAGATCCACCCCGCCCCTGTCCGCTGATACGAGTAACGCTCAGCCGCGGCGGGCACGACCGCCACGGCCAGCAGGATCCCGAGCGCCGCAGCGGCGTACGCGGGTCGGAGCCATGTCGCGCGCGTGCGAACCACGTGCATGGCCTTCGCCCCGACCCACGCGCCACCGATGCCCGCCAGGTAGATCCCGGCCAGATGGACACCCGTGACGTATCGCCGGAGGAAGAGGTCCGTACCACCGGGAAGGAGATCGATCACGGAACCCAGCGTCGGGCGACCGAAGAACAACAGCAGGCTGAGCAGCCCGACCGCCGGGACGACGCGGGCCTCCTCGCTCTTGCGGAACCGCCACACGCAGACCCCGAAACCGATCAGGACGAGCACGCTCACGACGGGTACACGGCCGTTGTCGAAGATCCGCCCGGTAACCAACCAGCCCAGCACGCGTCGCGCCCCGAAGGAGTCGTAGTAGAAGGTGCCTCGGGAGAACTCGTCCTGGGTCATCCACTTCGCGTCGGTGACGAGTGGTACCAGCATCCAGGCGGCGGTCGCCAAGGCGCCGAGGCCCACGAGCGAGGCGCGGCCCAACCGACGCCACAGATCCCTGGGCGACAGCAGCACCCACACCCCCAGGCTCAGCAGCGCGAGGTATCCGATGAGCAGATGGAGACAGACCGTGATACCCAGCACCAGGGCCGCGAGCGCGATCGTTCGGCCCTTCGAGACAGCGCGCCACGAGAGTCCCCACGCGAACGGAAGCGCCCACATCCCCCAGAGCTGCGCCCACGTGCCCGAGCCGCGCCAGACGTAGCTCGACCATTCGAACCCGAGCGCGGGCGCGCTCACGATGAGCGGTGAGACGAGTGCCGCGACTCCGGCGGCCCACGGCTCCAGGTCGAACAGCCTTCCGCCGCGATACACGGCGATCGGCCACGTGCACAACAACAGGTACAACGACCAGCGGAACGTTCCTGCTCCGGTGATCGTGGACAGCGTGCCCGTCAGGATGTGCGGCAGGCTCTGGTAGTGATGGAAGCGCGACGCACCGAGCGACAGGTAGGGATACCACCCGTCGAACGGGAGATGGCCCTCGCGGATCCGCATCGCCGCCCAGCGGACCATCGACTGGTGGATGCCGGCGTCGTTCAGGTACCAGACGTCCAGGAACTCGGCCCGCAACGTCCACAGATTGAACGCGACGGCGGCGCCCACCAGCAGGAGCGGCAGGCGCCGCGCCCGGCTCGACGACTCGGCCATGCGGCGGCCGGCAGCTTCGCGCTAGGCGGACACGATCAGATCGACGCCCTTCGGATGCGCGGTGTCGATCCGGACGCTGGGTCCCATGGTGGTGGAGACCGCGAGGCTCTTGATGTAGCGGCCTTTCGCGCCCGTCGGCTTCGCGCGGAGTAGCTCGTCGATGATGGCCAGGTAGTTCTCGACCAGCGCCAACTCGTCGAACGACTTCTTCCCGACGATCACGTGGACGTTGCCCGTGCGGTCCGAGCGATACTCGACCTTGCCGCCCTTGATGTCCGAGACTGCCTTCGCGATGTCCATGGTGACCGTTCCGGTCTTCGGGTTCGGCATGAGCCCACGCGGACCCAACACCCGACCGGCCTTGCCGACCGTAGCCATCATGTCCGGCGTCGCCACGGCGGCGTCGAAATCGATGTTGCCCTTGATGACTTCCTCGACGAGCTCCTCGCCTCCCACGATGTCGGCGCCTGCCTCGGTTGCCTCACGCGCCTTGTCGCCCACGGCGAACACGGCAACGCGGACCGTACGACCGGTCCCGTTCGGCAACGAAACTGTGCCGCGGACCATCTGATCGGCCTTGCGGGGATCGATCCCCAGGTTGAACGCGACCTCGACCGTCTCGTCGAACTTGGCGTCGGGAAGCGACTTCAGCACCGAGAACGCCTCTTTGGGCGCGTACTCCTTCTCACGGTCGAGCTTCTTCTCCGCCTCGCGGTAGCGCTTGCCATGACCTGTGGTCATGCATCCACCTCCACGCCCATGCTGCGCGCGGTGCCGGCGATGATCCGCATGCCGTGTTCGACGTCGTTGGCGTTCAGGTCGTCCATCTTCTGTTCCGCGATCTTGCGCAATTGATCCTGCGACAGCCGACCGACCTTGTTGCGGTTCGGCACGTCGGACCCCTTCTCGAGCCCGGCGGCCGCCTTGATCAACTCGGCGGCCGGTGGCTGCTTGGTCACGAACGAGAACGAACGGTCCTCGAAGATCGTCAGCTCGACGGGGATGATCTGCCCGGCGAACTGCTGCGTGGCCTCGTTGTACTGCCGGCAGAAGTCCATGATGTTGACCCCGTGTTGCCCCAACGCGGTCCCGACCGGTGGCGCAGGTGTGGCCGCGCCGGCCTTGATCTGGAGCTTCACCAGGGCGAGAACCTTCTTCTTCGCCATGTGGTGCTTCACCTCCTGCGGTGCCTAGCGGCCGCCGGAACGGCCTCCCGCACTCTCGGTTTGTAGGGCTATCGCTTCGCTACTTGAGCCTTAGACCTTCGACACCTGGTCGAAGCCCAGCTCGACCGGGGTCTCCCGGTCGAAGATGTTGACGAGGACCTTCAGCTTGCTCTGGTCCACGTTGATCTCGCTGATCGTGCCGTTGAAGTCGGCGAACGGCCCCGAGATGATGCGCACCACGTCGCCTTCCTCGAACCCGAGACGGAACTGCGGCTTCGCCTCTTCCTTCTTCACCACGAGGATCTTCTCGACCTCGCGACGGGACAGCGGCGTTGGCTTGGAGCCGGTTCCCGCCGACACGAACCCCGTGACGCCGGGCGTGTTGCGCACGACGTACCACGAGTCGTTGTCGTAGATCATCTTCACCAAGAGGTAGCCGGGAAAGACCTTCTTCTGCACGACCTGTTTCTTGCCGCCCTTGATCTCCATGACGTCTTCCATGGGGATGTGGACGTTGAAGATCTTCCCTTCCATCTGCATGGTGTGGATCCGCGACTCCAGGTTGGTCTTCACCTTGTTCTCGTAGCCGGCATAGGTATGGACGACGTACCAGTCTCCCGGGCCGGCGTAAGGATCGTGCGCCGGCGGCTCGGCCGGCTCCTCGGGCGCGGCCGGCACCGACTCCTTCGCGGCGACCGCGATGACGACGGGTTCGGCCTCCACAACGGGTTCGTCGGCCTCGGCAACGGGTTCGTCGGCCTCGGCTTCGTCGGCGGGCTCGGGATCGTCGGCTGCCTCGGGCAGCAAGGACTCGACCGGCACCTCGGCCAGGACGACCTCGTCGGTGTCGGTGGGGGCCACCACTTCGGGAGTCTCGGGCACGTCGATGGTGGGGGTCGGGGTCATCTCGTCCTCGATGGTCTCTGTCGTCTCGGTCACGTCGTCGTCTGTTCCCGTCTCGGTCTCGGTGTCGGTGTCGGTCTCAGATCCAGGTTCGGTCGCGTCGTCGTCGCGCGCGCCGTCGGGGTTGGGGTCGTGGGTCACGAAGGTCCTCAGGAGGTCAGTTGGTAAGGACGTTGAAGATGAGTTTGGAGAAGACGAAGTCGAGGCCGAACACGAGACTCGTCATCACGATGACCGTTACGAGCACGACGACGGTGTACGAGATGAGCTCGCGTCGCGAGGGCCAGTCGACCTTGCTGAGCTCTTGGCGAACCTCTTTGAGAAACTTGCGGGCACCGGTGCGCTTCTTCTTCCCCTCGGTCGGCGCAGCGGAACGGCGCGCAGAGGTTGTGGCGGCTTCACGACGCTCGGAGACCGAGGCCTTCGCGCGCCGCTCCTGGCGCTCCTGCATCCGCTTCATCTGCCTGTTCATGGATCTCCCTTGCAGGGGCGGAGGGACTTGAACCCCCAACCTTCGGTTTTGGAGACCGGTGCTCTACCAAATTGAGCTACGCCCCTCGGCTCCGGTCGCCCAGGTACGTTGGGGACTTCGGAGTCCTCAGTATAGGTACGCCCCCACGCCTCGGCAAAGGAGGTCCTGGTGGAACCGCACGCGTTCATCTTTCGTCGCCAGGTGCGTGTTCGGGCCGCGTAGCTGACCTATGCTTCGCTCGACGCATCGCGCCGGCCCCGGATCGCGAGGCTTCGTCATGGATACCGAGACCACGTACACGCCGGAAGGACCCGGCGGCCCCCGGCGTGGATTGTTCGCCCGTCGACCCGATACCCCGGAGATCCGTCCAACCGCGACGCGGACGAGCGCCCTCGACCTCGCGATCGCTGAACGGCTGGATGAAGGTCTGCGGGCCATCGAGGACCACGCGGCCACGCTGATGCGCGAGATCGCCGCGGAGATGTGGCGTTCATCGGGCGCGGACACGGCGTCCGAACAGGACCGCATCCTCAGCTTCATCTCACGAGACCAGGCGGTACGGAGCCTGATCGCGGCGAGCGACGACCGGTTCCAGGCGCTGACCATGCGTACTGCGCGTTTGGAGGATGCGCTCGCGGAGCTGGCCGAGAACGGCCGCCTGGTTCGCGAGGCGATCCAGCTCTCGGCCAACTCGGTCCATGAGATCGCGAACTCGCCGACGCTGCAAGGTGTCGAGATGATCCGCACCCAGCTCGAGCAGGTCGAGGCGCACATCTCTTCGACGTTCGCGCACCTGGACGAACGGGACAAGAACCTCACCGGCGCGATCCAGCAGCGGATCGTGGAGCACGGCGACCTGATCGCCCACGAGACCGCGCGGATCGTCGAGGCGATGGAGAGCTATGTGCAGGGCGGGGCCGAGGCCATGGGCAGGCTTGCCCAGCGGGTCGAGCAGCACGCCGCCGCGTTCGCCACGCACGACGACACGTTGGCCGAGAAGGTTCGCGCGACCATCGCCGACGAGACCCGCGAGATGTCGGAACAGGTCCAGATGCTCGGCGAGCGATTGGGGATCCAGGGGCGGACGAGCCAGGAGCACCAGATCGCCATGGAACGCCTGCTCGAGGCACGGGTCATGGGGCTGGCGCAGCTGACGCGCTCGGACTCGCAGGCCCTCCGGGAGCTGATCGAGCGCAACGCGGCCGAACAGGTGGATGGTCTGCGCGACACGATCGACGAGCGGATGTCGGCGCTCACGCTCGCGATCAGCGGGGCGGTCGAGCGGAACATGGCGTCGCTGAGCGAGCGTGTCGACGCCCAACTCGGCGCAGTTGCGGAGACCGTCGCGCAACGCGCCGCCGAGGCCGCCGACATCGCCGTCGTGTCGACGTTCGAACAGACGCTCGCGCGGCTCAACGCCTCGGCCGACTCGATCGACACGATGGGTGTCACGCTCGTCGAGACGCTCGTCTCGGCCCGCGCCCAGACCGAGGAGCGGATGTCCGAGCACATCGACGATCGTCTGGCTGCGCTGGCCAAGATGATCCGAGCGGACAACCGCGTGATCGCGGAGCGGATGACGGCACCCGAGTCGTCGACCGGGATCGACATGGACATCGCCAAGCAGACGCTTCGCGCGATCAAGGAGCTCCAGGCCGGAATGGGGTCGGACGTGGTCGGCTCCTTGGAGCGCAAGTTCCAGACCATGTCCGAGCAGCTCCACAAGGAGACGCAGTCGACCACCGAGGCCATGGTCAAAGTGGCTGAGGTCTTGGGAGAGAAGATGGACCGGCTGTCGGTCCGGGTCGACGAAGGTGTGGGCGGCGACCTGCAGATCGTGATCGACCGCATGAGCGATGCGATCCAAGCGATGTCGGGACAGCACCGCCGGGACTAACGGACGGCTGGGCTAGTTCGGGAGGCGGACCTCAGCCTCGCCCTTACGGATCGCGAACTCGGTCTTGCCGTCACGCTCCACGGTCACCCAGAGCTCGGCCACGACGGCGTGGGTCTCCTCGTCCAGCGATCGGACACGGCCTCCCGCGACGATCTCCTCACCCATGAACACCGGCGCGCGGAACTGCGCGGACAATCGCACGATGTTCGCCGGGTCTCCGACCCAAGCTGCGACGCACGCACCGAGGTGCCCCATGGTGAACATGCCGTGGGCGATGATGCCGGAGAAGCCGACCATCCGGGCAACATCGTCATCTTGGTGCAACGGGTTCTGATCGCCGCTCGCATCCGCATAGGCGCGCACGTCCTCGCGGGTCACCGTGCGTGCGAGAGCCGGAAGCGCGTCGCCGACGCGAAGATCCTGGAGCCGGATGCTCATGCGGATACAGCCCGTTCGATCATGGTGGAGCGGGCGATCGCAACCATCTCGCCGTCGACCCCGTTCAACCGCATCTCGACCACCAGGAACCCGTTGCCGCCCTTGTGCCTGATCGACGCGATGCGAGCCTGGACCGTCAGGGTCTCGCCGAGATGCACCGGGCGATGGAACTCGTACTCCTGCGAGCCGTGCACGACGTTCCGGAAGTCGAGCGCCAGCTCGGGATCGCCCATGACCACCGGGAACACGGTGAACTCCGCGGCGGTCAAGATGGTGGGCGGCACTCCTGGCGGCCCACCGAACAGGTCATGGAACGCATTGACGCGGTCTTCGCTGACATCGAACGGGACCGGCTCGTACGTCTTGCCTTCCGCCGCCTGGTTCACGCGGCGGAACGCTACCGGGGAGGCACGCACCCGGCAACCGAAGAGGGTCCGTGCGCCCGTCCAACTCCCGGCCTAGGATTGTGGGAGATGGATGCTGACGAAGCCCGCATCTCCGTCCTCATCGTCGACGACCACCGAGCCTTCGGAGAAGCGCTTGCGATGGCGCTCGGCAAGGAAGCGGACCTCGACATCTTCGAGGTCACCGTGGATGGTGAGAGCGCGATCGAAAGCGCCGGAGCACGACGGCCCGACGTGGTGCTCGTCGACCTCCAGATGCCCGGCATCGACGGCTTGGAAACCTCTCGTCGCATCCGGGCGGTATCGAAGGAAACCGCGGTCGTCGTCCTCACGGGTTCCGACGACGAGTTGGCCCTCGGCCGCGCGATCCAGGCGGGGGCCCATGGGTTCCTCCGGAAGACCGCCGCCGTACAGGACCTTGCCGAGGCCGTGCGCGCCGCCCACCGAGGCGAACCCCTCAATGCCCACGACGAGATCGAATTCGCATTACGCCGGCTCCGGCGCCTGCGCGCCCGCGAAGACGACATCGCGCAGCGGTTCGACCGACTGACGCCCCGGGAGCTGCAGATCCTCCAGCTGCTCGCAGACGGTATGGGGTCGGACGACATCACATCCCAGCTCGACTTCAGTCGGAACACGCTCCGCACGCACATCCAGAACATCTTGACGAAGCTCGGGGTGCACTCGAAGCTCGATGCGATCGTCGCGGCGATCCGCCACGGGCGGGTCAACACCGTGGATGTCTCGAGACCCGAAGTGGCGACGCCAGAGCTGACGCTTGCGCCGGCGTCGGGCAGCGGCGAAGAGGCGAGCTAACGCGTCTCGCGGTGGAGCGTGTGCTTGCGCTCCCAGCGGCAGTACTTCTTCAGCTCGAGCCGGTCGCGATCGTTGACGCGGTTCTTGACCGTGTTGTAGTTACGCCGCTTGCACTCCGTGCACGCGAGCGTGATCTTCGGGCGGTTGTCACCCTTCGCCATCAGACGTTCTCCCTCATAGCCGCCCGAACCGCATCCGCGAACGCGGGCTCGTCACGTCGCTCCTTACACCGTTGCCCAGACCTCCGGGCAGTCGGCGTCCGGCATCCCAAGGTACACGCGAACCGCGCCGTCCAGCGCGCGCTTGTCCTCAGACGTGGGCGTCGGAGGAAGGAACTCCTCGAGGTGTCGTGTGTAGCAGCTCATTTCAGGATCTTCGTCACGCGGCCCGCGCCCACGGTGCGTCCACCCTCGCGGATCGCGAAGCGCAGGCCCTCCTCCATGGCGATGGGGGCGATCATCTCGACCGTCATCTCCACGTTGTCCCCGGGCATGACCATCTCCACGCCCTCGGGCAGGTGCGCGGTGCCG
>JBBQVZ010000035.1:0-26499 GCA_038211015.1 Actinomycetota bacterium | reverse complement strand
GCCCCGCCTCGCCTTCGGCATCGAAACGGCGGACGAGCTCGTAGACCCATCGCGGTGAGACCCCGTAGTCCCGCGACACCTCGGCCTTCGTCCGTCCCTCGATCCTGACCGCCGTGACCACGAGCCTCGCCAGTGACATCGCCGACCCCCTCTGTCTGAGGTCGGCACGATGTCGCGAGACAGGGCGGAACTATGTCGTGAAACCAGACACTCCCCGGCGCACACTTTGGAACTGACGGACATCGTGTACATCGGATCCTCCAGAAGGGAGGAGGATGGATGACCGAACGAGAGCAGACCCGCAACGTGGCCCGGCCACCTGACCTGGGGAGATACCGATCGACAGGTCCAGCACCGCGCTTCGATGCCGACCCGCTCCCGCGCAAGGTCGCGGGATGTTTCGGAACGGGTGCGAAGGGGAACCCTCCCGGACATGGATCAGGAGCGGTATCAACAGCTGACCATGAAGCGCGACGACATCGGGCTGACCGATGAAGAAGCGGACGAGCTGGGGAAGATGATGGCGGACGCGGAAGGCCAAGAGTATTCGAACGCCGAAATCGTTCGCGACGAAGATCGGGACGAAGACTCGTCATCGGGGTCGTCGCTCGCGTTGAGCCCGTGCGCGCACCTTGGGTGTGGCTGCTCGGTGGAGGACATCTACTGCAGCGATTTCTGCCGGGAGCACGCCGAAGAACCGAGCGACCATGGGCCGGAATTCGACTGCGGATGCGGCCACGACGAGTGCAAGGCCGTCGTCGGAGAAGCTTGAACACACTTGCGTCGTACCTCGACCCGACAGGAGCACGCGCTGTCAGTCCGACACGCGGAGCACCACGACGCCGTCGTCGTCACTGAACAGCATGTCGCCGGGGTGGAACGTCACCTCGCCGAACGTGACCGGCACATCGATCTCACCCAGCCCCGCCTTCCCAGACGGACGGGGGTCGCGCCGATGGCGTCGATCCCGATGTCGAGCGCCCTGAGCGAGGCGACGTCGCGGACGCAACCGTTGATGACTGCTCATCGCCGGCACCGCCACGAGGTCATCAGCCCAGCTCGGCCGTACCATCCACGCATCGTGTCACCTACGAGGAGGCTCAATGCGACCTGATGACCCCGAGCGGCTCGATCCGGACTTGGATCCCGATGACGATCCCGGCGAGGACCTCGAAGCGACGATCGAGCTGGCGGATCACGCGTTCGGCGCGGAGTCGTTCGGCACCACGGCGGAAGAGCAACTGCGGGGCGAGTCGTTGGAACAACGGCTGGCGGAGGAGCGTCCCGAGCGGCCGGCCGACGACATCGAGATCGCGATCGAGGATGTCGACGCTCCCGACGAGGAGGCGCAGATGTTCGGCGACGCAGTGGTCGACATCGACCCGCTCGTGGCTCCTGAGGAGGCGGCGCTGACCATCCGGGATCGTGCCCCCGGCGCCGTCGACCACGAGGACGATTACGTCGAGGAGTGAGTCCGTGTCCGCGGGTAGGTGAACCCCAGGTCAAACGCCGGTGGACCCGGATAGCGCGGGCACTTGGGCTGCATCGCACACCTTCGAAGGGTCCGGGCGCTCGCTGCGACCGTAGCCGCTTGCAAGAGTCCGCGCACAGGGCTACAAGGGGTCAAGCATTGATCGGCAGAACGTCAACGCCAGGGATCGACCGAGGGAGGATATCGATGCGCCGTTTCACGAGGTTGTTCCTTAGTACAACGATGTTGGTTGGGGTCATGTGGGGAACGCAGTTGCCCTTGGCGCACGCCGCCTTCGATCAGACGCCGCCGACGCTCACGGTCAACGTCCGGCCGTCGTTCGTCGTGGGAGACATCGTCACGGACTCCCCGATCGAGACCGTCCACTATGCCTCGGACATCGAGCAGCTGATCCAGTGGTCGGCGATCGACGACGTCGGAGTCTGTTCGTACGACCTATTCGCGGTGCCTGCCGGCGCGCCACCCGAACCGATCTTGGAGTTCACGCAGGAGACCCAGTACACGTTCCTCGGCAGTGACTACAACGGTGACTTCGGCGGGGGAACGTCGATCATCGATGGCTTCTACGTAACCGCGCGCGACTGCACGGGCAACGCCACGACCAAGGCGGTCGATGAACACATCAACACCTATCAAGAGGATGGGACGTCGGCGACAGATTTCAATGTTCAGGCCATCACCTACACGGGGACCTGGTCTCAGAACAACTGCGACTGTTTCCTCGCCGGGCACACGGCGACCACCACCAGGGGTGGCGCGAGAGCCACGTTCACCCGAACCTTCGAGGCAGGCGATGAGGTCGCCTTGGTCATGGGGGAGGGTCCCCTCCGCAGCGTGATCTCGATCCGCCTCGACGGGAAGTGGCTCATGAACGTCGATACGTTCGCGCCCGTCACGACGAATCGGGTGATCGTGTTCGAGAGGACGATGTCGGCCGGGAGCCACACGCTGGCGATCGTTAACCACGCCACGCCTGGGAGACAGCACGTCGACTTCGACGCGATCCTGATCGGTCGCTAGTTCAGGAGGGCGTTCGACGAACGGGGCAAGAGAGCGGGCTGCTATGCCGGCGGGCCGAGCGTCACGACGCCGTCGTCGTCGCTGAAGAGCATGTCTCCGGGGCGGAACGTCACGCCGCCGAACGTCACCGGAACGTCGATCTCGCCCGTCCCCTCCTTCGCCGAGGGTCGCGGCGTCGAGCCGATCGCCTTGATCCCCAGGTCGAGTCCGTGAAGGATCGCGACGTCGCGGACGCACCCGTTGATGACGAGGCCGGCCCAACCGTTGTCCCGCGCGAGGCTCGCCACGAGCTCACCGACGAGGGCCACCCGAAGGGACCCGCCGCCGTCCACGACCAGGACACCGCCGGCGAAGGGCTCGGCCAGCCGTCGCTTCACGAGCACGTTGTCCTCGTCGCAGCGAACGGTGCTGATCGGTCCCTCGAATGCAGCCACGCGTCCGAACTGAAGGAGCGAGGTCGTGCAGACCGCGGCATGGCCTGCGTGCTCGTCGAAGACGTCCGCGGTGGCGGTCATGGCCGCAAACGCTAGCAGCGTGGCAAACAGGTTGAGACGGAGGGGCTACATCCGTGGATACATGTAGCCGAACCCCTCGACCTGGTTCGCCTTCGTCGACGTGGCGTAGAAGCGCTGCCGCGGGATCTCGACCCGCTGCGAGCAGTGCCCGCATGCGAACGCGCCTTGCCAGCGTGAGGGGACCGCCTGCTGGTAACCGCACCCGGGACAGCCCTCGAAGATGATCTCGGCGAAGCACGCGAAGCACGCGTACTTGACGGCGTCGTCGCCGACCGGGTTCGGCATCATGCAGTCGGGGCAAGTGAGGTATGCCATGTCCCCCTAAGAGTCGTCACCCGAGCGACGGACCTAGATACCGAACTTCAGGGAACCTGTGGTGCGATCGCCTCGAGGAGATCAGGACCTGCCGATCCCGGTTCGCCGCCCACGATGGTGACGTGGCCGAGCTTGCGACCGGGCCGCGGTTCCTTCCCGTACAGATGGAGATGGGCGCCGGGCACCGCGGCGAGCGCGGCCGCGTCCGGAACGACGCCGATCAGGTTGACCATGGCACTCGATCCTCTGGCCGAGGTGGAGCCAAGCGGGAGCCCGGTGACTGCCCGGAGATGGTTCTCGAACTGACTCGTCTCGGCCCCCTCGATCGTCCAGTGCCCCGAGTTGTGCACCCGGGGCGCCATCTCGTTGCCGAGGAGCTCGTCCCCCACCTGGAACAGCTCGATCGCCATGACCCCGACGTACTCCAGCCGATCCATGACGGCCCGTGCATACGACTCGGCCTTCGCCTGAAGGTCGGGCGTGAGATCGGGCGCGGGTGCGACCGACATCCGGAGGATCCCCTCTCGGTGGTGGTTCTGCACGAGCGGATAGAACGCGACCGAGCCGTCGCGACCCCGAACGCCCAGGATCGAGAGCTCCCTGTCGAACTCGACGAGCCGTTCGAGGATCGCCGGCATCTCGCCGAGAGCGCGCCACACGTCCTCCGCGAGCACGGCATCGTGGATCACCGCCTGTCCCTTGCCGTCGTAGCCCAACCGCCGGGTCTTCATCACCGCCGGCGTCCCCACCCGTTCTATCGCCGAGCGGAGCTCTCCCGACGTCGCCACGGCTTCGTACGTCGCGGTCGGCAGGCCCACGTCGTCGAAGAGGGTCTTCTCCCTCACCCGGTCCTGCGCGATCTCGAGCGCCTCGGGAGGCGGGAACACCGGTGCCAGCTCCACCAGGAACCGGGCCGCCTCGACCGGCACGTTCTCGAACTCGTACGTCACGACGTCCACGCCATCGGCGAGGCGCGCGAGCGCCTCGCGATCGTCGTACGGACCGACGATGCTCGGCGCGACCTGCGACGCGGGCGAATCGAGCGCTGGATCCAACGTCGTGCAGCGGATGTCCAGCGGGTAACCGGCGATCGCGAGCATGCGGCCGAGCTGACCACCACCGACGATCCCGACACGCACGGGCGGCTACCGGTCGTCGGGATCGGGGTGCGACAGGACGTTCTGGGTCTGCGTCTCGCGGAAGCGCTTCAGACGGTCCCGCACACCGTCGTCCTCGAGCGCGACGATCTCCGCTGCCAGCAACGCTGCGTTCACCGCCCCGGCCCTTCCGATCGCGAGCGTGCCGACGGGCACCCCGGCCGGCATCTGCACGATCGACAATAGGGAGTCCATGCCCTTCAACGCCTTCGATTCGATGGGAACGCCGAGCACCGGCAGCTCCGTCTTCGCGGCGGTCATGCCCGGCAGGTGCGCGGCTCCCCCGGCCCCCGCGATGATCACCTTCAACCCCCGCTCCGCGGCGGTGGACGCGTACTCGAAGAGCAGGTCGGGGGTGCGGTGGGCCGACACCACGCGCGTCTCGTGGCGGACGTCGAGTTCTTCGAGCGTCTCGACCGTGACCCGCATGGTCTCCCAGTCGGATCGCGACCCCATGATGACACCCACCTGCGGCTCGCCCACGGCGTGAGTCTAGCCGCGCGCCGGCCACGGTATCTGTCGACATCCATCGGCTAGGGAGTGGCCAACACACGGGCGTCGCGAAGCTTGCTGCCCTTCGGATCGTAAGGGGCTTCGGGAAGGATCCGCGCGATCCGCTCCTCACCGACGACGTGCACCGTGAGCTCCGGCCTCGCCTCGGCGATCTCGCGGTCGACGTAGGCGAGGGCAAGGCTCTTCCGAACGTGATGGCCGTACGAACCGGAGGTCACGAAACCGACCCTTCGGCCCTGAAGCCAGACCCCTTCTTCGCCTGATGCGTCCGCATCCTCGGCATCGACCTCGAGGAGCACGAGCGATCGGAGGGCACCCTTCTCACGCTCGCGCTGCGCCGCCTCGCGACCGGTGAAGGGGCCCTTGTCGAACGCGACGAAGCGGTCGAGACCGGACATCCCCGGCGAGTACGCCTGGGTGAACTCGGTCGACCAGATGCCGTAGCCCTTCTCCAATCTGAGGCTGTCGACGGCCCGATCACCGATGAGCCGTAGGTTGCTGGCGCGGCCGGCCTCGCGCAGCTCGTGAAGCAGCGTGCGGTGTTGCTCGGCCGGGACCGTGATCTCGTATCCCAACTCACCGGTCAACGAGATCCGGCCGACGATGGCTTTCACGGTCCCGACGTCCATCGGGCGGCACGTCAAGAACATGAACGCCTCGTTCGATATGTCCTCGTGGGTGAGCCGTTCAAGGATCTGGCGAGACTCCGGACCGGAGATCGAGAAACCCATCCAGCCGTCCGTGACGTTCCGCACGTCGACTCCGGTGACGGGGAGGTGCTGACGGAACCAGCGCTGGTGCCAATCCTGCAGGTAGTACGAACCGGTCAACCAGAATCGACGCTCGTCGAGCCTGGCGACGGTGAGGTCGCCCACCAGCCGTCCGGCTTCGTTCAGCATCGGGGCCAGTCGGATGCTTCCCACGGCAGGGATCCGGCACGAGAGGAGGTGGTCGAGCCAGGTCTTGGCATCGGGCCCGGTCACCTCGTAGCGCGCGTACTGAGCGATCTCGTACGCGCCGGCGGCGGTGCGGACGGCCTCGACCTCTTCGGCGACGATGCGCTCGGCGTTGGAACGTCCGAGGGTGAAGTGCTCCTCGAAGTCGAGGGCGGGTGCGAAGTACAAGGGCACTTCGAGGCCCCAATTCACGGTGAACCGCGCCCCCTCCGCCAGGAAGACGTCGTAGCACGGGGTGGTCTTGAGGGGGCGGGCCGCCGGGAGCTCCTCGTTCGGGAAAGCCATGACGAAGCGACGCGCGTAGAACTGCGCCGTCGTCTCAAGCAGGTAGCGCTCGTTCGAGGCGTATGGACCGAAGCGCGCGACGTCCATCCCGAACACGTCGTAGCCCGGGTCGCCGTCGACGATCCAGTTGGCCACGGCGAGCCCGATCCCCGCGCACTGCGAGAACCCGGACATGCATCCGCAGGCCGCCCAGTAGTTCGGGATGCCGGAGACGGGTCCGACCAACGGGTTGCCGTCGGGGGTGAACGTGAACGCCCCGTTCACCCACCGCTTGATGCCGGCCGTCTGCAGGACGGGGAAGCGTTCGAAGCCGATCGAGAGCTCCGGCATGATGCGGTCGAGCTCTTCCGGGAAGAGCTCCCGGCCGAAGCCCCAGTCAGCACCCCCGACCTTCCAGTGACGCGGGTTCTGCTCGTAGATGCCGAGCAGCACGCCGTTGCCTTCGCGCTGCAGGTACGTGAAGCCTTCGAGGTCAGTGACGGCGGCCATGTCGCCCTCGATCGCGGCGACCTCCGGGATCTCATCGGTGACGAGGTAGTGATGCAGCATCGGCACCAGGGGGTGGTCGACGCCCACCATGTTGCCGACCTTGCGCGCCCAGAGACCGGCCGCGTTCACGATGTGCTCAGCGATGATCGTGCCCTGTTCGGTCTCGACCCTCCACTCGCCGCCGGGGATCGGAACCAGCGAGAGGACCCGGTTGTGCGGGATCACCTCGGCACCCCGCTTCCGCGCGGCCCCGGCGTAGGCGTGCGTTGCGCCGTTCGGGTCGAGGTTCCCTTCGAGCGGGTCGAAGAGCCCGCCGAAGAGCCCCGTCGGGTCGATGATGGGAACCATCTCAACCGCCTCGTCGGGCGTCAGCAAGTACGCGTCGGTGTCCTGCGTGCGGAGCCAATCGAGCTCCGACTTCAGCCACTGCCACCGCTCAGGCGTGCCGGCGAGCTCCATGCCGCCGGACATGTGGAGCCCGACATCCTGACCGCTCTCCCGCTCGACCTGAGGGTAAAGGCCGATCGTGTATTTCTGCAGCTCGGCGATACGGGTGTCGCTGTTCATCGCGTGGAAACCGCCCGCGGCGTGCCAGGTCGAGCCTGCCGTGAGCTCCTCGCGCTCGATCAGCGCCACGTCGGTAATGCCACGCAACGTAAGGTGATACAGGACGCTGCAACCCACGATCCCGCCACCGATGACGACGACCTGGTACTGATCCTTCACTCGTGGCGCTCCCCCATGCGGGTCAGACCTCGGTCTCGGAATGCTCGCGGTACTCGTAGGCCGACATGGCCTTGCCCGTCGTGGACTTCCACTCTCGCTCCGCGGAGGACAGCTTCCCGAGGACCTTGCCCATCGCGCGGACGTGACCCTGCACGGAGCCGCAGCACGACCCGACGTAGTTGATGCCGGCGTCGTTCGCCTGCCGGGCGAAATCGCCCATCTCCTTGCGGGAGAGCTGGAGCGGATCCAGCTCGTACGGGAAGTTCCCCGTCGCGGTGAAGTCCGGCTGCTCGGCCGTGGTGCGATACGCGACCGGCTGCGCGCCGACGTATCCCTGCACGGCTCCGCGCATCTCGACGGCGATCGGCAGCATCTGCTCGGGCCCGTTCAGGCAGTTGACCCCGACGATGTCGGCCCCCGCGTCGGCGAGCTTGCGAGCGCAATCGGCGGGCGAGTCACCCTCGTAGGACACCGGCACGGGTTGCTCGAAGCACATCGTCGCCATCACCGGGAGCCCCGTGGCCTTGGCTCGCTCGACGAACAGGATCGCCTCGCCGACGAATGAGAACGTCTCGCCGATCCAGAAATCGACCCCGCCGGCATCGAGCTGATCCTGCAGCTGCCGGTCGAAGAGCGTTCGCACATGATCCGCGCTCGCCGGGTCCGCGGGATCGTAGGCCCACGTGAGGCAGAGGTTGCCGGCGACGAGCGCGTCGCCCTCGGCGGCGACCTTCCGCGCGATCTGCACGGCGTTGCGGTTGATGTCGTCGACCTTGCCCTCCAGGCCGACGGTCGCCAGCTTGTCGTCGCTCGCGTAGAACGTCATGGTCTGCAGCACGTCGACACCGGCGCGAAGGAACTCGCGGTGCAACTGCTCCAGCGCGTCGGGGTGTTCGATCACGACCTCGGGCGTGAACGGACCCGCCTGCACATACCCGCGCTTCTCCAGTTCCAGCAGATAGCCGCCGTCGCCCAGCACCGGGCCTTCCGCGAGGCGTTCCAGGATGCCCTTCGGCATGTCGATGCACCGTCCCTTCGAAGATGGCGTTCGGTCAGGGAGTGTAGTGAAGGCCCACGTCCGGATACGTGCGACCGAGGTGACCTCAGGTCAGATGAGCCCGCCAGATCGGTGGCACCTTCTTCGTGAACCGGACCTCGCTGGCACCGCGCCAGGCAGCGAGCTCCTGGATCGTGCGTCGCACGGCCGCGCCGGCATCCGCCGGCGCGCCCTCCTCCGTGTACACGGCGTTGATGTGCAGCACCCCGGTCGCTCGATCGAACGTGGGATCGATCCGCCCGATCAACCGATCGCCGTGCAGGATCGGGAGCACGAAGTAGCCGAACTCCCGTTTCGCCTTGGGCACGTAGATCTCGATGCGGAACCGGAAGTCGAACAACGCCTCGGTGTGGTCCCGATGCGATACCAGATCGTCGAACGGCGACAGGAGGGTGGTCCGCGGGCGGAACGTGCGATCCCGCAGATCGGCATGGAGGTACCAGGGTCCCTTGAGGTCGCCGACGCGTGCGGGGATCGCGATCCCGTCCTTGACCAGCGCGTCGAGCGCGCGTTCCCAACCGGGAGGCCGCCGGAAACCGAACGTCCGGCCGATCTGCGTCGCGGTCGCCAGGCCGCGCGCGCGAAGCTGGCCATCGACGACCCGGCGAGCGAGCGCCGTCGGTGACGACCGGGGCTGGTCGACGGGCAGGCACCGTTCCGCCAGGTCCCAGAGACGGAGCTGTCCGTCCCGTCCGGCGACCATCACCTCGCCTCGCGCCCAGAGGAGCTCGAGCATCGTTCCGGTGGACTTCCCCTGATCGTTCCAGCCGCCGGCCCTCCAGCCCTCGGCGACGCGATCCTCCAGGTCCTTGGTGCGGAGCGGGCCGCGGCGGCGGAGTTCGCCCAGCACGTACCGGCGGAACGCCGCGTTCGCCTGCATCCATCGTCGCCAGCGGGCGCTTCGCCCGCTCTCACTGGACGTGGCCGTTCGGAAGTGCCGCATGGTCTCGCGATGGATGGCGTAGTCGTCGACGTGGACGATGTGCGCCCAGTACTCGAAGAGGGAGCGCTCGTTCCAGAGCATGCGCTCCAGGTCCTCGACGCGGAACCGCTTCCCCATGCGGCTCCAGAGCACCAGGTGCTCGGTACGCGCGACCGCGCTCGTCGGGTCCATCTGCACCTCTCCCAGACCGCGGACTACCTCCTCGATCGAGCGCGGCATCGGAGCGGAAAGCATTTGTGCCATCACGGACAGGCGACGGGCGGAGCCGAGGTCCAGCTCGAGAGGCGCTGAGGTCACGCGTCCGCCGGATCGGTGTCCGGATCCGTATCGACGTCTTCCCGCTTCAATCGCTCGCGCACGCGTTCGATCGGTCCCGGCCCGTCATCCTTCGGAGACGGCGGAGCGTCACTCGTGAGCTCTGACTCCACCACCTCGTACCGTCTGGCGTACGCCCCGGCGGCGGCCTGTATCACACCGGCCACGGGCAACGCGAGGAACGCCGTGAGGATGCCGCCGAGCGCGCCACCGATCAACGCGGCGGCGAACGCGAGCGCCGGATGCAGCGCCATGGTCTTCGCGGTCAGCCGCGGGCTGAGGAAGTAGTTCTCGATCTGCTGGTAGATCAGCACGTAGGCGAGCGCGGCGATGCCTGCGGGCCACGAGAAGAGCGCCGCGACCAGCACCGGCGGGATCCCTGCGATATACGTCCCCACGATCGGGATGAACTCCGCCACGATGCCCTCGAAGATCGCCAGCGGTGCCGCGAACGGCACGCTGAACACCCGCAACGTGACGTACATGCCCGCACCGTTGATCACGGCGAGCAACAGCCGCGAGTAGAAATAGCCGCCGGTCTTCTCGATCGCTTGATCCCAGACGAAGAGCACCCGCTCCTGGTTCCTGGGCGGCAGCATGCTGCAGACGATGCGACGGAGCTTGGGGCCCTCCGCCACGATGTAGAACGTGAAGAGCGCGATCGTCGCCCACCGGAAGATGCCGCCCAGGATCGACGCCGCGATCCCGAAGACGTTTCCCGCCAGGTTCTGTGCCGCGCCGGCAAGATCTTGGGCGTTCTGCCTGATCTGATCCGTGAGGTTATCCGCCGAGATGTTCCAGCCCAGGTCGTTCGCCCACTTGACCAACTTGTCGACCAGTCCCGGCGCCGCTTCGATCAACTGTCTCGCTCCGGTCACGACGGCCGGGATGATCAACGCGACCAGTCCGATCACGGCCAGGAACACGATCAGGAAGATCAATCCGGTCGCGCTCCCGCGTCGCCACCCCCTGGCGGCGAACCAGTTCACGCCCGGCTCCAGTGCGAACGACAGGAAGAACGCCGTGAAGATGATGCCGAAGAAACTCGTGAGCTTGCCCGCGAGCGCGATCACGAGGAGCGCAGTCACCGCTCCGACGACGATCACGACGATCCCGCGGATCGTCAGCTTCCGCAAGAGCTCGGGAGCCCACGGCGGGAGCGCAGATCCGTTCTCGGCGGGCGGGGAGCCGCTCTCCGGTTGATCCATGTGAGCGCTCACCCGGTGATCGCGGCGGCGAACGACGCGAAGTTGTCGACGTAGCGCTGCGCGTCGTCGTCGCTCATGACGATCGACGTCGTCCAGCTCTCCCATTTCGAGCCGGGTGACTTGAAGACGCCACGGTTCAGCTGCCACAGCCACGCCAGCTGCGGGATCCGGTCGTCGATCTCCCAGAGGTCGCGGTACTCGTGGATCGGCGTGGAGCGCCAGTCGATCGAGCCCTTCGCGCCCAGGCGCTTCATGCTCGCGGGCAGCCGGTGCGTGGCGATGACGTCCTCGCAGCCCGCGAGGACCGCGTTGATCCGCTCGAGCTCGACGTACGCGTCCGTGGTCAGCACCTCGCCGAGGTTCACCTTCGCGGCCGCCATCGTGAGTGGGTTCCCGTTGAACGTGCCGACCTGATCCAGCTCCCCGCGGATCACCATGCCCATGGCCTCCTCGGTCCCGCCGATGGCGCCGCACGGCAGGCCGCCCCCGATCGCCTTCGCCAGGCAGATCAGATCGGGCACCACGCCGAACGCTTCGACGGCGCCACCCCACGCGAGCGTGCAACCGGTCTTCACCTCGTCGAACGCCAAGAAGGCGCCATGCCGATGGCAGATGTCCTTCAATGCTTGCAGGTAGCCGGGATCGGGCAACACCAGGCCGCAGTTCGTCATGGCGGGCTCGACGATCATCCCGGCGATCTGCTCCGGATGTTCGACGAACGCGCGCTCGGCGGCCTCGGCGTCGTTGAACGGTACGGCGATCACGAGGTCGACGAACTCGTCCGGCAAGCCGAGCGTCTGCGGGACGGACACCGGATGGTCGCGAGGACCCGCTTGGTCCTTCGGCAGGAACACCGACACCATCAGGGAGTCGTGGTGGCCGTGATACGTCCCCTCGATCTTCAGGATCAGCTTGCGGCCGGTCAGCGCGCGCATGATGCGGGTCGCGTCCAGCGTCGACTCGGTCCCCGAGTTGCCGAACCGCCAGTACGGCAGCTGGAACCGATCCGCCAGCAGATCGGCGACGATCAACCCGTCCTCGGTCGGCTGGGCGAAGTGCGTCCCCAGCGCGACTCGCTCTCGCACCGCTTCCACGATCTTGGGGTGCGCGTGGCCCATGACCATGACGCCGTAGCCGTTGTGGTAGTCGACGTACTCGTTCTCGTCGATGTCCCACACGTGCGCGCCGTTGCCACGACGGACGTAGATCGGGTGCGGTGGCCAAGACTGCCACGACGAGCTCACGCCGCCGGGCAGGCGACGTTTGGCCTCCTCGCGGTAGGACAGGCTCCGACGGTGCTTCTCGTCGAGCGCCGCCGTCTCGGCCTTCAGGAGTTGTTCGACCAGCTCCATGTCGATCTGCAAGACGTCGCGATCGATCTCGGTCGCCATGCTCACACCTCCGAGACGGCCATCAGGTCGTCCAGGATCATGGGGAACGAGCCGACGATCAGCGACAGGTGCCCCTCGTCGTCGAGGAGCCGCGCCTTCGCGCCCGCCACGTGCGCGGCGAGCCACTCCCCGTGCGCGAACGGCACCATGCGATCCTGCGCGCCCTGCCACACCGTCACAGGCACGCGGATGTCGGCGAGCTCGAACCCCCATGGATGCACGAACGCGATGTCGTCGTCGAACCAGCCCCAGATACCGGTCGAGATCGCCTCCTGCAACATCGCGGTCGCGTGCTCGGCGAACTCGCCGGTCAGCGCCGCGACGTCGACCGGCGAGACCAGGCCGCCGAGGGCATCGGCCAGGTCTGCGGGCGTCGCCTGCGCCAGGTTCGCCGCCTGCAGCTCGAGGAAGCGTTGCAGCGCGTCATCGGAGTCCAGGGCCGCCGTCATCTCCTCGACGTTCTCCTGCGCCATGCCCGCGAGGAAGTCGAGCCCGTCCGCATCCCAGGGCCCGACCCCGGCCGTCGTCGCGCACGAGATCACACGGTCCGGCAACAACGCCGCGCACGCGAGCGTGTGCGGTCCGCCGCCCGACTGCCCGATCGTGTAGAAGCGTTCGGCCCCGAGGTGATCCGCGATCCGCGCCGTGTCGGTCGCGCAGTCGGCCACCGACCGGCCGGGCATGCGCGTCGATCCCGCGTAGCCCGGACGGGAGTACGTCACGAGCCGGAGGCCGCGCTCCGCCGCCGCCTCCACGTAAGGCCGGAACGGACGACCGGTGGACGGCGTGCCGTGGTGCGCGAACAGCACGACCCCGTCCTCCGGCCCGGCCGTGCGGACGTCGAGCGAGCGACCGCCGCCCACGTCCAGGGAAAGCTCGGTGACGTCCATGACGCCGTAGCCTACGCCGCCATCGACGCCGCGGCCTAGGCGGTGATCGCTGCCACGAGCTCCTCGAAGTTGTCCACGTAGCGCTTGGCGTCCTCGTCGCTGTGGAAGACCGAGGTCGTCCACGTCTCCTGCTTGGTCCAGGGCGACTTGAAGACCCCGCGGTTCTGCTGGAAGAGCCACGCGATGTATGTGATCCGCTCGTCGATCCCCATCGCGTCGCGGTACTCGCGGACCGGCGTCGCGCTGTAGATAACCGAACCCTTCGCGCCCAGTCCCGTGACGTAGGCCGGCAACCGGTACTTTTCGATCACCGACGTGCAGCCGTCGGCGAGCACCTTGTGGATCGCGTTGAGATGGTCGTACGCGTCGCGCGTCAGAACCTCGGTCAGGGTCGCCTTCATCGCCGCCATGGTGAGCGGGTTGCCGTTGAACGTACCGGCCATGTCGTACTCGTCCTCCATGACCGGGCGGTACAGTTCGCGCGTCGCGCCGATCGCGCCGCACGGCAGACCGCCACCGATCGCCTTCGCCAGACACACGATGTCGGGCATCACGCCGAACGCCTCGACGGCGCCGCCGTAGGCGATCGTCGCGCCGGTCTTCACCTCGTCGAACGCCAGGTACGCGCCGTGCGCGTGAGCCAGATCCTTGAGCCCCTGGAGATACTCGGGCTCCGGCAAGATCACGCCGCAGTTCATCATGGCCGGCTCGACGATCATGCCGGCGATCTTGCCCTCGTTCTCCTCGAACGCGCGGGCGGCCTCGGCCAGGTCGTTGAACGGCACCACGCGGACCAGATCTCCCAACGCCTTCGGGATGCCGAGGGCCTGTGGGACGGAGTTCGGGTGCTCGCGCGGGCCGATCTTCGCCGGGTTGGGTCCCACGGAGAACATCAGCGAGTCGTGGTGGCCGTGATACGTCCCCTCGATCTTCACGATCATCTCGCGGCCCGTGTTCGCGCGCATCAGACGCGCGGCCTCGAGCGTCGCCTCGGTGCCGGAGTTGCAGAACCGCCAGAGCGGGAGCCCGAACCGTTCGACCAGGCTGTCGCCCACCGAGTCGAGGTCCTTCGTCGGCTGCGCGAAGTGCGTCCCGAGCGCGGCCTGTCGCTGGATCGCCTCGACGATCTTGGGGTGCGCATGGCCGGCAACCATGGCGCCATAGCCCAGGTGGAAGTCGATGTACTCGTTGCCGTCGATATCCCAGAGCCGGTTGCCCAGTCCGTGATCGACGTAGATCGCGTGCGGCGGAGATGCCTGCCAGCTGGAGGCGACCCCTCCGGCGATCGTGCGCTCCGCGACCTCGCGATACGCGATCGATGCGCGGTGCTTCGGTTCGAGCTTCGCTTCCTCATCCTCGATCAGCGCGTCGACCCGATCGAGGTCGATATCGATCGCCTCGTTGACGACCATGGGTTTCGCCTCCTCGCGATGAATCGCCACTCCCCGCGGGACCACCCGCGAGCGTATTGAACGGCGGTTCAAACCTGGGGTCATGATACCTGAGGCCCGATGGCCAGGCCAGATGCCCGGGGGGTCACCGCCGGGACGGGCGACCGCGCTAGATGAGCGTTTCGTCCTCGGCGCTCTCGTCGGGTTCCGTCTCCCCCGCCACCAGCCGATGGATCTGGTCTTCCGTCCCGGCGGGCGCCAAGATGCTCACGATGTCGCCGACCACGAGCGTCGTGTCGAGCTCAGGGAAGATCCGTTCCTCTCCCCGCTGGATCGCGATCACCACGGTGCCTGCCGGCCAGGCGGCATCGGACACGCTCCTGCCCTCCATCCTGGCGCCCGCGAGGAGCTCCTGCTCCAGGAGGGTGGCCCCGCGGAACGTCGACCCCAATCGCTTGAGGCTGCCTTCCAAAGAATGGCGATAGGCGCGGATCAGGTCGGACGCCGCGACGATCCCCACGATCCGGCGGTCCCGGTCGAGCACCGCAACCCGCGCGACGTGGTCGACGGCCAAGATGTCCACGACGGCGTCGAGGTTCGCCTCCACGGCGACGGTCGGAGCCAGCTTGTCGCACACCTGCCCGACCGTGCGCTTCGGATCCACGTCCTTCAGATGCCCCGTATCGATCATGCCTCTGAACCTTCCCCGGTCGTCGCCGACGGGAGCGCCCGCGAGACCGAGCGCGATCAGCTTGTCCAGGCCACCTCGAACAGGGGTGTCGGCGTCGAGCACGAGCCGAGGGGTACGCATGGCGTCGGACACGCAGAGCGTAGCGAGCAAGGGCAGAGCCGATCGGAAACCGCGCGCCGGCGATTCGTTCCGGTTCTTGATCTGGCTCGTGTAGATCGTGACGTCGCCGACGACGAGCGCGGCGAGGCCGACCGCGACCATCGCCGGGGCGAGCAGCTGAAGGCTCCCCGTCATCTCCGCGACCATCAGCATCACCGCGATCGGCGCGTGCGCGATGCTTCCGAAGCAGGCGATCATGCCGACGACCACGAACGGCGCGGGCGAATGCGGAACCCCCGGGAGGTCCGATAACAATCGCCACGCTCCCGCGCCGAGGAAGCCGCCGATCACCATCCCGGGTCCGAAGATCCCGCCCGAACCCCCGGAGCCGATCGAGAGCGACGTCGCCAGGATCTTGGCGAACGGCAACACCAGCACGATCCAGAGTGGGATGGTGAGCAGGCGCGGACCCATCGCGGCCTGAATCCATCCGTATCCGGTGCCGAGGACCTCCGGTACGACGAGCGCCATCAGGCCGACGACCAGCCCCGCCACCGCGGGCTTCAGCATCCGGTTGCCCGGCAGGCGCTTCATCACCCGCGCCAACCCGTAGAACGACGTGGCGTAGAGGCGACCGATGAGCCCGGCCGCGATGCCGATCGCCGCGAAGTAGACCAACTCGACCGGGTGTTCGAACCGATACCCCAGGACACCGAAGATGGGCGAGAACCCCTCGACGGCACCGAACACCGCGAAGCCGACGATCGAGGCCACGATCGAGGGGATCAGCGCCTCGACCTCGACGTCGTCCCGGTAGAGGATCTCCGCACCCAAGATCGCGCCCCCGAGCGGCGCGCGGAAGATCGCCCCGATCCCGGCGCCGATCCCCACCGTCACGGCGACCCGCGCGTCGGCGGGCGTGAGATCGAGCCACCGGGAGAGCATCGACCCGAACCCCGCGCTGATCTGCGCGGTGGGGCCTTCCCGCCCCCCCGATCCTCCCGAGCCGATCGTGAGCGCCGACGCGACGATCTTGAGCACCGACACCCGTGCCCGGATCCCCCTCGGCCCATGATGGACGGCGACGATCGCAGCGTCGGTCCCGTGCCCTTCCGCCTCCGGCGCGAAGCGGAAGACGAGGATCCCGGAGAGCAGACCTCCGAGGCCGACGACCAGCGGGATCGCCCATGGGTGGACGAGATGCGAGCCCGATCCGAACGAGTTCGCTTCGCCGATCGGAGACGGCGGGGTGTACCCGGCGAGGGTGCCGAGGAAGAACCTGGTCGCCCAGTCGAGCGCCGTCGTGAACAGGATCGCACCCAGACCCGCGACCACGCCGATCAGCGCTCCGAGGATGATCCACTTCCGGAGATAACCGGTGCGGCGCAGACGCGCCGAGACATTTCCCAGCAGGCGGCTGGTGGACTCGGAGAGGTTCACGTCGCGTCGGTCACGATCGTGCGCGGCATGGGCCTCAGGATACGGCCATCCCATCGAGCAGGGCGCCGGAGGAACCGCGATCCGCGCGCCTCACCACCCGAGCATGTCGTCGTCTCCCTCGAGCTCGATGCCCAAGCCGTCGGCCAGCCGGTTCACGTACGCGAAGTAGCACGTGATCAGCGCCGCATCGAGGACGTCACGATCCGAGAGGCCGGCGTCACGCATCGGCTGGAGATCGGACTCGCGCATCTCCCAAGGCGTGCGCGTGAGCTTCACGGCGTAGTCGCAGAGCGCGCGCTCGCGATCGGTCATCGAGTCGTGCGACCCATCCTGCGCCAGGCCGGTCGCGAGACCGGGACGCTTCCGTTCCGTCAAGCGGCCCAAACTGACCGCATGATGGCGCACTCAGTAGTGACAGTGGTTGGCCGCTGAGACGACGACACCGATCATCTCTCGTTCCGGTCGTGTCAAGCCGCCCCTGCCGTACATGACGGTCCGATACAGGCGCGCGTGATCGCGCATCGTTTCGGGATGGAGGCTGTGGACCTTCAGGACGTTGTCCACCGTGCCCGTCTCGGCGTTGCGGTACTCGTCGTACAGCTCCTGGAGCTCCCCGCGCGCCGCATCCTCGGCGATCACCTCGATCCATGCGGATCGTCCCGGCTCGTGCGCAGATCCGCCGCCCGTCGTCATGTGCCCTCCTTCACTCGTGACCCGCCGGGTGCGTCCACCTCGAGGATCGCCTCGACCACGGCGCCGAGATCCGGTCCCACTAGGTCGGGCGCATGCCCCAGCATGAACGGAGCCTGGTTCCGTGCCACGTACGCCGCGGCGCATCCGGCGCGCATCGCTCCCCATACGTCCCAATCGTGGGCGGCCACCATCCGCAGCCCTTCCGGTCGCACGTCCAGGCGCTCGGCCGCCATCAGGTACGGCTCCGGTGCGGGCTTGTACCGGCGGACGTCCTCGACGGAGAGCACGTGATCGAACCACCCTGTCAATCCGGCGTGCGCGAGCTGGGCCCGAGCGAGATCGTGGGAGGAGTTCGTGAGCGTGGCCAGCGGGAATCCGGCCGATCGGAGGCGCTCGAGTGCGGACGGAGCGTCAGCATGGGCGGGGAGCTCGCGCATCGTCGCCAGGATCGCGTCGCGGTCCATCGCCGGCAGCTCGAGCCCGCGGCGAGCAGCGAGCGCTTCGAGCGCCCTCGCTCCGAGAGTGCCGAAGTCCTCGTACGCATCCGTCACGGTCGCCACGAGCGACGCGTGGAGCAGCCGGGCGAACCACTCCCCGACGGGCGGGTCCACGCCGAACGCGCGCGCGAACGGCTCCCGGAGCGCGGCCAGATCCAACAGCGTCTCGTTCACGTCGAACACGATGACCTGGGCCACATCGACCTCCTCTGGTGCGAGTGTCTCTAGCGTGCCACGCCTGTCCCGCGGCCGTTGGTATCGTGAGGGCGCACGTGGTGGCCGTAGCTCAAGTGGTTAGAGCGCCAGGTTGTGGTCCTGGAGGCTGGGGGTTCAAGTCCCCTCGGTCACCCCATCCCGGAGGTCGGAACGCAGTTGCTAGACTGCGTCGGGCCTCTAGCTCAACCCGGCAGAGCAACGGACTCTTAATCCGCAGGTTCGGGGTTCGAATCCCCGGGGGCCCACGATCTGCGCGCGGACGATCCGGCGTTCGGTTAGGGGACGGCGTGGTGCTGTGTCCGGTTGATCCCTGATCGCGTCGAGAGGTTGGTCGGGGCCTGGAACTCGTGAGAAGGCCAATACATATATCCCTCGGGCCCCAGGCCCCCTTCAGACAATCGCTCGTTGCGATGCGCCCGTCATCCTACGAAGGTCCAATTCGGGGCTCAGGTCATGTGCAGCCGTCACGATCAGCGCGGCGCGATCAGCCCACGTCACCGTGGGGCGGGAAGTGTTCATCGATAGCTTCGAGCTCATGGGCTCGAGCCAGCCCTTTCTCGGTAAGGACGTAGGGGCGGTAGATCCGTATCCCGCCAGCCATGTTCAGCGGCCTCGAGCCAGGTGCGATGAAGCCGGCCGCGTGCAGGTCCGTCAGTATCCGCTCGATCGCCGCCGGAGTCTGCGGGACGGTTCGTTCGTCCGCCTCTTCGAGATAGAGCGCGAGCTCGTCCGCGTCCACGGCCGACCCGATCCACGATCCCCTGCCCTGCCACATCGCCAGCAGCAGCTCGTCCTCGGGGGTTCGCATGTCCGAACGTTACCCAGGATCCGCATCGCGGAACCATCGTCGATCTGACCTAGTACCGGAAGCGGCTGCCCCTGACCGCGGCTCGTTCTCCTCTACTTGAGGTGCAGATCGACGCCGAAAAGGATGAGGGGCCATAGCACCACCGCAAGGGCCGCCGAGGCGATCGGCTTCACAGTGTTCAGATGCTCGAAGTAGTGATGTCCTGCCGCAACGACGACACCAACGACGATGTACACGACGAACAGCACGGCTCCCATCGAACGGCTCATCTTTGCTCCTCCGCGTCCGTCTCCAAGCCCCGATGACACATCTCAGTAACCGCCGCCCCCCGCCGGGACATCCCGCCAAGAGCAGCGACACCGCCAAGAGCGTGAGTAGCACTCGTCGTTCATGCCGATGCGCCTTCTCGATCCAGCCTGCGGTCAGAGGTTGCTTGATCCGGCGGATCTATGCCCTACGCACCAAGAACACGATGAGCAGGACCACCACCACGAAAACGATGATCCCCGGAACAGCGATCGAGGCACCTAGCATCCGTCTTCACCTCCTCTCGAGTTCGTCTTCGCGCTCGCCTTCAAAGGATCCGTTTGGCGCGAGCACCGAGATACGAAGCTCGACAGGGGTTCGAACCGAACGGAACTGAAACGTACTGCCGAGAGGAAGAGGCGAGAGCTCATTCGGATCTCCTGGTCATGAGCGCTTCGCATAGGATCGAAGCACTGGGATCGACCGGAGTCTGGGCCGAATGGGCCGCCAACGTCTCTTTGAGGCTGCTTGGGGCATCGTATACCGTCCGCAGACTCAACGGAAGACGAGGGTGCGGGAATCCGCGCGGAGATACGTCGGATGGGGTGCGTGAGCAAGCGACCTTGACCGAGCAGGACGGTCGGCTACTTCGTGTTCCTCGACGTGCTCTCTTTGGTCTCGAGCCCGATCGCGGCTCTCAGTTCATGCATGTCCTTGTCCGATGAGGGATCCGGAGATCGAGCAGTCATGTGGTCAACGTGCCCAAGGCGTTCCCCGAGGAGTTCCGCCGAGACGTCGTTGCCGTGGCCCGGCGAAAGCAAGCCCCGATGAGCCAGATCGCCAAGGACTTCGGTGGCTCGCCGGCCTGTCTGCACCGCTGGGTGAAGCGCTCCGAGATCGAGGAGGGCATGCGTGAGGGCCCCACCCTGTCCGAAGAGGCCGAGATCCGGGGGCTGAAGAAGCGCAACCAACTGCTCGAACAAGAGAACGAGGTCCTTCGCCGAGCAGCGATCTACCTCGGTCAGGGCTCAACCCAAAATGAGCTACCCGCTGGTCCGTGACCTTGCCACTGACGAGATCCCGTCGTGGTGACCCGCCGGGTGCTCGAGTTCTCGCCTCAGGCGTTCTACAAATGGCGCGCTAACCCTCCGGACGGCGGCTTGAAGACAACTTCAGTGCGACCAGGCGCTCGATGATTCCCGCTCGAGATCGATCATGCGCCACGACGTCGAAGTCGGCGGCCATCACGTGCAACGCCGGCCGTCGAGTGACGTATCCGCCCTTGCTTCGTGACCAGATGAGCTCGTAGAGCCACTGGAACCAGAAGATCGGCTTGATCGAGCTGCGTATGTGATCGACCAATATCAGGCGACCGCCGGGCTTGAGGACCCGCTTCATCTCTATGACAACTCGGGCGTCGTCTGGCACGCTGCACAACCCGTACGTGCACACCACCGTATCGAAAGAACAGTCGAGGAAGGGAAGATCCTGAGCGTCGCCTTCCTTCAGCTCGATCGTGCGTCCGATCCTCTTCGCGGCGGTCTCCGCGAGGACGAGCATCTCGGGGCTGAGGTCGAGTCCCGTGAGGCGCACATCCGCGGGGTAATACGGCAGATTGAGTCCGGTGCCGATCGCGACCTCGAGCGTGTCCCCAACGGCCTGCGAGCATGCCCAGCCTCGGTGTTCGGTGCCGAAGAGCCACCGTTCGAAGAAGTTCATCTCCTGGTCGTACCTCGGAGCCTCCTTAGCGTAGTTCCGGCGCCGCACCTCGTTCGCACGGGCTCTCGCGGAGGGAGACAGGGAATCCTCGATCATGATTCCAAGAGCGCAGCGTCCAGTGCCCGCAGGAATGCTTCCGGCTGCTCGATGTGGGGGACATGGCCGGCGTCCTCGACCACATGCAGCGGCCACCCGAACGTCGAGCTGGCGAGCTCGGCGAGGCGGAGTGGAACCATCCGGTCCCGTCTCCCCCACAGCAGAGCTACTGGAAAGTCGATGCCGTGGAGCTCGGCGTCGGATATCTGCTTGGAACCAGCCTTGATGAGTTGTCGCATCGTCCGCTTGACGTGCGGGATCGCACCACGGGACCGTCCGTAAGCCATGAAGGCGTCGTACCACTCCGGATCCCGCCGACGCGTCAGAACGGGATCGAGGAACGCCCAATCGGCGAATCGGGCGTTGTTGCGCTCGGACGGTCTGAGGTCGAACCGAACCGCCGTCACCAGAAGCCCTAGAGGCAGGCGGTAATGCCCGACCCCGGGTGCACCATAGAGCACGAGCCCCCGCAGGAGATCGCCGTGCTGCGTTGCGAAGCGTGCGGCCAGGCTGCCGTGTAGCGAGTGGGCGAGGAGTGTCGGCTTCTCGCCGCACGTCACCTGGAGCAGCGTCGCGAACCATTCGGCGAAGATCACATCGTCCAGCCGGGCGACCGGCTCGGAAGCCCCCAGGCCGGGGACATCGGGAACGACAAGGCGATGGCTCTCCGCGAGGCGGGAGATCACAGGCCCCCAGTACACTCCGCCGGTCTCGATCCCGCCGTGCAGCAACACCATCGGCGGGCCTTCACCGGCCTCCAGGACTGCTGTCGACACGCCGGCCAGGTCCAGCCGTCGCTCGGTAACGGGGATCCCGGCCAACAGCCGCGCGCGGGCACGGTCGTCGGTGGATCGCCGGCCGCGCTCCTGCACGTCCTGGTGTCCGCTCATCGCGCTACCTCCTCTGAGTGACGAGCGTTCTCAGCCGCGTCCGCAGGACGCCCGTCCGGTCCGCGTCTGGCGATGTGCTTCGCGATGTACTCGGCGTCCCTTCCAACGCCGAGGACCACGTCCGACGTCGCCGCGTATTGGAGTTCGAGGCCGACGAAGTACACACCCGGCTCGCCCGGAACGACCCCTCGCTCGTGCTTCGGGGCCTGGCCGTCGTCGAAGATATCGAGTGCTATCCAGGAGAAGTCCTGACCATACCCCGTGCACCAGATGACGTTCGCCACCTCGAGGACGCGGTGATCCTCAAAGACCGGCAAGCCCTCTTGGACCCCGGCAACCCTCGGCATCCGCTCGACCCCAGCGGCAGCAAGGTCTTTCAGCTTGACCCGGATGAGCGGAGCGGCTTTGGACGCGAACTTCGGGAGCGCCTTCCGGACGACAGGTGTCCGCAGCGTCAGGACGTGGTGACCGACGAACCGCACCAGAGGTAGGACGAACCGAGCCGCCGCCGGCCCGTGACGAACGGGGATCTGTCCGGCCGGCTCGCCCGACAACCACGTGCGGTGGGTGCGCGACAATTCCAAGGCGATCTCCGCTCCCGAGTTCCCGACCCCCACCAAGAGAACGTCGCCTTCCTGCAGCTGCGATGGATTCCGGTAATCGCTGGAATGCAGCTGCGTGATTCCTGGATCGAGCTCCGCCGCGAAGGCCGGGACCCTCGGGTTGGGGTGGCCGCCCGTCGCCACCACCACGTTGTCGGCCTCGACACGCTGGTCACCAGACGAAACGATGTACCGGTCACCCTCCCTGGAAAGCCCGTTCACGGCGACGCCGCTTCGAACGGGCAGATCGAATCGCGCCGCGTAGGCAGCGAGGTAGTCGGCCATCTCGTCCTTGGTGGGGAAGGAGACGGACGGCGCAGGGAAGCGCATGCCCGCGAGCCCGTCGTACTTGGCTGGCGTGAACAACCGCAGGGAATCCCAGCGCTTGCGCCACGCATCCCCGATCCGCTCGTTCGCATCCAGGATCACGAACGGGCGACCACGATTCGTCAGGTGGTACCCAACGGAGAGGCCTGCCTGCCCACCTCCGATGATCACGGTCTCGAACCGCTCTGAGCTGTTGTCGCCGTTCATCCTTCTTGTCCCTTCCATGCGTTACGGACGACCACATGCGGTGATCGCTCCATGGAAGAAGGTAGGTGCGAGCTGGAACTCACCGCATCGGGTGAACTACCCAAATCGCCGCGCGACGGCGACGTGGGTGCTTCTATGTAGATCGCGACATGAGGCCGTGCTCGTAGGCGTGCGCCGTTGCCGCCGACCGAGACGACAGTCCAAGCTTCGTGAAGATGTTGCTCACATGGCGAGCCACGGTCTTCTCGCTTATGACGAGCTCGTTAGCGATCGCCCGGTTGGTCATGCCCGCCGCGACGAGGCGGAGCACCTCCACCTCGCGCGTCGTGAGCCCGCCGGCGGCCTTGGCCCCAGCCGGCCCAGACAGCCCCTCCACTCGGGCGAGGTCCGGCGCAGCGCCCAGCTTCTGAAAAGCGCGGCGTGCGGCATCCAGCTCCATCGCCGCGGAACCCTCATCCCCGAGCTCCCGGCAGGAGATCCCGATGAGCGCTCGGGCGCGGGCGGCTTCGTACGGCGCCTCCAGCTCCTGCCATGTCTTCCACGCGCGTCGCAGCGCCTCGAGAGCGGCCCGGGCATCGCCTTCGGCGAGGAAGACCGCGCCGGAGGCATAGTCGGAAAGGGCATTCAGCAACGGCGCGTCGAGACCGCCGGCGATCTCCGACAGCTCACTCGCCGTGGCCTGTGCCTCGCGGACATCGTCCGCGGCGAGCATGATCTCGACGAACGCGGGCAGGAGTCTGGCCCGGCTCGATCGGTCCTGGGCCTCGTCCACGGCAAGGCGGATCGCCGCCGCGGCGCCCTCGATCTGCCCCTGAGCCAGCCGGAGCTGCGCCAGCCCGGGTTGCGGGCTCCGTCCCCATTCGCTTGCCTGGCGATATCCCTCCTCGGCTTCAACGAATTCCCCCCGCAGCCGATGAAGCTCTGCCTGTCGGTAGAAAGCTGAACCGGCGACACCGGGCTGGCCGGCGACCAGCTCGCACGCGCGTTGCGCTTCGCCCATCGCGTCTGGCCAAGCCCCGTGCAGTTGCATGATCTCGGCTCGATGCACCAGGCACTCGCCTCGGAACGGGACGAGGTCGGGTTGAGCGTCACACCAGAGGCTCAGCGCCGCCGTCCACTCCCCCGCCCGGCGGAGATCGAAGATCTGATGACATGCGTCGATCACGGCGCAGTAGACGATGCCAACGACGATCGGTGACACCTCGCGAGCGGTGACCGCCACCATGGCCTCGTCCAGCCAGGCCACGCCCTCCACGATCTCTCCAGTGAAGATGAGGGTCTGGCCCTTGCCAAGCCGGGACAACGTCATCAGGTCGGCGTCGCCGAAACGATCTCCGATCTTGCCCGCCTGATCGAAGGTGGCAAACGCGGTCGCAAGGTCACCCTGGTACATGCTCTGCAGAGCTTCAGGCACGAGAACGTAGCCGTGCTCCACGCAGTCCTCTTTCGCCTCCTCAAGCACCCGCCGAGCCCGGGCGAGCCAGCCTCCGCCGGGAGCCATCTCACCCCTGTCGAGAAGTGACATCCCGAGCCAGAGGGCGGAACGAGCGGCTCGCGCTGGGTTGCCAGAACGAAGGTACTCCTGGTGCGCTCGCGCCCAGGCTTCGTCCGACGCTTCGGCGCTGCCGATCAAGTCAGCGGCGACCGCCAGGAGCTCGAGGTCTGCTGGTTCGAGAGCCGACTCCATGTCCGCGGCCGCTAGTTGGGCGAACGCATCCCTCCACACCTGCCGTCCGAAGGCCTGCCGACCTCGCTCGAGCGCGATTTCCCTGGTCATGGTCTCCAACTAAGGTGGCGATCAGACCGCCGTACTACCACGCAGGTCCCCCCCGCTCAAGCGGCTGGTTCCTCAGCGTGCGTGAGAGCATCGGGTCATGCTGCGGATCTTCGTCGCGACCCGTGACGGGCTCCACACGTTCGATGAGCGGGGGAACACCGGGCCCGTTCATCACGCAGGTCGAGCGGTGACTGCCGTCGCGCCGGCACGGAGGAGCTCCGGGCGATCGTCGAGGGATCCGAAGTGTGGCACACGATCGAGCTCGATCGGTGGACCGAGGTAGCCGAAATCGAGAACCATCGAGGGACCTGCATCGCGGCCATAGAGAACGACGTGCTCATCGGCTCCTCGGAGGCTCGACTGTTCCGCGTCGCCGGCCAGGGTCTGGAGCCGGTCGTCCCATTCGACGAGGTCGAAGGACGTTCCGCGTGCATGGAGGACCCCTCGTAGCCCGCCCCTACCCCTATCCGCCGAGCGTCGCCTCGGCGCGTGCCGCGAGCTCGGCGGGGTCCACCCCTGCGGCGGCCAACGCGCGCGGAACGGCTCCCTCTTGGGCGCGAAGTACACCGAGCAGGATGTGCGTCGGACCGAGGTAACGGTCTCCGCGCTCTTTGACGACGACCATCGCGCGTCGAAGCGCCATCTTCGCGGATTCGCCCCACTGTGGTTCACCGCTCATCGGCAGCGTCGATCCGGGGATCCAGACCGCTCCCGATCCGACGCCGACTGCCTCGAGGGTTCGCCAGACCTCTTCGTCGAGCGCGGTGCGGAGCCGATCGTGATCCAGCCCCCCCTCGGCGAGCACCCGGCCGGCGTCCCATGCGGATCGTCGAGCGAGTGCAAGGAGGAGGTGCTCGGCCTCGACCTTCTCCGCGCGGACACGGGCTTCCTCCCGGGCGTCGAGGACCACCGTCCGGGAATCCGTCTTGAATCGTTCAAACATCTCGTCTCCTCCTGGTCTGGATGCCGGCCGCCTCGACGCGCTTGGCGTACTTCTTGTGCACCGCCTGTCGCGTGACGCCGAGCGCTTCAGCGATCCGGCTCCAGGTCCATCCCTGCCGGATGGCCCGCTCGACCTCCGCGGCTTCCAGGCGATCGGCCAAACGTCGGAGAGCCACGACCGCGGCCAATCCCTCGGCCGGGGTCTCGGGCTGGACGTCGGTCGTCGTCGGCATAGAAGCAACCGTAGTTGACAGATTCGTGCGTGTCAACCTGGGTTGCTTCGCCGGTCAGTTCCTGATGACGACGGGCGTGCCGAGCGGGACGCGGCGCAGGTCGACCATGTCGTCGTTGTAGACGCGCACGCAGCCGTGCGACACCATCTGGCCCCGATCGCCGGGGTTCGCCGTGCCGTGGATGGCCATCCGGCCCCCACCGGGCCAGTCCGTGAGGACGGGGGAGAACCCCGAGATACCGAGCGCGAACACCCCGTACGGTCCGGTGGGGCTCGCCTGCGGCACCTGCGCCCACACGTAGAACGTGCCGACCGCGGTAGGGGTCTCCGGGCGGCCGATGCCGACCGAGAAGT
>JBBQVZ010000034.1:0-26959 GCA_038211015.1 Actinomycetota bacterium | reverse complement strand
GAGGGCTCGTCGATGCTTGCGGCGTTGTTCGGTGACGCGGTCGGTCCCGATGACGTGGAGGTGTTCCCGTTCGAGCTCGCCGCGACGAGCGTCCTGACGCCCCATCGGCATACCTCCGACATGGCGGCATGGGTCACCGAGGGCCGCATGGCGTTCGGGTTCGGGGAGGGCTTCGCCGATCGTATCGAGCTCGGTCCGGGCGATCTGATCTGGCTGCGGGCCGGCGAGGACCACGCGGAGGAAGTCGTGGGGCACGAACGCGCCACCATGGTGGTCGCCTACATCACGCGTTTCGAAACCGAACCGGCCTGACCGCTCGATGGACGGGCGTCGTTGGGACATCGACGAACGAGGCCACGGTGTCGGGTCGGGCGAAGCCTTCTCGCCGAACATCCAGGAACTGGCCGGCGCGATCCGGGATGCGGGGTGGGTCACCGAGGAGCCCGAGGCGCACCTCCTTCCGCGGCTGCAAGCAGCGTGCGCGGCGTCTGACTCGAGGTGGGCCATCGCATCGTGGACGATCGACGACGGCGTGTTCGTGGTCGACCTGACGTGGGACGGACCGTGGCGTACATGGGACATAGTGCGTGCGGACGTGTTCGCGCTGCTCGGGTCCATCGCGGAGCACACGACGCATGTCCGTCAGCGGACGTTCGAGGACCGCGTCGGATTCGAGATGGCCACGGGGACGCTCTCCGAAGAGACGCCGTTCGCGCCGCATGGCCATCTGATCCGCCTGTGGGTCAGACCAACCTAGGTCGGCGAACACCTAACTCGTCTTCTATGTCAGGCTCTTGCGACCGACCCGGAAGGAGTACGCGATGGCCTCGAGCGAGGTGAAAGGGACGGGCACGCGCGAGGATCCCTGGGTACTGAAGACTCCGCCCGGGACCTCGGAGTACCAGATGTGGAAGGACGAGGACGCGGACCCGCCGACCCTCGTGTGCCAGGTCGGGAAAACGGCACTGAGCTACCAGCTGCGCTGTCTGAACGATCTCCAGAAGATGCTCGAGGACCACGGCGACTGGATGCTGCTCGGGAGCGCGGACGAGCAGAAGCCGGCGGCTGAGGGGACGGTTGAGGCGTGGGCGCGTTCCGAGGGGAACCCGGTCGGAGGCTGGTACGGCTTGAAGAAAGGCCTCCGCGGACGGTTCGCCATGTACGTCCCGTCGTTGATGGAGGCGCTCGGTCTTGCGGAGGTCGAGCACAACCCACGGAACAACCGCATGCGCGCGCTCTAGGTTCGTCTGGTCTCAGCGCGGGCGGCGCGCCTCGGCCTCTTCGGCGCGCCGGAACCGTTCCTTCGCTGCTGCATCGTCGCCGCGTCGCTCAGCCACGCGGGCGAGCGCGGTCCAGGTCCACGCGGCCAGCTGCCGCTCTCCGAGCTCCTCGGAGATGCGGATCGCCAAGCCAAGGTCGTCCTCGGCCTCGTCCAGACGCCCCAGCTCGCGTTTGAGGATGCCCCGTTCCGCCAGCGCGTCGGCCAGTTCCCAACGCGCTCCCAGCTCCTCGAAGATGGCCACACCCGGCTCGATGGCCGCCAGGGCCTCCGCCATCCTTCCCAGATCCTCGATCACGCGGGCACGTTGCACGGTGACGACCGCCACGCTGAACAGATCGCCGGAATCGTCCGCGAGCCGAGCCGCTTCTTCGATCAGCTGCAGGGCCTCGTCCAGGTCCCCATCGCTGTCGCGGTTGATCGACAGTGCCGTAAGCGCACGGATCCGCGCCCACCGGTCGTCCGGGTCGGCGATGTCGAGCGCCCGCCGCCAGATCGCTTCTGCGTCTTCGTATCGATCGCGCGTCCACGGCACCCAGCCGGCGAACAGCAACGTGCGTGTGATCGCCCACGCGTCGTCCAGCAGTTCCGCGGCGACCAGCGAGCGGTCGAGGAGCGCCTCCGCCTTCTCGAGATCCGCGTCGATATTGATGGCGATATCGCCCAGGAAACGCAGCGCGAGCGCGAGGGTGAACCGGTCGTCATGCGCCTCGCCCAGGGCCACGGCGCGTTCGAGCACCTCGGTCGCGAGTGCGTACTCCCCGAGCCAATAGCGGGCTTCTCCCAGACCGCCGAGCGCTCGTGCCTCCCGGACGGCCCAGGTCTCTTCGGGGCCCGCGAGCGCCAGGGCCCGCTCGTACAGATCGACCGCGGCGCGACCGACCATCCGCCGTCGAGCGCGGTCGCCGGCCTGGATCAGCTGGTCGACCGCCCGGTCCGCCAGTCGTCGATGGCGCGGGTTCAGGTCCAAGGAGGCGAGAGCCGCGAGCTCTAGATGCTGCGCAGCGAAAGAATGGTGACCCGATGCGATCAGCCGATCGGCGATGGTCTCGTGGTGCCGTACGCGTTCGCGCTTGGGAAGGCTCCCGTACGCCACATCCCGGAGCGTGGCATGGCGCATGCGCCAGCGCGGCGTGCCCCCGCCTTCCTCCCGCACGACGATCTCGGCTTCCTCGAGGCGGCGCAGATCGTCGGTGGTCGCATCAGGGTCGATCTCGATGAGTTCCTCGAACTCGAACGAGTAGCGGAAGACCGAAGCGCGCCGGGCCAGGGTTCGGAGTCGCGGCGCCAGCGCGTCGATACGGGCGGTGACGACCGCTTGCACCGTGGGCGGAAGCGCACCGCGCATCTGCTTCGGGCGGCCGTCGCTCTCCGGCAGGAGCATCCCGGTCGTCTCAACGATGAAGAAGGGGTTCCCGCCGGTACGCTTCGCGATCTCCGTGGCCTCGGCGTCCGTGATCTGTCCGCCACCGGCCTGCCGCGCCAGGTCGACGGCCTCCTCGATCGAGAGGGGATCCATCCGCAGCAACACCGCGTTGATCGCGTTCGAGCCCCACGTCGGCCGCTCATCCAAGAGCTCGGATCGCGCGAGCGCGAGCGTGAGAGCGCGTCGCTCCTCCCCCCGAGGGCGCGCACCCATGTGTTCGACCAGATCCTGCATGGCCACGTTGAGGGTGTGGAGGTCCTCGACGACCATCACGACCGGCTGCGTCGATGCCATCCCGTCGATCAGCGCCAGGAACCCGGCGTGCACATCGTGCACGAACGCGGATTCGTCGCGGTGCTCGGAGACTCCGAACAGCAATCCCAGGCGATCGGTGACGCGATCGATCTCGTGTGATCCCACGTGGCGGCCGGCGAGCTCGCGGAGGCGCTGCCGGACCTTCTCCGGTGGCTCGCCGTCCTCGATCCCTGCCAGGTCGCCGACCACGGCGGCGAGCGGAGCGAACGTCGCGGTCTCCGCATGCGAGCGGGGGCGAGCCACCAGGAACGTCACCCCTTCGTCGAGACCGGCGATCAGCTCGTCGGCGAGACGGGACTTGCCGATCCCGGCTTCGCCGGCGATGGTCACCAGCACGGGTCTGCGTGTGGTGATGGCGCGGACCAGGCACTCCCGGAGGATCGTTAGCTCGCTCGAACGGCCGACGAGCGGGATGGTCCGGCGCGCGGAACGTGTCGTCAGGCCCTCGACCGGGTGCGCGGCGAGGTCGAGCGTGAAGCCCTTCGCTCGGATGTTCCGGCGTTCCCCGAACGCGACCTCGGTCTCGGTCAGCTCGTGCGTCGTCTCTCCGGCAAGCACCTCGCCGGGACCCGCCGCTGTCTGCAGACGCGCCGCCGCATTCACCACGGGGCCGGTGACGAAGAGCTGACCCGCCGGCCCCAGCCCGGTGGCGGCGACGCCGGATTCGATCCCCACCCGAACCTCCAGCGGGTCCGCGAGTCCGAGCTCGCTGCCGACACGCCGGAGACGTCCTCGGATGGCGAGGCCGGCGCGCACCGCTCGGAGCGCGTCGTCCTCGTGGACGGTCGGCAGGCCGAAGACCGCCATGACCGCGTCGCCGATGAACTTCTCCGGACGGCCGCGGAGCGCCTGCAGTTCCTCCGTTGCGGCGTCGAAGAACTTCCCGAGGACCTCGCGTGCGCGCTCGGGGTCGAGGCGTTGGGCGAGACCGGTGGAGTCGACGAGGTCGGCGAAGAGCACCGTGACCATCTTGCGTTCCTCGGTGCCGAGCGGCGTGGCCACCACCGCCCCGCAGTTGGGGCAGAAGTGCGCCCCGGCGGGGAGCGGGTGGCCGCATACGGGACAATCCATCCCCGCAGCATATGCGTGGGCCCCGACGCCGAGACGACGGCTCGCGACGGATGGACCGCGATCGGGAAGAGGGTTGCTCGCCATGGCGTTGTGGCGCCCAGGAGGAGATGTCGATGGCGATCAAACGGATGAATCACGCGGTGCTGTACGTCCGCGATGTGGATCGAACGTTCGCGTTCTACCGGGACGTTCTGGGATTCCGGGTCGTGGCCGAGATGCCGGGCGCGAAGTTCCTGCAGGCTCCGGATTCGACGAACGATCACGACCTGGGCATCTTCGAGATCGGCGCGGCGGCGGGAGACTCGACCGCCGGTCACGGAACCGTGGGGCTCTATCACATCGCGTGGGAGGTGCAGACGCTCGCCGATCTGCGAGACATCGCGACGAAGTTGGTCGACGCCGACGCGCTCGTCGGAGCGACGGATCACAGCACGACGAAAGCGCTGTACGGCAAGGATCCGGACGGATTGGAGTTCGAGGTCTGCTGGCTCGTGCCCCAGCGGTTCCTGACGGACGACGTCGTCAAGGCCAAGACGCGGATGCGCGCCCTCGACATCGAGGCCGACATCGAGCGCTACGGCCTGGAGACCGTCGGCGGCGTCTGAGGTCGCGTCGCAGATTCAGTACCGGGCTCCCATGACTTCGGGGAGGTCGTTCAGCTCGGTCAGATCTTGTGTGCTCAGGTGGATCTCGGAGGCGGCTGCGTTGTCCTCGAGATGACGCAGGCGCCTCGTGCCGGGGATCGGGACGATGTGTGGTCCTTGGACCAGCACCCACGCGAGAGCGATCTGCGCGGGCGTGGCCCTGTGGCGATCGGCCACCGAGCGGACCCGGTCGACGATCGCCCGGTTCGCGTCGATCGCCTCCTGCGTGAAACGGGGGAGGGACGAGCGGAAGTCCCCGGGATCGGTCGAGCCGGTCGTCATCGTGCCCGTGAGGAAGCCGCGACCGAGCGGAGCGAAAGGGATGAACGCGGCATCGTTCGCCGCGCACCACGGGATAACATCCGTCAGGCGCTCGGTGAACCACAGCGAGAGCTCCGACTGCACCGTCGAGACCGGATGGATCGCCTGGGCGCGCTCGAGTTCGTCAACGCTCGCCTCGGACATGCCGAGCGAGCGCACCTTGCCCGCGCTGACGAGCTCTGCCATGGTTCCCCACGACTCCTGGAGCGGCACGCCCGGGTCGACGCGATGGAGCTGGTAGAGGTCGATCACGTCCGTGCCCAGCCGACGGAGCGATCCCTCGATCGCTTCACGGATGTGCTCCGGACGTGCGTCGTTCTTCAGCGGGTAGCCGCCGTTCGGACCGACCACGAGGCCGGTCTTGGTCGCCAGCACCGCGCGCTCGCGGTGGCTCACGAGCGCACGTCCGAGCAGCTCCTCGTTCGCGAACGGTCCATACACGTCGGCGGTGTCAAACAGGGTCACGCCCAGATCCAGCGCGCGGTGGACCACCTGGATCGACTCGGTCTCGGACGAGTCGCCGACATACGCCCAGTTCATGGGCATGCAACCGAGGCCGATCTCGCCGACCGCGATCGCGCTCGATCCGAGGATGCGAGTGTTCATCGCTTGGAGGCGGTCCCGGTCGACCGCGCGATCCGCACGTCGCGGCCGAACGTCTCGGGCGCGAGGAACATCAGCAGCCGGCCACCTTCGTCGGTCAGGTCGGCGCGAGCCGGCGCGGACAGCCGCACGACAGGCTCGATCGTCAGTGTGGCGCCATCGTGGTCACGCGCGAGCTTCCAACGACCGGCGACACGACCGTCCAAGAGGAACGTTCCGAAGTTGCCGAGGATGCGGGAGTCGAGCAGCTGCCGGCCCTCCGTTCCGATCATCCGGGTCCGATCCTTGTACCCGAGCAATGCGTTGTCGTACTCGGGCAGGAATCGCGCCGGCGCCGGGGTGTCGGGGTCGGGCCGCGCCTCGTCCGGTAGGTCGAACAGCTCCCGATCGTCCTCATCGCGGAAGGCGCGCAGGCGCGGCCGGAGTCGCTCGACGACCTCGCGGAGCTTGGTCAGTCCACACCAGGCCTGGATGTCCATGACCGCCGCCGGCCCGTAGCCGGCGAAGTACCGCATGATCATGTCGTCGATCGAGGGGTTGGCGTCGAGCGGACGACCCAACCACGATCCCGCCGTCGTCCATGTGGCCCTTCCGCTCATCCCCCAGACCCCTCGCGGCGGCACCTGGATCACCGGCAGCAGATACCCGATCGCGGACAAGGCATCGCTGTCGTGATCCGGCCATCGCTCGGCGAGCAAAGGACGGAGCTCGGCCCTCGTCATCGGCCGGTCCTCGATGAGTTCGCGCACCATCGCCACGAGCGTGTCGACATCGACACCCTTGATGGCTCTGCCGAACGGGCTCCCCGTCCAGAACATCCGATGGATGACGGGTTCCATCAAGGGACGCAGCCTGTGCATGTCGCGTGCCGTGACCAGGTGGATCGTGGCGCGCATCAGTGACGCTCGGACCGCTCGCCGGTCCGTGAGCAGATCGGCCAGTTCCTCGGGACGGAAGCCATCCAACCGGGTCCACAGCCCGACGTAGGGGTCGATCGGCACTTGCGCCTGCATCCCGACGAGCCTCTCGATCGCGTCGGCGGCCGGGAGAGCGGCACGTTCGAGCAGCATCTGACGCGCCAACGTCGCACGGTTGAGCGCCCGCGAGCTGAGCACGTCATCCGACACGCGCGCACCTCACGCGGAGGGATGCTCTGAGGCGGTCCGGCCCTACCCCGTTTCGATCTCCCCGTCGTGCCACTCGGGGTCGTCTTCCATGAGCGCGCGGTATTCCACGTAGCGCTCGTTCTGTGCGGGATCTTCGGCGTTGCGGTCGTAGCTCTCACGGTTCTCGAAGATCGCGAAGAGCCAGGCCGTGTCGCTGTCGTTCTCCCACAGCATGTACGCGGCCACGAAGCCCGGTACGACCGCGGCGCTCTGCTTCTCCATCACCCCGCGGAGCTTCCCGCGGTTCTCCTGCTTCACCCGTGTCTTGGCGACCGTTCCGTACATGTCGAACCTCCTCTGTCGGCGATCAAGCGAGCATAGGCGCGTAGCCCGACGCGTGCAGATGCGTGAGCTCCGCGCCCATCCCGGACGAACGGAGTCGGTCCGCGGGGGGAGTCCTAGTGCGAGCTTTCCTGTCGGTCCCGAGGGGCCTCTTCGAGCACCACGACCGGCTCGTCGACCCCGAACGTCGGTGCGAATCGAGCCCACGTCGTCTCGCCGATCTCGGGATACGTCTGACCGGCCTTGTTGAACTCCTTCCTCAGGCCGTCCAGCGTCTTCTTCGATTCCCCCCGTTTGTCGGCCGGGAGCGCAAGGAGCTCGTCGATCTCACGTCGGATCGCGGAATACCAATCGGCTGCTTGCGCGTGCCGTTCGGACCGCTCGGCGAATCGGAGGAACGTCTGGATGGCGGCGAGGACCGCGGCGATGAGGCTCACCGAACCGACCGCGAGCCGCATCCCGAGGGGAAAGCTGTCCGTCGATGCGGCCAGAGAGGCGAACAAGGCGGTGCCTACGATCGCCGACAGGATGACGACAGGGATCCCGAGCGCGAGGTTGCGCCGGCGGAGGTTCGTCGCCAAGTAGTAGTGCGCGTGTTGGGCGGCGGCGGCCCGCTTGCCCCACTCACGCGCGAGATGCATCTCTCTGGTCGTCCACCCCGTTGTCGTGGTGACCATCCCCTCGAAGTGCCCGTGTGGCAGACCCGCAGGATGGCATCGTCGATGCTCGCGCGAGTATCGCCGGGAAGGGGGATTCTGCTCGTCCTTCTGGCCCAGACCCGAAAGACGCAGCTGGGATAGGCCGGAACGATCATCCGCCGTGAGCGCGACTGCGGTCCAGCTTCTGGACGGACGGGTGCTGATCGTGTGCGGATCCGACGAACGGGACGATGAGCGGCTCTGAAGCAGGTGGAGGCTGGCGGCGGCAGCACCGTGGCACCCAAAGCCAGGATCCCCACGGCAAGGGCGGCGTACTACGGACACGCCACCGATCTGAGACGAGTCACCGGCCCCCGCCGCCCACGGACGTGGCCCGTTCGATTTCCCTTCCCCGGCAGGGAGGTGCGATAGTGACTCGCCCGTTCTCGCGAGTGAAATAGGGAGTTGTGTCGTGCAGCTGAGCGAGCCGGACCTTTGGGAGGCCCTTTACTCTTCCAATTCCGATCATGTGTTCGCCTATGCGAGCCGCCGAGTGGGTCCCGAGGAGGCGGCCGATATCGTGGCGGAGACCTTCTTGGCTGCGTGGCGGCGCATCGACGATGTTCCGGATGATGCCCTCCCTTGGCTCTACGCTGCCGCGAAGAACGTCATCAACAACTCGCGTCGAGCGGAGATGCGAAGGGATGCACTCTGGAGACGATTGGTAAGCGCCGAGGTGCCCGTCTCGGACCACGATCCGGCGGCCGAGGTCGAGGCGAGGACCGACATCGTCGCCGCGATGCGTTTCCTCCCCGAGCCCGAACGGGAGGCGCTCATGTTGGTCGCCTGGGAAGACCTTGAGCCTCGACGAGCAGCAGCCGCCATGGGTTGTTCGCCGGGAACGTTCGCGGTTCGTGTGCATCGGGGCCGGCGACACCTGATGAAGATCCTGTCGTCGGGCGGGTCCGAGCCGCAAGCCATGGTCGGATCGAGGCACGAGGAAACCTCGGGAGGCGTGTCATGAGGAAGCGCCGGGACGAGCTGCTCCAACCGGTGCGCGATTCGAACCCTTCACCGTCGTTAAGTGTCGATGGGTGGAGCCGAACGTCCGAGGGCAAGGCAACCAAGGAGCGCGTGCGCGCGGAGATCGCTTCCGAGGAAACCGCGGTGTTCTCTCGCCAACCCACGGTCGCGGACGACAGCCGGTTGCCACCAGCGGTTGCAACAGCGAGGCCGGGTCGTCTTTGCAGTCGTGTCGGCCGGTTCGAGCCCTGTCGAAGCTTGTACGCGCGAATGGCCCGTTACTTCCACGTCCCCGCGCCTCCTCGTTTGGCAGGGTGTGTTCTCGATGGCGGCGCGGTCGGCGTCTTCCCCTATCCGGCTTCCATGGACGAGCGAGAGGCCTGTTCGTCCACCGGCGCCGCGATCCCCATCGACGGGCGATCGGAAAGCTGACGGCCTCGCGTGTGAACGCGAGCCATGGAAAAGGTGTTCGTCGCCTGGATGTACGACGGATCGATGGTGGGCGGCCATACGCCCGGTCCGAGGATCCCCACGGCGTAAGCGCGCGCCACCAGCCCTGCCCGGCTTTCGGCCCGGAGCTTCATGAACAGATTGCCGATGTGATACGTGATCGCCTGCCTGCTCACCCAGAGGCGTGCAGCGATCTCCCGACTCGGGAGGCCCAGCGCGACGAGCAGGAGCACCCGAAGCTCGGCGTTCGTCGGCCGCCGGATGGGCCTGGGCAGCGCGACGATCGCCGCATCAGGCGACTGGTGTGCGTGGGCTTCTGCGCTCATGCGAGTCCGTCTTTCCTCTCCCTGTCTTCTTTGTTTCCGGCACTAGGGCTGCGATTACCGGTGGTGATGTCTAGGAATCTGCCCAGGCAATACCCCTATGTTCCCGCGCAGAGTGCTTGGATGAACACGGCCAGGCGCCTGCGGACCATCACCATCGTCGCCTTCGCCACTTTGATTCCGTTCCTGCCCGGACCGGCTCAGGCGAACGCTCTGCCTCCGGCGATCGCGTGAGCGTTCCCCCACGGTCTGCCCGCCGGACTTCAGGTCGTCAACTCCCACACGATCTGTTCGGTCACGGAGCGGCGTTCGCCGACCTGACCCCAAAGCGCTTGCACCCTGCCCATCTGGCCATGTGTGTCTCTACCAGGACGCGCAATACCTCGGGTATCTGGTCTCGTTCTCGGCGTGCGACTACAACGGCGACGGAATCTGCGACTGGATGAACCTGATCATCGCGTTCAAGATCCCGGAGGGGATCGTGTGGATCCCCCTGAAGCTCGGATCCATCATCGGCCCGCGTCTCGGGATGCAGCGGGAACCGAAGCAGGTCGACGCTCCATCGCTCTCGTTCAAGACGTAAGGCGGGTCGCACGCCCAGGAGCGGCGTCTCGATGGACGAGGGAGAGCGGGCCTGACTCGATCGCTCGGCGGATGTGCTCCGGGAACACCTCGGGAAGGTCTGAACCCTATGGAGGTGGGGCGGGCGAGGGCGCGGCTCTGGTTTCTGCATGCGCCTTGAGGCCGGTCGCGAACGCCTCGAACGACGGCCCGAGGTCGGGCATCGACTTCCAGATCAGGTTCAGCAAGGGGCCGGTGTACTCCTCGCGCACGGTGAAGTTCGTCGACCCATCGTCCAGCGGCTCCAGCGTGAACGTGCGGACGCCTCTGAAGAGGCCCAGGGGCATCCCACCCGACCATTCCATCGAGGCCGGTGGGACGAACCGCGTCACTTTCACGGGGAACGTCCGTCCCGGGTTCGCCTCGCTGACGACCTTGATCTTCTTGCCGGGCTTGATCGTGCCCTCGACCCGGATCACACCGTTGTCCCAGGTCGCATAGCCGGAGCCATCGGTGATGATCGCCCAGATGGTCTGCGGGTCCGCCTTGATGGTCGAGCGTGCTTGGTAGGACTTCATCGCGTGCCTCCCGGTTCGGCCTCACGTCGAGGAAGGCGCGATGGTAACAGTTCGGTTACCATCCGCGCCATGGCACAGGGCCCAGCGCTCGGCGACCCGTTCGACGCCCTCGCCGATCCCAATCGGCGGGCCATCGTGGAGATCCTGCGCGAAGGCGAGGGATCGGTGCGCGAGATCGCCGACCGCGTCCCGATCAGCCGGCCTGCGGTCTCGCGCCACCTCAGGTTGTTGGAGCGCGCCGCGCTCGTGACCGTCCGAGCCGAGGGGACCCGCCGCCTCTACCGTCTGCAGGGCGAAGGCATCGAGGCGGTGCGCGCCTATCTCGAGCAGGTGTGGGGCGATGCCGCGACGCGGTTCCGCATCGCCGCCGAGAACATCACGCGCAGCGATCCGGGTGACGCCTCGTGACGACCGAACCGCTCGAGCTGTCGTTCACGGTCGGCTGCTCCGACGAGGAAGCGTTCGACACGTTCGCGGTCCGCACGTCGCTCTGGTGGCCGCACCAACATTCGTTCTCCGGGCAGGACGGGATCACCGTGACGTTCGAGCCGTTCCCCGGCGGGCGGATCTACGAGCGAACACCCGGCGGAGCGGAGCACGACTGGGGCGAGGTCGTGGCGTGGGAACGGCCGCGGAGGCTCCTGTACCTGTGGCATCTCGCGACGGACCGATCCGATGCGACCGAGGTCGAGGTGACGTTCACCGATGATGCGTCGGGACAAGGAACGCTCGTCGCGATCACGCATCGAGGGTGGGACCGGCTCGGCGACAGGGGCGCGGCCTGGCGTGCACAGAACCATGACGGGTGGTCCGGCGTGCTCCCGCACTACCGCTGGTTCTTGAAAGCCTGAGGCTCCGGGGCTCGACAGCGCGACCAAGGCGAGGAGCCTGGTCGCGCTGTCGAGCGAACGTTTGGTGAGATCGCCCGCGGTTAGGACGCGTTCGCCGCGTCCTCCAGCACCTTGATGTCGATCTTCTGCATCTGCAGCATCGCCTGCATGGCGCGTTGGCGGCGTCCCGGGTCGGGGTCGCTCAGCAGCTCACCCATCCGCTCGGGGATGATCTGCCAGCTCAGGCCGAACCGGTCCTTGAGCCAACCGCACTGGCTCTCCTCGCCGCCATCCGCGATCAGCTGCGACCAGAGCCGGTCGACCTCGTCCTGGTCCTTGCAGCTCACGTTGAACGAGACGGCCTCGGTGAACGGGAACTGCGGGCCGCCGTTGATGGCCATGTACTCCTGATCCGCGAGGCGGAAGAACGCCAGCGCCACGTTGTCGCCACTGGGTGTGCCGTCGAGGCGTTCGACGTTCGTCACGGCCGCGTCGTCGAAGAGCGAGACATAGAAGTTCGCCGCCTCTTCGGCCTGGGTGTCGAACCATAGGCATGGAGTGATCTTCTGCATGTGACTCTCCTCCTTCTGGTGTCGAGATCAGCTGTTCGCTACCTGCTTGGCGAGCAGTTCGTCGAGTCGCTCGTAGCCCTCGCTCATCCCGCTGGCCATGCCCGCGTCGACCATGGCGTCGCGGGCCTCGACCGACTGGAACACCGAGTTGGTGCGGACCGTGGTCGTGCCGTCGCGCTCCTCGAACCTGACCGTGTCCATGGAGACGTGGCCGGGCGCTCCCTCGAACTCGAACGTCTGCACGATGCCGTCCGGCGACGGCGTGCCGTGGAACACGCCGTGGAAGCCCCACGAGTTGCCGGCGTCGTCGGCGTGGACGTACCGCCAGGAACCGCCGTCGCGGAGGTCATACCGGTCGATCGTCATCGTGTACTTCCGCGGTCCGAGCCACTGCGCCAGCAGATCCGGTTCGGTGAACGCGCGGTACACGAGCGCGAGCGGTGCGTCGAGCTCTCGGCTGGTCAGGATCTGCGGAACCCCGGGCTCCGCGGTGACCTGCATCTCGGTCATGACGTGCTCCTTCCTGTCGGATCGCTCGGTTGCGATCGGTCGGTCTCCTGCGCTTGCAGGACGGCGAGCAGCTCTTCGAGCCGCTCGTAGCTCTGCTCCCAGTAGTCCTGATACCCGGCCAGCCACACCGTGGCCTGGCGGAGCGGCTCGGCCCGGAGGTGGCTGAGTCGGGCGGTCGCCCGCCGGGTGCGGGAGATCAGGCCGGCTCGCTCGAGCACCTTGAGGTGTCGCGAGATCGCCGGCTGCGATACGTGGAACGGCGCGGCGAGCTCGGACACGTTCGCATCTCCGAGCGTGAGCCGCGTGAGGATCGCGCGTCGGGTGGGATCCGCGAGCGCCCCGAACACCGCATCGAGCTGGTCCGTTGCCATCAATAACCTCTCAGTTATGGAATGAGATGGTTATACATCGCTCCGCGGCGTCCCGTCAAGTGCTGGCCGGAGCAAGGAGGTGACCGCGCGTAGTGTGGGTCCGTGAAGGTCGGCATCGTTGGCGCGGGGTTCGTCGGAGCCGCGGCTGCGAACGCGCTCGTGCTTCGTGGGATCCCCACCGAGATCGTCTTGGTGGACATGGACGAGCGGCGGGCTGCCGCCGAGGCCGCAGACATCGCCCATGTCACGCCGTTCGCCGCGTCCGTCCGCGTGACGGCCGGTCCGGTCGAGGACCTCGCGGGCTCGACGGTCGTCGTCGTGACGGCGGGCTCGGCACAGACCCCCGGTCAAAGCCGGCTCGACCTGCTCGCGCGCAACGCGGAGATCGTGGGATCGGTCGTTCCCGAGGTGTTCAGCCACGCCCCCGACACGCTCCTGGTGGTCGCGACCAACCCGGTCGACGTGATGACGTCGGTCGCCGAGCGTTGCGCGCGTGATGCCGGCGTACCGGCCGGACGGGTGTTCGGGACCGGAACCATGCTCGACACGGCACGGTTCCGCCAGATCGTGGCGGCGACGATCGGTGTCGACGTCACGCACGTCCATGCCTATGTGGTGGGCGAGCACGGCGACTCCGAGGTACTCGTGTGGAGCAGCCTCGACGTTGCCGGGCGTCCACTCGCGGAGTTCGCCGATGCGATGGGCGGTTCGTTCTCGGACGGGGATCGGAGCCGGGTCGAGGATGAGGTCGTGCATGCCGCCGACCAGATCATCCGGGGCAAAGGCGCGACCTTCTACGGCGTCGCCGCGGTCATCGCCCGGGCCGTCGAGGTGGTCCTGCGCGACCGCCGGTCGATCCTGACCGTCAGCGCGACGAGCCCCGACCACGGCTGCGCGCTGTCGTTGCCCCGCCTGGTGAGTGGCGCCGGGATCGTCCGGGAGCTGGGTGTCTCGATGGACGAGGATGAGCGCGCACGACTCGAACGCTCGGCGGAGGTCCTGCGCGAGCACCTCGAGAAGATCTGACGCGGTCACGTACCCTCCTCCGGCGCGGGTCAGCGCTTCGGTTCTCAGCTCCCCGGGACGTGCAGGAGGATCAGTTGTCCTCGTTGGCCCGCGGCTGAGTCGATCCCCAGATCGATGCCCTGCTGAAGGACCCTCGTGTGGTGCGCCTGCACGTTGACGAGCCACGTCCCAGGACCGAAGAACCCACTCGCGTCGACCACACCCGTCGATTCCCACACGCCGGGGCCGCCCCCCCGCTCGATCACCGCCGCTGGCGGATCGAGCTGTGCGACCGGCGTGAGCGCGCCCGTCGTCAGGTCGTACATCAGGATGCGCGCGTACCCGGACGACGTGTCGTTGCGATCCTCCTGGATCAGCAGGACGCGCGGATCGATACCCAGGTTGTCGGGGTTCACGATGTCGTCGCCCGCATCTCCGTCCAGCACGACCTCGAGCGTCGCGCGACGCGGGTGCGCGGGATCGAACGTCATCCGATAAAGCCGGCCGTGCTTCGTCTCCGCCTTGTTCGCTCCCGTGTCCGCGAAGTACACGACTCCCGGTGTGCTGGGGTCGTTGGCCGCGTCCTCCACGCGGACGAAGTTGAACGAGCCGAGCGCCTCCGCGACCTCGTTCAGCTGCAAGCCGGTGTAGCGCTCGGCGTTGGGGATGGTCACGAAGCGGCCGGAGAGTGTCTGGCCCTCCCCGATGTCGTTCGTCGACGGATCGCCGTCGCCCGGATCATCCGGCACCCAGACCGCGAGGGCACCGTCCCCCTGGATGGCGCCCGGGAAATCGTCGGCGAAGTACGCGTAGGCCTGCGACCGCAGGCGGAACGAGTCCTCGGACAGGTAGAACGCTGCGCGATCCATCCCTTGGAGGGGCACGACGTTCTCGTGGTTGAGCGAGCCGAACTGTGGCGTGCGAGTCACCCTGCCGGTCAGCGCGTTGATCGCGATCGACGTGCCGCCTCTCGGCGAGGCGAACCACTCCTCCCCGGTGAAATACCAGGGCACGCCGTCGATCATCGCCAGCGTGGACGAGCAGAAGTACTCGTAGCGCTCGGTGCCGTCCACGGTGTAGCTCGCCGAGAGCACGTCGCCCTGCGGGTCGAGGGTCAGGTGCGAGACACGCGACCAAGCCGGATCCCCGTACCGGTACGAGAGCTCGTGGTTCGCGAACACCTCGAGCCGATCGGGGGCGCTCGAGTAGATGCCGATGCCGTCCGGAACGCCCGTGTACTGGAAGTCGCCGACCCGTTCGCCGGAGCTGATGATCGGCGTGATCTCCACGCCGGGCTGCAACGCCACCAGCATGGGACGCGCCTGGGCAGGTCCGCGTACTTCACGGTGGACGGTTGCCGACGCCGACCACACGGACGTCATCGCGAGTGTCGCGACGAGCATCGTCACCACGCGCTTCATGATCCCCCTCCTCCTATAACGATGGCGCCGAATCCTGCCACAAGAAGAGGCGTTCGTGGTTGTCGGGCTGCTCTAGCGGGACGAGCGCAAGGAACCGACGAGCCGGCCTGACTCCCGGCGTCCCCGACCGCTGGCGTCTCTATCGGGTCGCGAGCGAACCCTCGTAGGATTCTTCGCGCAGCTGTCGAATCCGTCGCTCCCCGTTTGTCTCATGGGCGACCCCTTCCTAAAGGAGGAAGCCGTGAAGTACATGGTGTTGATCCACCAGGGCGACACCCCGACGCCCGCGAAGCCGGATGAGTGGGCGACGCTGTCGGAAGACGAGCAGAAGGCGGTCTACACCGACTACCAGGCGATCAACCAGACGCCGGGCGTCACACCGGGTCTCGGCCTGGATCTCCCCGAGACCGCGACCACGGTGCGGGTGCTGGACGGGAAGACGCTCACCACCGACGGACCGTTCGTCGAGATCAAGGAGTCGATCGGCGGCTATTTCATCTTCGAGGCCGACGACCTCGACGCCGCGATCGAGCTGGCCGCGAAGGTGCCTGCCGCCCGCCTGGGTGGCGCGGTCGAGGTGCGTCCGATCGTGGAGTGGTAACGGATCTCGAACAGGTCTTCCGCGATCAGTGGGGACGTGTCCTCGCTTCCCTGATCGGCTTCCTCGGCGACTTCGACCTCGCCGAGGAAGCCGCGCAGGAGGCGTTCGCGATCGCCGCGGGGCGCTGGCCACGAGACGGGATACCCGCCAACCCCGGCGCCTGGCTGATCACGACCGCGCGCAACCGCGCCATCAACCGCATCCGCCGCGACCGCACGCTGGTCGAGAAGATCCACCTCCTGGAACACCAGGAGGCGATGGAGGAACTGATGGACGCGAAGACGTTCCCCGACGAGCGCCTCGAGCTGATCTTCACCTGTTGTCACCCGGCGCTCGCGCTCGACGCGCAGGTCGCGCTGACCCTCCGCACACTCGGCGGACTGACCACGGCCCAGATCGCGAGCGCGTTCCTGGTCCCCGAGCCGACGATGGCCCAGCGGCTGGTGCGGGCGAAACGCAAGATCAAGGCCGCCGCGATCCCGTTCCGGGTGCCTCCCGACCATCTGCTGCCCGATCGGCTCGTCGCCGTCCTGGCTGTCGCCTACCTGATCTTCAACGAGGGGTACGGCGGCCGCGACGAGTTGGCATCCGAGGCGCTCCAGCTGGGAAGGGCGCTCGCCGAGCTCATGCCCGACGAGCCGGAGGTGCTCGGACTGCTGGCGATGATGCTGCTGCTGGATGCTCGCCGCGAGGCCCGCTTCCGAGGTGATGAGCTGGTCCTGCTCGAAGACCAGGACCACTCGCTCTGGGACGCCGCGCAGATCGCCGACGGGCGCGCGGTGCTCGACCGAGGCCTGGCGCTCCATGGCCGCGGCCCATATGTCCTGCAGGCGGCGATCGCGTCGCTCCATGCGGACGGGCCCTGCGACTGGCCGCAGATCGCCGCCCTCTACGGAGAGCTCTCCCGGATCACGAACTCACCGGTCGTCGAGCTGAGCCGGGCCGTTGCGGTCGCGGAGGCGGAAGGCCCACAAGCGGGGCTCGACATCGTCGATCGCCTCGAACTGGACGACTACCGCTACCTGCACTCGACGCGTGGCGAGCTGTTGCGCCGACTCGGACGGATCGAAGAGGCCCGCGACGCGTACCGCAGGGCGCTGCCACTCGTCGACGACGGCGCGGAGCGCCGCCTTCTCGAGCGACGGCTGGCGGAGCTCGACGGACGATCGTAAGCAGCAAGGATCGCCTCGTGGAACCCGAGCGTATCCGCGAACGACATCTTTCGTTCGTCGTCGACCTCGTAGATGTCCTCCCAGGGATCGAGGATGAGCACCTCGGGGTGATAGCGGTACCGATCGCACGCTCGGATGCTCGGGGCCTGCTCGACGCCGAGGTGGGCCGCGTACGCGACGCAATCCGGCATTCCTCTATCGAAGACCGTGGGCTCCTCCCATCGTTCGGCTGCCTCATGCTTCTCGATGGAGCGCCGAAGGAGAAGGTCGACGAAGAGCGATGGATCGGGTCCGGATCCGACCGACCGCAGTTCCGCCAGGATCTCCCGTGCGGGCTCACCGACGGTGCGCGCCCCGGCGCCCAGGTGTTCGAGGATCGTCGTCTTGCCCGACCCAGGCGCGCCCGTAAGGATGTACAGCCTCCGCCGCATGCTCGACTCTCCTTTCGACTTTCGCATCTGCTCTCCTCGGGTCTTCCCGGCCTGACAAGCTGGGGGCGTGGATCTCGACAGCGGTGCCGGGCTGCTTCACCGGCTGACGTCATACAGCCCTGAGACCGATTGGGACGTCCCGGCCGACGATCCGCGGCTGCGGCATGACCTCGTGCCGAACGACCGGGAGACGTTGCCGCCGCAGGTCAAGGAGTACCACGCGGACCTCGCGGTCACCCGGCTGCCGCGCGATCTTCCGCGTCCCGGCGTCAGCGCGACCGCCGTGCTCGCGGGCGCGCCCATCGCGTCGCAGGTGCTCGACGTGTCGCAGCTCGGCCGCGTGCTCTTCCTCGGTGGCGGGGTGGTCCGGACGTCGGAGCACAAGGTTCGCGGGTTGTTGTTGTTCCGCGCGGCCGGTTCCGCGGGTGGAAAGTTCCCGCTCGAGATCTACGCGAGCACCCGCGGCGTGGACGGCGTCCCGGACGGGGTGCACTGGTACGACCCCGTCGAGCATGCGCTGATGCAGGTCGGGCCGTCCGCCGGTGGCGAGACGACCACGCTCGTCGTGACGGGCGTGCCGTGGCGGACCGGCTGGCGCTACGCGGAGCGAGGGTGGCGGCACATCTACTGGGACGCGGGAACGCTGCTGTCGCAACTGACCGCGGCGGCTGCGAGCGCAGGGCTCGAGCCCCGGTTGCGGACGCTGTTCCCCGACGCGTCGGTTCGCGATCTGGTCGGCGCGGACGGCGTGAACGAGTATCCGGTGGCGCTGGTGTCGCTCGGCGACGGGCAGCCGGCGGTCGAGCCATCCGGGCCGGCGGCGACCGGGAGCCTCCCGCCCGTCGAGTTCCCGCTGTGCACCGAGGCACAGCGAGCCGGCGAGCGCGACGAGCTCGGCGCGCCGTGGCCGGACGCACCTGCACTCAAGGAGGTGCCGGAGTCTCCATCGTTGGACGAGGTGATCTTGCGGCGTGGGTCGCAACGATTGATGGACCGCAACGCGACGCTCCCACGCCGGGTCGTGGAGTGGCAGATGCGCGCCGCGATGCGCGGGATCGACGTGCCACATTGGGTCGCGGCGCACGGCGTCGACGACGTCACACCCGGCATCTACCGCTGGCCGGACCTGGACACGCCCGTGCGGTCCTGCCCGCTGCGTGACGAGCTGCTGCGGATCGCGCTCGACCAGTACCTCGCGGCGGACGCCGCGTACGTCGTGATCTCGGCGATCCGCGGTGCCGACCTCGACGACCGAGGATATCGCGACGCACAGCTCGCGGCCGGGATCGTGGAAGGACGGTTGCACCTCGCAGCGTACGCGCTGGGGGCGACGGCGTCGGGGATGACGTTCCTCGACTCGGAGATCCCTGCACTGTTGAGCGAGCCGGACGACCTGGTGACGCTGATGTTCACGTGCGTCGGTGTCGGGGAGTACACCTCGACGCCCGGCGGCGGCCCCGGCGCGCCGGTGGAGGTCCGGTCCCCGATACCGCGGCTGGGCGGAGAGTGACTCCGTCAGGACGTGGGTGGAACCTCGACGACGCGGCCATCCAGGAGACCGAAGTCCCCGACGTCGATGAACGGCGGTTCCACGCCGAGCGTCGTGAGGGCGGTACAGATCTGGCTCCGATGATCGGTCCCGTGATGCAGCGCCTGTGCGAGCCGGATGCCGATCGGAGCGTGAGTCTCTGACCCGTCGTCCCGGCGCCTCACGAGAACGGCGTCCGGGTCGATGTCCCCCGCCAGATCCCGCGACCAGGCGGCGCCGTGACCCTCCATCTCGGCCCGGAGCTCCGCGAGATCCATGTGGTCTTCGTCGATGAGGGGAGTACGCCCCCCGCTCGTGACGAACAGTACGAGGCGTCGCCCCCGACGGTGTGGCGCACCGTCTCGAGGATCGAGCCGTAGGTCCCAGGGACGGAGGTCCCCAGCTGCTCAGGGCTGAGCGCGAGGCACTCGTCCAACAATCGCACCGTCGCCCACACGTGGTGGCCGAACGCATCCTCCAACATCGATTTGGTCATCCGGACACCTTAGTAGACCCATCAGACAGGGCTCAGGCGTAGCAGCGCCTGATGGTCACCCACCGGCTGACGAGCCTGCCGCGGGCCGGAACGCACGCTAACTTAAGGGACTCTCCTGGGGAATATCGATGCGCAGTCTAGAAGAGCTGGAAGCGATGATCGACGGTATCCGCGATGCACCGACCGGGACAGGCGTCGTCGAGTTGCTCGTGCGGCGTCCGGGGGTCGACGAGCGCGAGGTCGTGAAGGAGATGCGCCTGGACGTCGTCGACGGTCTCGTCGGCGATACATGGCGGGCCCGGGGGAGCAGTAGCACCCCGGATGGCTCGGCCGATCCGCAGGCGCAGCTCACCGTGATGAACGCCCGCGCGGCGGAGGCGATCGCCGGCGACGTCTCGCGATGGCCGCTCGCCGGCGATCAGATCTACGCGGATCTCGACATCAGCATCGAGCATCTGCCGCCGGGGACGAGGCTCGCGATCGGCGACGCCGAGATCGAGGTGTCGGCGAAGCCCCACACCGGTTGCAGGAAGTTCTCTGGCCGATTCGGGAAGGATGCCTTGCGGTTCGTGAGCAGCCCCGAGGGCCGCAGGCTGCGTCTCCGCGGCGTGAACATCAGGGTCACGAAGAGCGGCACCGTCCGCGTGGGGGACCCGATCTCGATCCGTCGCTGACGTCCCACCGAACCAGTCCAGAGCTGCAGCAACGGCTACCCTTCGTCGAGACATGCAAGGAAACGCGCTTTTCCAGTCGTTCTCGCCGATGGCCTTGCACGTCCATCGAGCGAGCGGTGATGTCGTGGGCCGTCCCGCAGAGCTCGCCGCCATCTCTCAGGAGCTGACGTCTGCGAAGGGGGGGAGGCTCGTGGCGCTCACCCTGGAGGGCGAGCCGGGCATCGGCAAGACGCGGCTCCTCTTGGCCGCCGCCGAGATGGCGACCGAGGCCGGCTTCACGGTGGTTGCCGTGACCGCCGACGAAGAGCTCAGGGGTCCGTTCCTCCTTGCCCGTTCGATCGTCGGGTCGCCCGAGGCGGCGAGCGTGGCCGAAGACGCGCAGACCTCGGATGCGCTCGTGAGCTGCCTCGACTCGATGTCCGGCCAGGACGATCCCACCCTCGCAACCCTCGCTCCCGACAGGCGGGTCCTTCGCACGTTCGACCTCGGCGCCGTCGCGTTCCGCGCATTGGCGGAACGGCGACCGCTCGCCGTCCTGATCGACGACCTCCAGTGGTCGGACGAAGACAGCCTCCGCCTGCTCAGGTACGTGGTCCGCACCGACGCTACGAGCCCGATCTTCCTGATGTTCGCGGTCCGGCCGGAGGAGCTTGCGGTAGTCACCGAGGCCGTGAACCTGATCGCCGACCTGGGCCGGATGGGGCTGGTGCGGCGGATGAAGGTGGAACGGTTCACGCAGGCGGACACCAGAGCGCTCTTGGCACAGGTGCTCGGAGGGCCGGTCGACGTATCGGGTGCCGCGGTGATGCACACGCAGGCCGAGGGTGTTCCGTTCATGGTCGAAGAGATGGCGCTCGCGTATCGCGACGGCGGGTTGATCCAGCAGATCGACGGCGTCTGGTCGCTGGCCCAGAACGCCGAACGCCTGGTGCCGTCCGCCGTGAGGACCCTGATCTCGCGCCGCGCCTCGCGACTCCCGGATGAGACGAAGGCGCTGCTCGCCATCGCGGCCGTGCTCGGACGGCATTTCAGCTTGAAGGACCTCCGCGAGGTCGAGCTCCGGGTGAACGAGACCGCGACGGAGCCCGAGGAGTTTGCCGAGAACCTCGCGCCCGCCGTGAGCGCAGGGCTGCTCACCGAACACCAGGAGGGCTCGGCCGCCGACTACAGCTTCCAGCACGAACAGGTCAGGGAGTTCGCGGCTGCCACGCTGACGTCGGCCCGGCGGCGAGCGATCCACAAGGCGATCGTGTCGCTGCTCCTGCAAGGAGAGCCGTCGCCAGCCAGCCTGCCGCTGCTCGCCCACCACGCGAAGGCCGCCGGCGACGCGGCCGTCTGCGTACGGTTCTCGATCGACGCCAGCCGCAACGCGCTTGCGGCCAACGCACCTGAAGAGGTGCTGCGCGTGGTCGAGCTCGCGCTGCCGTCCGCCGCCACGCCGCAGGAGCGCGTCGGGCTCCTGGAGGCGAGGGATAAGGCGTTCGACATGCTGCGGCGGCCCAGCGATCGGATGGAAGGGCTCGCGGAGCTCGCCGCGCTGGCGGACGCGCTCGGTGACTCGCGCCTCGAGCTCGACGTTCGATTGCGGCGCGCCGCGGCGCTCCGAACCGCGGAGGAGGAGGATCGTGCGGCTGAGCTCGCGCGTGAGGTGCGCGAGCTGGCCGTCTCCCGCGGCGACCCGAACGGGGAGCTCGCCGCGTGCATGGAGCTCGGCCAGGACCTCCTGCGGGTGACGGCGGGGGAGTCGTTCACCCCTTCCGCCAAAGAGGTGGACCTGGACGGCGCCGAGGAGGCGTTCCGCCGAGCGATGGAGCTGGCGACGGAGCTCGGGGATGACGCCACGCTCGCGATGGCCTCCCGCGAGGTGGGCGTCGTCCTCTTGGGCAGGATCCGCGCGTGGTTCATCGAACAGATCGAGACCGGCCAGCACCTGCCGATCGCCCAGCGCGTCGCGGCCGGCGAGGTCCTCGAGGACATGGTGCCCGAGCTCTCTATCGCGCCGATCATCTACGAGACGTTCGGCCTCTTCCAGCAGGCGCTCGAGCTGTACGAACGCCTCGGCGACCGGCGCGGTGCGATGTCCACGATCATCGCGTTGGCCTACCTGAACTGGGCGCCCGACATCCACCTCGGCACGAACTCGGCGCGACACATCGAGGAGATCCGCCGACTCACGTCGAGGGCTCAGGCCTTCACCACCGGGAGCGAGCGCGCGGCCTTCGACGCCCAGATGTTGTACGGCGTCCACGTGTTCGCCCGCGCGAAGGTGATCCCCGATCTGGCCATCTCCAGGGGCGAGGCCGCGCATCGCGCCGCGAAGGAGATCGGGGACCGGGCGCTCGAGTTCCTGTCGGCCGGCGGGACCGCCATGGCGTTGCTGGATCTCGGCGATGTCGAGGAGGCTGGCCATTGGCTCGACCGGGCCGCGGCCACCGCAGCCGAGCACCCCACGCCGCTTCGGGCCCGCCGGCTGGAGACGTGGCGGGGACTCGCGCTCGCCGCGGCGGGCGACGCGGCCGGTATGCGGCGTCACCTGGAACGCGCCGTCCAGCTCGCCGCGGAGCGAGCGCAGCCCGCCGGTCGTTGCGAGGCGCTCGCCGTCCTGGCTGTCGAAGCCGCGCGACTGGGCGAGGAGCTCGGCGACGACGAACTCCTCGCGCTCGGCGAGCGGTCCGCGGACGAGGCGTCGGATCTGTTCGCTGGGCTCCCGGGCCACGCGCCGTGGGGGGCGCAGGCCGACGCGTCTCGCGCACGCATCGCCTTGGCCCGGGACCGAACCGATGATGCGCAGGCGTTCGCCCGCGCCGCAATGGACGCGTTGCAGTCGGCGATGCACGAGGACCGCCATCTGGATGTCGTCCTGCCGGTCGCAAAGGTCTTCGAGGAAACGCACGCGCCTGAATGGGAGGACGTGCGGCAGCACGTCCAGCTCACCCTCGCGATGATCGCCCAGCGCACGGCCGACGAGGACGTGCGCGTCCGGTGGTTCCGCGGTCCGATCGGCCGCGAGATGACGCGGCTCGCGGGACCGATCGAGCGGGTCGCCCTCAACGGCAACGGTAACGTCGACGAGCCGGATGGAGCCGACACGCTCCTGCTCCAGGGCTTGGTGCAGGGCCGGACGAACCGGGAGATCGCCGAGGAGATGGGGATCGACGAGCAGACCCTGACGCGTCGACTCGGCGAGATGTACGCGCGGATCGGTGCATCGTCGCGTGCCGAGGCCACCGCGTTCGCGTTCCGGGACGGTGTCCTATGAACGGAGATGATGTGCGGTGACGCTGCGAGCTCGCGTGGACCGGCACCGGTGCGTCGGGGCGGGGACCTGCATCACGATCGCGCCCACGGCGTTCGACTGGCACGAGGGCGACTTCTTCAAGGCGGGCGTCATCGACTCGGCGAGCGTCGAGGAGGAGCTGCTCCGGGAGGCGGCGCTCGCGTGTCCGACCGGCGCCATCGTCGTCGAGGAGGTCGAGGAGCTCCTGCCGTGGCAGCTCCGCGGTAAGGAAGGTCCGCGCCGCGTCGAGAAGACGTTCATGTTCACCGACATCGAGAGCTCGACGAACCTGGTCGAAGCCCTGGGGGACGAGGTCTGGCAGGGCGTGCTCCGCTGGCACGATGAGGCGCTCCGCGCGCTATTCGCCGAGCACAAGGGCGAAGAGGTGGTGTCGACGGGCGACGGGTTCTTCGTCGGGTTCGACTCTCCGGACGAGGCGCTCGCGTGCGCCGTCGCGATCCAGCGGCGCCTGGCCGAGCATCGACGCGCGAACGGGTTCGCGCCGAAGGTCCGGATCGGCGTGCACGCGTCCGGCGCGACGCAGGTCGGCAAGAACTTCTCGGGCAAAGGCGTGCACGAGGCCGCGCGGATCGCCGCGCTCGCCGACGGTGACGAGATCATCTCGAGCAGAGCGACCGCTGAGGACGGCCGCTTCCCGATCTCCGAGCCCAGGACCGTCACCCTCCGAGGGACGTCCGAGCCGATCGAGATCGTCACGGTCGACTGGAGCTAGTCGGGCGCGTGGGCATTGGCGACGTCGCCGATGATCTCGGCGAGCTCCTTGGGGCGGGACCACATCGGCCAGTGGCTCGTCGGCAGGTCGACCCAGGTGATGTCGCGGACCTCGGTGAGACCCGCGAGCCAGGCGTAGCCTGCCTTGACGGCGTCCTGGTACTCCTGCGACGTGTATCCCGTGCAGATCATCGTGGTCGGGAGGTCGAGTCGGGCGTCGTTGGTCAGCTCGAGGGCCTCGCGCAAAACGCCACCCGGCTCAGGCACGGCACGCTGCCGGAACATCTCCATCTGTTCCTCCGTGAGCCCATCGAGGTTCTCCTCCGCCGCGAGCTCCTCCCAATTGAGGGGCTTCTCGTCGGCGTCGAAGCCGGCGTCCAAGGGGGGCTTGCCGGGGGCGGAGTCGACGTAGACCATGGCGGCGATCAGCTCGGGCACCCGGTCGCTCGCCGCGTAGCCGGAGAACCCGGTCCCGCTGTGGACGGCCAGCACCACGGGGGACCCCGCAGCCTTGACCGCCTCGCAGATCGCCTCGACGTGGTCGGACAGGGTGATCGCGAATCGGTCGGCGTCGGCCGACTCGAGACCGGGCAGCGTCAACGCGGTGACGTCGTGGCCGTCGGCGCGCAACAGGTCGGTGACCTCGTCCCACGCCCACGCGCCAAGCCAGAACCCGGGAACCAAGATGATCGGTGGGGTCGTCATCCCCCAACCCTAGGAGCGGGCACCGACACCGCGCAACCTGGCCGGCGATGGGTCACGCCTCAGCCGTCCGGCGAGCTAGGAGGAGGGCGCGTACTCCTTGGCGTGGTCCTTCCGGTCGATCGCGATCGTTCGATCGATGATGTCGAGGGTCTCCGCCACTGAGCGGCCGTTCTCATCGGCCGCGGCCTTGACGTCCTCGTATCTGATGTTCTTCTCACCCATCTCGAGGTGGGCTTGCATGCATCCACAGGTCAAGCACATGGCGTCCCTCCTTCGACGGTCCAACGCTCGTTCATGCGAACCCTACATGGGACGGTCGAGAGACGCTGGCTAAACTTCGCTGGGTGACGACCTGCGCCATCTGCGACACCGAGAACACCCCTGAAGCTCGGTTCTGCTCAGCGTGCGGTGCGTCGCTGGCGAGCGTGTGTGCCGAGTGTGGTGCGCCGCTCCCGGACGGCGCCCGGTTCTGCTCCGCGTGTGGCGCATCGATCGACGACGCGGGCGCCGCTCCCTCCGACGAGCGGAAGCTTGTCACGGTCCTCTTCGCGGATGTCACCGGCTCCACCACGCTGGGCGAGCAACTCGATCCCGAGGAACTTCGGGCCGTGTTCGACATGTACTTCAGCGCGATGCGGGAGGAGATCGTCGCCGAGGGAGGCACGGTCGAGAAGTTCATCGGTGATGCGGTGATGGCCGCCTTCGGGGTACCGGCGGCGCACGAGGATGATCCAGCCCGATCGCTGCGCGCGGCTCTGCGGATGCTCCAGCGCCTCGACGCGGTGAACGAGGATCTCGCCGCCCAACACGGCGTCACGCTGGCGATCCGGATCGGTGTGAACACCGGGGAGGTGCTCGCCACCACTGAGCCGAGACCCGGGGAGCCGATGGTCACGGGCGATGTCGTCAACGCGGCCGCACGGCTCCAGTCGCTCGCCGACCCGGGAACCGTGGTCGCGGGAGAGCGAACCCGTCGGGCGGCCCGCGGCTTCCGTTTCGAGGACCTGGGCCTGGTGGAGCTCAAGGGGAAGGCGGAAAAGGTTCGGGTCCATCGCCTCGAGGAGGAGACCTCCGTCGGAGCCGAGCGTGGGGTGCCGGGCCTCCGGGCGCCGATGGTCGGCCGTGACGCCGAGCTCGGCGTCCTCCGCAGCGTCTTCCAACGGGTCGCGGCTGAGCGGCGGCCGCACCTGGTCACGATCTACGGAGATGCGGGCGTCGGGAAGAGTCGCCTGACCCGCGAGTTCCTGGAGTGGACAGAGGGCCTGCCTTCGCCACCGGTCGTGTTGCGCGGTCGCTGCCTGCCGTACGGGGACGGCATCACGTACTGGCCGCTGGCGGAGATCCTGAAGAGCCACGCGGGCATCCTCGACAGCGATCCACCGCAGCTCGCCGTGGAGAAGGTTCGAAAGATCGGGCGTGAGCTGCTCACGGTCGAGGTTGCGGCCGACCCCGTGCGGGCCACCGCGGCGCTCGCCTACACGGTCGGGCTCGAGGACCCCGACACGCCGTTCGCCGGCGCCGACCCGCGCGATGTGCGCGACGAGCTGCACGCGGCGTGGCGTTCGTTCTTCACGGCGCTCGGGGCGTCCGGGCCGCTGATCACGGTGGTCGAGGACATCCACTGGGCCGATCCGGCGCTGCTCGATCTCCTGGAGGAACTTGCGGAACGGGTCGACGGGCCCGTGATGTTCCTGTGTCCATCCCGGCCCGATCTCGGAGCCCGCCGCCCGGGGTGGGGTGGTGGCCGCCGCAACGCCTCGTCCGTGGCGCTCGACCCCTTGTCCTCCGAGCACGCCGAGACGCTCGTCCGGCTGCTCCTCACGGTGGACGACCTGCCCGCTCCGGTGCGCGCCCGGATCCTCGAGCAGGCGGAAGGCAACCCCTTCTATCTCGAGGAGATCATCCGCAGCCTGATCGACGGCGGTCATCTGTTCCGTGAAGGCGACCGCTGGCG
>JBBQVZ010000033.1:0-26963 GCA_038211015.1 Actinomycetota bacterium | reverse complement strand
GTCAGGAACGGTCCCGTCGGACGTTCTTGCCCGTTGCGACGCCCTGCACGACCAGATGTCGTCGTCCGATATCGGGACAGATGGTGTCGAGGGCTCGGGACATTCGGCGCACCACGGGAACTCCGCCAGCACCGGCTGAGTTATGTCCCAGAATCCGCCGGTAGGCCGCCCGAGAAAGGGCGGCCTGCCTGTTCTCCGAGCCGTTGCACGCCGGCGGAAGCTCAAGCGGTATCTCAGCAGAACGACGGACGCGCATCCGTGAGCCTTCTGGCAGAGCGGCGCCTCCGCCATGGGGATAGGATGGGTGGGTTGCTGCGCGAGAGAGCCCTCTTGTTCGGGGACACCGAACCGCCGAGAGCTGTCGACGTGCGCTCCTTGTTCGCCGAGAGCCGTGTTCCCGGGCTACTCATCGGAGGTGGCACGTGAAGGCGAAAGGATCCGTAGTCCTTCTCCTCGCAGCGACGCTCTGGGTGTTGATCTGGGCCGGCCCCGCCTGGGCGCACGGGGGCGAAGAGGAGATCCCGGCCATGGAGAATCTCGCGATCGCGATGTCGCTCCTCCAGGTCCAACCCGACATGACCGACATGATCGAGGACAAGCTGACCGACGGCCTCGAGTCCGAGGACGTGGCGGGCGTCGATCTCGACCTGGCAAGCAAGGCGAAGGAGGCCTTCGAAGCCGGGAACGACGCACAGGCGCTCGATCTCCTCGTGCAAGCCACCGGCATGACACCCGCCGAGGCGCTGGCGTTGCAGTCGGATGAAGGCACCAGGCCGGAAGAAGTTCCTCTCGCGGATCAGCTTGGCTCGCCGGGGTCGGTGGGCCGGCCGAATGCGGCCGCAACGACGACCTTCGCGGTCGGGGCGATCATCTTCATCGGTCTCGGCATGTTCCTGGCTAGGAAGACGGCATGAGCATCGAGACCGCGGGAACTCCGAGCGCTGAAGGCTCGGGGAAGCGGTCGGCCCGGTTCTGGGCCGCACTCGACGAGCGACTCGGGCTCAGCGCCCTCCAGTACCCCGTACCCGAACACGCGAACCGGCTGGCCTACAGCTTGGGAGGGCTCTCCCTCGTCGCGTTCATCCTGCTGTTCGCCACGGGGGTCTTCCTCTCGCAGTTCTACCATCCGGACCCGGTGGTGGCGCACGAGAGCGTGCACCGGATCATCACCGACGTCACGCTCGGCGGGTTCATCCGGTCGTTCCACTACTGGACAGCCATGGCGATGGTGGTGCTCGTCGGCCTCCACCTGCTCCGGGTCTTCATCTCGGGTTCGTACAAGCGCCCCCGCGAGGGCAATTGGGTGATCGGCGTGATGCTCGCCGGAACGACCGCCCTGTTCTTCTTCAGCGGGACCGTCTTAAAGTGGGACCAGGAGTCTTTCGAGGCACTGCAGCACAACATCGAGATCGGGAAGCTGCTTGGGCGGTTCGGGTTCTGGTTCTCCCCGAGCTTCGGCGGGATCCCGCTCCTGCACCGGTTGTACTCGGTACACGTGACGGTCCTGCCCGCGCTCTTCGCCTTCGTCATTCTGGTGCACCTGCTCCTCGTGAAGCGCCACGGCATGGCCCCGTCTCCCTTCCGCAAGGGCCCGCTACCAGAGCCAGCGGGGCGGTTCTCGCGACACCTGGCGCACCTCGGTGCGTTCTCGTTGGTCCTGATCGGCGTGGTCATCTTGCTGGCGCTCCTCGCACCGCCGCCGCACGGCCCTGCCCCCGTCGCCGGCATCGAGATCACGAAGCCCCCTTGGCCGCTCCTGTGGATCTATCCGGTCGAGGACTGGGTGGGGATCTCAGGGATCCTCTGGGCGACGATCGCGATCTTCGTCGCGCTGCTGATCGTGCCGTTCGTCGATCGGAGCGAGGAGCGTAACCCTCGGAAGAGGCTCAGGATCGTGATCCCCGCGGCCATGGTGGTCGTGGTGATCGTATCGATGATCGTGTACGCAGCCGTGGCCCCCGTAGCGAGTCACATAGGGGGGGGCTGAGATGAGGCCCAAGACGGTCGTCCTGTTCTGGGCGGCTGTGGCAGCGGCCGTGTTCTTGCTGGGAGGGACCGTTTCCTCCGTCGAGGCCTTCGTCCGCCACGCGTCCGTCGTGAACACCATCGTGCTCACGGTGTCCGTCATCGGGCTGGCGATCGCGGGGCTCATCGCCGGGAGGATCCTCGTGGTCCTCGGGCGCGCCCAACGGGGACCGTGACTCCGCGACGTTTGATGCGTTGCCACACCCGTTTCGCGCGGACCCTTGACTGATCATCCACGGGATGCGGGGAACATCGAACGCGGGAAGAAAGGGGACGACATGATGTACGGATGGCATGACGGAGGTTGGGGGATCTTCTGGATGATCGTTTCCTGGGGCGTGATCGCCGCCCTCGTGTGGATCGCTCTTCGCGCCCTCTCACGCAACGACGACCGACGCGAGGGTCCCGGCGACCCGAAGGACATCTTGGCCGAGCGGTTCGCCAAGGGTGAGATCGAGCCTCAGGAGTATCACGAACGTCTGCGCCTGCTCGAGGAGCACCGCTCACCAACCTCGCACCCTTGAACAGGGGTCGGGGTTTCATGACTCCGAGCGGACACGGCGTACTCCCTGTGTTCATGCTTGCCTCGCGTCCACACGTTTGATTCTCAAGTATTCGTTTGACCACTTGACAACTACCTCGGATGTCGGGCAAGCTTCGCTCCGTGGGTGACAAAGCGGCGAAGACGAAGCTGTTCGACGGCTTCGGTGTTGTGGCCAAGGCACTCGCCAGCGGACGGCGCATGGAGATCCTCGACGTGTTGGCTCAGGGCCCTCGTTCGGTTGAAGACCTTGCCTCGGAGATCGACCAGAGCGTCGCCAACACCTCACATCACCTTCGAACCATGGCCCGGGCGGGGCTTCTGCTCAGCGACCGGGAAGGCACCCGCATCGTGTATCGGGTGGCCAGCCCCAAGGTCATCGAGTTGTGGCGGGCGCTTCGGGACGTTGCTTCCGAGCAGGTCGCCGAGATCGACCGATTGACACGCGGGTACATAGGCGAACGCGAGGGTCTCGAGTCAGTAACTCGAGAAGAGTTGGCCCGCCGGCTCCGTCGCAGGGACCTGATCGTGCTGGACGTTCGCCCCTCCACCGAGTACCAGGCAGGACACATCGCGGGCGCCCGATCGATCCCGATGAAGGAGCTGTCCCGCAGGCTCCGCGACGTGGCGAAAGACTCCGACATCGTCGCGTACTGCCGGGGGTCGTACTGCGTGTTCGCCGACGACGCCGTGAGGACGTTAACGCGACGCGGATATCGGGCGTCTCGGCTGGAGGACGGTTTCCCGGAATGGCGGGACGCTGGGTTGCCGGTCGAGGTCGGGACTGGGTCGTAGACCCAAAGGAAGGAGTCGGACTGTGGCTGGGATCGCGGTGGACGTCGCCAAGTTGCGCGATGAGATCCGAACCAAGTACGTAGAGGTCGTTGAGCATCCTGACGCGACGTTCCATTTCCATACGGGGTTGCGCGCGGCGGCCAATGCCGGTTACCGAGACGAGTGGTTGGAGGGGCTCCCGAGATCCTCGATCGCGTCCTTCGCGGGGGTGGCCAACCCGTTCCATTGGGGCCTGCCCAGACCTGGGGAACGCGTCGTCGACGTCGGCTCAGGGACCGGCATGGACGCCATGATCGCGGCCAATGCCGTCGGCGACGAAGGACGAGTCGTCGGGGTCGACATGACCCCGAAGATGCTCGAGCGGGCTCGGGAGGGTGCCGACGAGGCTGGGATCCAGAACGTGGAGTTCCACGAGGGCCTCGCCGAGCGGCTCCCCGTGGGCGCTGGTTGGGCCGACCTCGTGATCTCCAACGGGGTGATCAACCTCGTCCCGGACAAGCTCGGCGCCTACCGGGAGATAGCCCGGGTCCTGAAGCCGGGGGGTCGAGTCCAGATCGCCGACATCTGCGTGGAGAAGCCCGTTCCCGAGTCGGCGCTCAAAGACATCGATCTATGGACCGGGTGAATCGCCGGTGCCCTGCCGTGCGCAGGGTGGGTGACGGTGATCGAGGGCGCGGGCCTCGCCGGGGTGGAGTTCGGGCCCATCGTTGACACGTTCGGTGGAGCCGGCGGTGAGGACATGGCGCGGCAGTTCGGGACGTACGGGTATCCGATCCGTGGCTACAAGCCTTGAGGAGAAGCTGTGGCAGCCGGTGACGTGCACGCCATCGCCGACGAGGCGCTCGGCAACACTTCCTATGTCGTGGACGTGGGACGGAACGAGGCGGTCGTCGTCGATCCACGCCGTGACGTCGAGGAGTATCTGAGGCTCGCCGAACAGCTCGGGCTTGAGATCGTCGCGTGCCTGGAGACACACCTGCACGCCGACTTCGTCTCGGGAAGCCGAGAGCTCGCCGAGACCGAAGGCGCGGAGGTGATCGCTCCGCGCGGAGCGGCCCTCCACTTCCCTCACCGTCCGGTGTCGGATGGCGACTCCGTCCCCTTCGGTGATGTGGAGTTCACGGCTCTGCACACCCCCGGTCATACCCCCGAGCATGTGGCGTACCTCCTCACCGAGCCGGTGAGGGCTGTCTTCAGTGGCGGGTCGCTCCTTGTTGGAGGAGCCGCTCGCACCGACCTCAGCGGTGATGACCGGACCCGGGACCTGGCCGGATCCCAATTCGGCTCGATGCAGAGACTCGCCGCGCTCCCCGATGAGACGAGCCTGTGCCCGACGCACGGCGGCGGATCGTTCTGCTCGACGGATCCCGGCCCGCGGTCCGCGACGACGGTGGGGGAGGAACGCCGTTCGAACCCGCTGCTCGGCCTCGTGGACGAAACGGCGTTCGTTGATCGACTCCTCTCGGGGTTCGGGAGCTATCCGCCGTACTTCCTGCACCTGAGGGAGGTCAATCGTCAGCCGCCGCTCCTCGAAGGTCTCGCTCAGCTACGTCCGATCGCTCCGATGGAAGTGGCTGATGCGGTCGGCCGCGGCGCCTGGTTCATCGACGCGCGCTCGGTCGACGAATGGACGGCCGAGCACCCCCGGGGGGCCATCTCTATCGCCGCCCGCCCGGAGTTCGCTTCGTGGCTTGGGTGGGTCGTGCCGTTCGGCCAGCCGGTGATCCTGCTCGTGAGTGATGAAGAGCTGGAGGAAGCTCTTCGGCTCGCCCGACGGATCGGCTACGACCGGGTCGACGGCTGGGTGGACGGCGGTATGGATGCCTGGCGCCGGGCCGGCCTGCCCACAGGCAGCCTCGAGGTCGTCAGGCCCGAGGAGGCCCAACGGCGCCTCGAAGCCGGGGCGACGCTTCTCGACGTCCGACAGCGAAGTGAGTGGATGCGCTCCCGGATCCCTGGGTCCGTTCACGTCGAGCTTGGCGACATCATCGCGGGGAGGCGTCCGACGGGAGAGCTCATCACGTTCTGCGGTCACGGCGAGCGTTCGGCCACCGCCGCGAGCCTGCTTCTTCGAGATGGAGGCCGTGTAGCGAACCTGTCCGGCGGCTTCTCAGGATGGAAGCGATCGGGCCTGCCCACCGAGCGATGACCCCGGTCGCCGACGCAACCTATCCTCGTTTGGGCATCCGCGCCAACTGGCGCCAGTTCACGCTGCTGCTCACGATCAACGCCTTCGTCGGCGCGATGGTGGGCCTGGAGCGAAGCGTGCTTCCCACGCTTGCCGAGCGGGAGTTCGGCGTGGCCTCCACGACCGTCGCTCTTTCGTTCCTGGTTGCATTCGGTCTGGTCAAGGCGGCGTCGAACCTGGCCGCCGGCCACCTCGCCGATCGGGTGGGCCGGAAGCGCTTGCTGGTCGTGGGATGGATGGTTGCCCTCCCCGTTCCTTTACTGGTTCTGTTCGCGCATTCGTGGTCGTGGATCGTGGCCGCGAACGTCCTGCTCGGGATCAATCAGGGGCTCACGTGGTCCATGACGGTCGTCATGAAGGTGGACCTCGCCGGCCCGGCACGTCGGGGCCTTGCCTTGGGGCTCAACGAGTCTGTGGGGTACGCCGCCGTGGCTTTGGCCGCGTTCGGGAGCGCACAGCTCGCCGTTGGGCACAGTCCGAGGTTCGTTGCAGCGTTGCTCGGCGCCGTCGTGGCGGCATGTGGATTGCTTCTTTCCGCCCTGTTCACTCGTGACACGGCGGAGCATGTCGGATCGGAGATCGGCGCCACCCCACGCACATCCGCCCGGACCCGGGATGTGCTCCGTCAAGTCACGTGGACCGACCGATCCCTCTCCGCCGCCGCCCAGGCGGGCCTCGTCAACAATATGAACGACGCCTTGGCGTGGGGGCTCCTGCCCATCTTCCTTGCCTCAAGTGGTCTTTCCGTCGGTCACATCGGAGTGGTTGCCGCCCTGTACCCCGCGGCGTGGGCTCTCGGGCAGGTTGGTTTCGGAGCGCTCTCGGATCGAGTGGGGCGCAAGGGACCGATCGTGGGAGGGATGTGGCTCCAGGCCGCCGCGATCGCGTTGTTTCCCATGGTCTCCTCGTACTTGGCGTGGATGATCGCGGCCCTGCTCATGGGAGTTGGCACGGCGTTCGTCTACCCGACGTTGCTGGCCGTTGTCGCCGATGTCGCGGAGCCTTCGTGGCGGGCATCCGCGATCGGGGCGTACAGGCTATGGCGCGATCTCGGCTACGCGGTTGGCGGGCTCACCGCCGGCGTCATCGCCGATGTCGCTGGCATGAAGGCGGCCTTCGTCGCGGTGGCCGCCGCGACTGCTCTTTCGGGGATCGTCGTCGCGACCCGGATGGAGACACGTTCGGATGTCGGGCAACTCGCATCTGACCGCACCGGCTAGGTCACTCGCTCCGATCGAGCCTCGCTACGATAGGCCGACCCCGTGCGCGAGGAGACCTCGATCGAGTCCACGAAGCTACCCATGATCTCCCTTCGCTCGGTGACGAAGCGGTTCGCGGCAACGACGTCCGATGCGGTGCACGAGCTCTCGCTCGATGTCGTCGAGGGCGAGGTGGTCGTGCTGGTCGGCCCCTCCGGTTGCGGCAAGACCACCACCATGCGGATGATCAATCGCCTGATCGAGCCCACGTCCGGACAGATCGTGGTGGAGGGGACCGACGTGCTGAAGCGCGATCCCGTCGAGCTCCGTCGCGGCATCGGCTACGTGATCCAAACGGTCGGCCTGATGCCGCACCGCACGGTGGCGCAGAACATCGCGACCGTTCCCGACCTGCTCGGGTGGGATCCGGCGCGCACCGGTGACCGGGTCGAGGAGCTCATCGGTTTGCTCGAATTGCTCCCCGAGCTGATGTCCCGATATCCGGGCGAGCTATCCGGAGGACAGCGCCAACGCGTGGGTGTCGCTCGTGCGCTGGCGGCCGACCCTCCCGTGATGTTGATGGACGAGCCGTTCGCCGCGGTCGATCCGGTCGTGCGGGCACGGTTGCAGGACCAGTTCCTGGCGATCCAGCGCAGGCTTCGGAAGACGATCGTGTTCGTCACGCACGATGTGGACGAAGCGATCAAGATGGCCGACCGCGTGGCCATCCTCAACGTCGGGGGGATCCTGGAGCAGTACGCGCCCCCCGAGGAGGTTCTGCGCTCCCCGGCGAACGCGTTCGTGGCGAGCTTCGTCGGGGAGGAGCGCGGGTTGAAGCGTCTGGGGTTGATCACGATCCGCGACGTCGAGCTGGAGCCGGTCGCGGCGCCGGCCGACGCGCCCTTCATCGACGACGACCGAACCCTGCGCGAGGCCCTGGACGCGCTCGTCACGAGCGGGTCGACCACCGCGGTAGTGGTGGGCGCCGACGGCGAACACCGGGGCGTCCTGACTCTCGAGCGCATCTCGCGGGAGTTGGCCCCGTGATACCGCTCGCGGCCGAGCCGTTGATCCGATGGGACTGGATCGGCGACCACGCGTCGGAGATCGGCTCCCAGGTCCTCGAACACGTGGAGCTCACGGTGATCGCGGTCGTGATCGGGTTCGCGATCTCGTTCCCGCTCGCCATCCTTGCACATCGGCGGCGATGGACCTACGCGCCCATCACCTGGGTGGCAGGCGTGCTGTACACGATCCCCAGCCTGTCACTGTTCGTGATCCTGGTCCCGATCACCGGCCTGTCGGCCACGACCGTCGAGATCGGGCTCGTGAGCTACACGTTGCTGATCCTGATCCGGAACACGGTGGCGGGATTGGGGTCCGTCCCGTCAGACGCCGTGGATTCCGCCCGCGGGATGGGGTTCTCACGCAACCAGATGCTCTGGCACGTGGAGGTACCGCTGGCGTTGCCGGTGATGATGGCCGGCATACGGATCGCCACCGTGAGCACGATCGGGTTGGTGACCGTGGGGTCGTTGATCGGTCGCGGTGGCGTCGGGCAGTTCATCTTGGAGGGACTGCGCACGCTGTTCCAGACCGAGATACTCCTCGGCGCCGTGTTGGCGGCTGCGCTCGCGCTCGCGGCAGACGGCGCGTTGTTGGTGCTGCAGCGCGCTCTGACTCCCTGGGCCAAGGGCCGCGAGGAGGAGGTGTCGTGAGCGTGCTCCAGTGGTTGCTCGCTCCGGAGCATTGGTCGGGCGAGAACGGGATCCCGGTCCGCCTGCTCCAGCACGTGGAGCTGAGCGCCGTCGGGGTCACGCTCGGGATCTTGATCGCGATCCCGATCGGCGCGGTGGTCGGCCACACCCGCCGTGGGGCGGGCGTCGCGGTGTCGATCGCGAACCTCGGGCGAGCGATCCCGTCGTTCGCGGTGCTGGTGCTGGTCTTCATCGTCATGCTCCATTGGTGGCCGGGTCTGGCCTTCGGGTTCGTGCCGACGGTCGCCGCGCTCACGCTGCTGGCGATCCCGCCGATCCTCACGAACACGTACGTCGCGGTACGGGGCGTCGACGACGACACCGTGGAGGCGGTGCGGGGGATGGGCATGCACGGCATGCAGATCTTCAGCCGGCTCGAGCTTCCGCTGGCGGCGCCGGTCATCATGACCGGTGTCCGCATCGCGGCGGTGCAGGTAGTGGCGACAGCGACGCTGGCAGCCCTGATCGCGGGAGGCGGGCTCGGGCGCTACATCGTGGACGGGTTCTCACAAGGCGATCGCACGATGACGACGGCGGGGGCGGTGCTCGTGGCGCTCCTCGCGATCACCACCGAGCTGATCCTCGGGGTGGCCGCGCGTTTGTCGACACCGAGGACGGCAAGTGGCGGCAAGGAACCTGCCATGGAGACTGCCATGAAGACTGCAGGTGCATCGGTTCGCATCAGCGGGCGCTGGTAATCTGCTCCGCGCTGCGGGTCCGGTCTGGACCCTCGAGCGAAGTCGAAAGGAGACCCATGCGGATCGACCGCAGGTTCGTCCTCGGGGCGGCTCTGCTCGCACTCGCCATCTTCGCGAGTGCGTGCGGGTCGGGTGGGGACAACGACGCCGCGTCGCCGAGCTCCGGTGAGGCGGCGACCATCGCCAGCACCCTCATCCTGGGTGGCCCTCCCGAGTGTCCGACACGCCCCTTCTGCGCCATCGGCCTGGAGGACACGTACGGCGTGGTGTTCGGGACCTTCAAGCCGCTGGACATCGGAGGTCCGCTGACCGTGGCGGCGCTGGACAGCGGCTCCATCGACGTCGGGCTGCTGTTCTCGACGTCGAGCGTGATCGCCGATAAGGGCTGGGTGGTGCTGGAGGACGACAAGCATCTTCAGCAGGCAGACAACATCGTGCCCGTCGTTCGTGAGACTGTCGTGAACGACGAGATCTCGGGTCTCTTGAACACGATCAGCGGCGCGATCACATCCGACAACATCACCGCCCTCAACAAGCAGGTGGAGATCGACAAGGAGGATCCGGCCGACGTGGCCGGGGCGTTCCTCGACGACCAGGGACTGCTCCCCAGCGGCGGGGACGGTGCCGGCACCACGATCACCGTGGGGGTATCCGGGGCGTTCGCCGAGAACCAGATCGTCGCCGAGATGTACGCCCAGATCCTGGAGGCCGCCGGATACACCGTGGACCGACAGCTGGACCTGGCCTCGCGTGAGATCTCGGACAAGGCGCTCCAGAACGGTGACATCGACATCAAGCCCGAGTACCTGGGCTCGGAGCTCGTGTTCCTCAACCCGGACGCGGAGGCGTCCGGCGACCCCGACGCGGAGGCCGCGTTGCTCGCTCCGCTGTTGCAGGAGCAGGTCGGTGCGGTGCTGCTCGACTACTCGGCGGCGAACGACACGAACTCGTTCGTGGTGACGGCGGCGACGGCGGAGACGTACGGGCTCGTCACCGTGAGCGACCTGGCCAAGCCGGTTCCCTAGGCGCGACGTCGCTCCGGCGGCCCGGCCCTCACGGGAGCGGGTCGCCGGAGCGATCCGCGCTCGCGGCGTCGTCGGGCGGCCGGGCGGTCGGCCGCAGCTCGACGAACGAGATCGCGGCGCCGGCGAACAGCAGGAGCGCGCACACCAGCATCACCCACCGGAAGCCGTCGGCGAACGACGCGCGAACGGCCTCCCGGACGAACTCGCGATCTCCCGCCGACAGGTGGGCGGGCGGCGACAATGCACCCTGCTCGGCGCGATCCGCGAGGATCTCGATGCGGACGGCCCGGTCGACCGGGCTGAACGCGAGCCGTTGCTCCAGCCCGTGGGTGAAGCCCGCCAGCGAGAGCGCGGGGAGGATCGCGACGGCCACGAGCCCGCCGAACCGAGAGACGGCGGAGTTCACGCCCGAGGCGATGCCGGCGTGGCTGGGTCCGAGCGCGGAGAGCACCGCCGTCGTGAGCGGCGCGACGGTGAGGGCCAGTCCGACCGCGAAGATCAGGACGGACGGGAAGACGGACGTCCAGTACGACGACGTGTGGGCCGTCGCCGCGGCGAGGAGCAGACCGGTGCCGGCGAGGGCGGGACCGATCGTCATGGGGACGCGAGGACCGACGCGATCGGCCAGCCGCCCGGCCATCGGCGAGCCGATCAGGAGCATCAGGGTCACCGGGAGGAGGCTGGCGCCCCCCACGACCGCGGAGAAGCCGCGGCCCTGCTGGACGTCCAGGACCAGGTACAGCGCTGCGCCCCCGAGCGCGGCGTAGATCGCCAGCGTCGCGACGTTCACCGCCGAGAACGTGCGGTTGGCGAAGAGCGAGAGCGCCAGCATCGGGTGTCGCGACCGGCGCTCCGTGAGGAGGAACGCCACGAACCCCAGCCCGCCGACGACGAAGCCGGACAGGACCGCGGGCGACGCCCACCCGAGCTGGGATCCCTCGATCAATGCGAACGTGAGCCCGGCCAGGAACAGGGCGGCGATCCCCGCTCCGGGGAGGTCGATGTGGGGTACCGCGTCGACGTTCCGCGACTCCGGCACCTTCGGGAGCGCCACCACGAAGACGAACACCGCGATCGGCACGTTCAGGAAGAAGATCCCCCGCCACGAGATCGCGTCCACGAGGAGCCCGCCGGCGAGGGGTCCGATCGCTGCGCCGATCCCCGAGAGTGACGCCCAGAGGCCGACGGCACGACCGCGTTCGGACGGATCGAACGACGCCGTCAGGATCGCGAGACTGCTGGGAACCAGGAGCGCGCCGCCCAAACCCTGCACGGCCCGTGCGAGATCGAGCAGCAACAACGTGGGCGCGAGGCCGCAGAGCACCGAGCCGGTGGAGAACACGATCAAGCCGAGCCTCAGCGCGCGGCGCCGTCCGAAGATGTCCCCGAACGATCCACCCAGCAGGATGAACGCCGTGAGCGTCAGCACGTAGGCGTCGACCACCCACGCGACCGACGACAGCTCGGCTCGGAAATCCCGCTGGAGCGTGGGGAGTGCCACGTTCACGACTGTCGAATCGAGGAAGCTCATCGACGACGCGAGGATGGTCGCCAGCAGGACCCAACGTCCTTCGCGGGAGCCGATCCGCAGCGGCTCGGCGGGCGGCGTGGGCACGGGGCGAGGGTAGCATCGACGACTGCCGAGGCTCCTCGGCGAAACTCAGTCTCGATACGTCGAGCGACCCGACAAGGAGGAACCGTGGACCAGGACATCATCGTGATCGGTGGCGGCGCGGCGGGCGAGGCCGCCGGTTTCGCCGCCGCCACGCTCGGCGCGCCCGCCGTCCTGGTGGAGCGCGACCTGGTCGGCGGAGAGTGCCCGTTCTGGGCGTGCATGCCGTCCAAGACCCTGTTGAACTCCGCCGCCCGGCGTGCGTGCAACCCCGACTACGAGTGGGCACGAGCCTCGGCGCGGCGCGACTGGATGATCTCCCGGGAGGAGATCGACTACCCCGACGACGGCGGCCACGTTCGACGGATGGAGGCGGCGGGGACCCGCGTGATCCGCGGGGAAGCGCGCATCGTCGGCCGCGGCAAGGTGGAGGTGCGGAGCGGCGAGGGTGTGCAGACCCTGGAGGCGGGAAGCCTGATCGTGGCCGCCGGCTCGTCGCCGTTCGTGCCGCCGATCCCCGGCGTGGACGAGGTGCCGTATTGGACCAGCCGGGATGCGACGTCGGCGCGCGAGCTGCCGTCGAGCCTCGTGATCCTGGGCGGTGGGGTCGTCGGGGTCGAGATGGCGCAGGTGTTCGTGCGGTTCGGGGTTCGCGTCACGCTCGTCGAGGGCGGGGACAGGATCTTGTCGCGCGACCACCCGTTGACGTCGAAGGCCGTCGCCGACCAACTCGTTGAGGAAGGCCTCGAGCTCCGCACGGGGGTCACCGCCCAGCGGGTCCGGGCCGGGGGCGACGGGCGGATTGTCGAGCTCTCGGACGGTTCGGCGGTCGAAGGTGCAGAGCTGCTGGTGGCGGTCGGGCGACGCCCCGCCGACCTCCGGGCGTTGGGCTCCGAGGAGGCCGGCGCGACGCTCGACGAGCGAGGCGCGGCGACGCCCGACGAACAGCTGCGGATCGCCGAAGCGCTCTTCGTGGCCGGAGACGTGGCGGGTGGTCTGCAGTTCACCCACGTCGCCGACTACGAGGGCGGGATCGCCGCCCGCGCGGCGACCGGGCGGCCGGACAAGGCGGACCTCCGGGTGGTGCCGAAGGTGACGTTCACCGATCCGGAGGCGGCGGCGGTCGGGCTGACGGTCGAGGAGGCGCAGGCCCAGGGGATCGATGCGTTCGAGATCTCCCGGGACTTCGCGAGCACCGGCAAGGGACAGACGATCGAAGGCGCACGTGGCCACCTGACCGCGGTGGTGGATCGTGAACGCAAGCGGCTCGTCGGGGAGTTCGCTGCGTGCCCCGGCGCGGGGGAGCTGATCCACGAGGCGGTGCTCGCCATGAAGATGGACGCGCCCCTCGACATCCTCGCCGACACGATCCACGCGTTCCCGACATCGGCCCGCGTGATGGGCGGGGTCTACAAGGAGGCCGCGGAGCGCCTCGCCTGAACCCGGGCGCCTACGCCACGCGACCGAACAGAGCGAGCAGCCTGGTCTGGGCGTCGGCGCCGTCCGGCGGGACCACCTCGTCGCCGTGCTGCCCGCTCGCCTTCAGGTCCGCGATGACCGGCGCCATCCGCTCGTCGATGATCGCGACGAACGCCGGGTCGATCGTCTCGTCCGCACCGATCGCGCGCGCGAGGTCCCACCCGTGGATCGCGAGATCGTTGAAGACCTCGAACGTGTAGTCGGCTCCCGTGGTGTCTCGCCGCGACAGATGGATGACCAGCTCCATCGCCCCATCGGCGTTGACCGCAGCGAGCGTTCCGGCCGCCGTCGTGTTCCACGACGCGACGGGGTCGTCCCCGAGGAGGTCGCCGCTCAAGGTGTCGCCCACTTCGCCCACGGAACGTCCACCCAGGAGCGGCGTCATCCAGCTGATCTCGTTCACCAGGTGGTGCACCAGCGCACGCACGTCCCACTCGGTGCACGGCGTCGGCCCCGTCCACGCGTCGTCCGACACCTGATGGACGAGCGTCCCGAAGTGCTCGAGCGCCCTGACGAACAGCTCCCTCGATCCCGTTTCCGCCGACATCTTCACCCCTTCGATCTTCCGAGGTCGTAAGGGTATGTCGGAATCAACGAGCCGTGGAGGCTCGGCCGGTCCGATCGAGCGGCCGGAGTTCGAACGGCAGGAGTTCCTGCGCTTCCTCCCAGTCACGGAGGAGGCTCGCGCGATCCGGCCCGGACATCGCGATCACCGCCAGGCGGTGGCTGGCGGAGTCGTCGTCGTTCTCCGACAGGCGTTGCCCCGGCCGGACGAGCAGCTCGACCCGGCTCCCGGGGAACCGTTCCAGGACCGCCCTCGGATCCGGCACGGACCCGACGACTCCGTCCTCGATGTACCGGCGCAACACGAAGCTCGAGGCGACCACGTCGGTCCTGCGCTCCGGGAAGCTCGGGCTTCCGCCGGTCGCGAGCTCGAGCTGGACACGGTACGTCGAGACCCCGTGGACCGCGCGCACGAGCGGGGCGAACTGGGACGCCATGCGCCCGTTCACCTCGACGATCTTCGCCGTCCCGTCGGTCGCCACGAAGAACTCGATGTTGAACAGCGAGCCGTCGAACCCCAATGTCGGCATCAGCTCTTCCGCGATCTCGCTCAGGCTGTCGGACACGCTCGCCGGGAGCACGCTCGGGTAGTCGAACCGCACGAAGCTGATGCCATTCGGATGAAGGACCGAATCGGTGACGCCGATCGCGGTCATCTTGCCCGCGCGCATGAACCCCTCGAACGTCACGAGGCGCCCTTCGAGCAGCTCTTCGACGAGCATCAGATGGAACGATCGCCCCTCGAGCTCCTCGTCGAACGCGGCGACACGATCGAGCTGCGCGCGAGCTGCTCCGAGCGCCTCCTCGAGCTCACGTCGATCGCGGACCGGGAAGGCGAGTTGTGACAGGTGAGCGGAGACGGGTTTCACGAAGAGCGGGAACGGCAACGGCAGTGGATCGGGGATCGGGGCGCTCGGATCCAACGAGAAGAACCGCGGGGTGGCGTGCGGGACCGCCTCTCGTTGGACGCGTCGCGACTCGAGCTTGTCGTGACAACGCATGAACGCCTCGGGGGTCGGGCCCGGGAGCCCCCGCATCGCCGCCAGGCGAACCGCGAGGTGCGCGCTGGCGTCGGTCGATCCGAACACGCCGTCGACGTTTCGGGATCGCGGGTCCGCGGCCAGCCGCTCCAAGATGGCGGTGGGCGGGTCGGTCGGTCCGTCGTCCTCCAACAGGATGGCTCGCACGTGCGCGCGGACGTCGGGGTCCTCGAGGTTCCGGCGGTCTCGGGCGCCGGGATGGACGATCAACGCCGACGGACGCAGGTCCATGCCGAAGAGGTCAGTTCTGGCTCGGAGCGCACGCCGCGCAGAGACCCGTGATCGCGAAGTGCGTCAGGTCGGCCTCGAAGCCGTGATGGCGGCGGATCAGCTTCTGGAGCGATTCGGCCTCCGGGAGCGAGAGCGGGTCGTCGCCGCCGCAGGAGCCGCACACCAGGTGGATGTGCTCCGCCTCCTCGGCGCGGTGGTATTCAGGGCCGCTCTCCAGATGGGAATGTTGCAGGACGCCGACCTCCTCGAGCAACGTCAGCGTCCGGTACACGGTCGAGGCGTTCACGCCGGGCATCTCGCTCTGGATCTTCCTGGTGATGACGGTGGGCGAGATGTGCCCCTGAGCATGCATCACGGCGCTGACGATGGCTCGGCGCTGCGGTGTCATGCGGAGCCCCCGGGCTCGCAGGAGCTCCATGACGTCGATCTGCTCGGTCCGTTCCACGGGGCGGGAGTCTAGCAGGGGGTTGCAGGTGCAATGGCCTTGCAGGTGGCGTTCACCGGGGTGGTGGGAGACCCAGCGCGCGCGCGGCCCACGGGAGCGCCGTCCGTGCCTGTCGGAGCTGCAGCGTCCGGACGTGCGGCGCTTCGGGGATCTCCGGCCTGGCGGCGTGTGCGGCGAAGTAGCCCGCGAGGAGCGCGGCGAGCTCTGCGGCGCCCTCGGGCAGGATCTCGTCGGGCGCCGGTCCTCCTTCGGCGTGGAGGCTGGGAAGCCAGGCAGCCACGTCGGCGAGCGGGTTGCCGAGGCAGGCGAAGTTCCAATCGATCAAGATGGCGCGGCCGTCGCGGACGCAGAGGTTGTCGCTCCGGACGTCGAAATGCAGGAGCGCGTCGCCGTCGAGCGGGGCGATCTCCGTCGCGAACCGGAGGATGGGCATCGCGGCCTCCAACCACTCCCTCGAGCAGAGGCGCAGCGCCAGGAACGGTTCCGGGTCGTCCTCGATCTCGACCCATCCCTGGAAGTCGAACTGGCTGTCGGCCACGCTCGGCAGATCCGGCGGCGGCGTCGTCGCGGCGACCTCGGCCAGGCACGCGAGGACGGCGTCCACATGGCCGGGGTTCCACGGAGGCGGCCAGTGGGCATCCGAGAGATCCTCGAGCGCGATCACCGGTCGTTCGCCGTCGTCGTGCCAGCCGAGCATCCGCGGCAGGAACGGGGCTCCTCGCGTCTGAGCGTAGAACAAGTGCTCGTCGCGGATCCACGACGCCGTGTCGTCTCCCCGCGCGGATTTCACGAACGCGCTCGTCCCATCGGGAAGGTCGACCAGCCAATGTGACGCGTTGGTCTGTCCCCGACGGGTGACCTCGCGCCACGCGACCGGCGCGGCGTTCAGCGCCCGCTCGATCCGGGCGGCCTCTTCCGTGGGAGGGGCGTCCATGACGCCGCAGCCTAGCGACGGTGTCGCTCGGTAGCATCCCGCCATGACGGTGATGGTGATCGGAGCTTCCGGGCTGATCGGCCGAGCACTCGTGCCGCTGCTGGTCGGCAAGGACGAGGTGCGAGCGTGCGTGCGCCGGCCGGAAGCGGCCATCGGGTTGCGAGCCGTGGGCGCGAAGGTCGCCGTTGGACGGTTCGACGATGCCGACGCGCTCGCCGAGATCCTGAAGCGCGTGTACACGGTGATCCATCTGGTCGGCGGGCCCAACCAGCCGGACGACGACACCGTCCTGTCGGCGAACCACGGCCTGGTCCTCACGGCGCTCGCCGCCTCGCGGGAGGCCGGCGTGCGGCGCTTCGTCCTGGTGTCGGCGACGGGTGCCTCGATCGACGCCTCGAACCCGTATCTCCGGGCGAAGGGGCTCGCTGAGGAGGCGGTGACGAACAGCGGGTTGGAGCATGCGATCGTGCGCTCGACCCACGCGTACGGCGCCGGCGGACTATGGCTGGCCGTGACGGTCGAGGGCGCGACCGCGTCGCCCCCGTTCGTGGTCGGCGACGGGTCGCAGCCGGTCGCGCCGGTCCTCGCCGGCGACGTGGCGGCGGTGCTGGCCGCGGCCGACGACAGGGACGGGCGACTCGCGGGCACGTGGGCGCTCGAGGGGCCGGATATCGTGACCATGTCCGAGCTCGTCACGCTCCTTGCCACGCCCGGGGCCGATCCGCCGGTGCCGACGACGCCGAGCGTCGCGGCGGTCCGGTTCACCGACGGGCTGGGGACCGCCGTGTCGCAGACCGTCGCCGAACTGTTCGCCCTGCCGTCGCGGGCCGACGCACCCGACGCGGCCGAGGCGTTCGGTGTCGAACGCACGAGCCTGGCCGACGGGCTCCGTGCCACCGCGCGGCCGGCCGCCGCGGAACGGTAGGGTGCCGAAGATGCGCGGGTTGACCGGGGAGTTCGTGCGGCTCGAGGTCGAAGACGGCGTCGGCATGGTCCGTCTCGACCGTCCACCCGCCAACGCGCTGGATCATCAGACGGGTCTGGAGCTGCAGGATGCGTTCCGTGCCGCGGCCGAACGCGACGATGTCGGTGCGGTCGTGATCTGGGGCGGACCGAAGATCTTCGCTGCCGGGGCGGACATCAAGGCCATGGCGGGGTTCGATCCGGAGCAGGTCCGCCCCGTCGTGGCGGCGCTCGGCGACGCGCTCGACCTGCTGGAGGCCATGCCCAAGGTAACGATCGCCGCGATCAACGGCTACGCGCTCGGCGGGGGGTTCGAACTGGCGCTCGCCGCGGATCTGCGATACCTGGCCGAAGACGGGAAGGTCGGACAGCCCGAGATCCGGCTCGGCGTGATCCCCGGCGCGGGCGGCACACAGCGGCTCACGCACCTGGTCGGCCCCGGAAGAGCGCGCGACCTGGTCTACACGGGCCGGCAGGTGGCGGCCGAGGAGGCGCTCCGTCTGGGCCTGGTGGAGCGCGTGATGCCGTCCGAGGACCTGTTGGCCGCAGCGACGGCCGACGCGCTCGCGTTCGCCCGCGGCCCACGCGGGGCTCTGGCCGCGGCGAAGGAGGCCATCCGGGCCGCGATCCTGACACCAGGTCCCGAGGGCCTCGCGCGGGAGGTCGAGCTCTTCCGTGCCCTCTTCGGCACGCTTGACCAGCGCGAAGGCATGCGGGCGTTCCTCGACAAGCGCGAGCCGCGCTTCGGCGAAGACCTGTCCTGAGCCGTTCGAGAGCCGCGCTCCACCGCTTGTCCGGCCGCCCCGGGATGTTGCGAACACGTGAAGTCCCGCGATTCCGCTCTCAGGAATGAACCGCCGCCGCCGTCCGTTCGAAGAGGGAGGTAGAGAGACATACGCACCCATATCTGAAACGAAGCCTCGAAAGGAAGTGAGCGACGTGTCAGAGGAGAGGTTCCGGGGCGCTTCCGTCCGGACGCTCCCGCGGCCCAACAAGAGCTACGGCGGAGGCCGCGTCTGCGCCGATCCCGGTTGCGAAACCAAGCTCTCGGTCTACAACAAATGGGACTACTGCTGGCAGCACGAACCGGTCCACGCGTACGTTCCCCGCGGGAAGCGCAAACGCCGGGCCGCAGCGTAGCTCCACCACCACCCCTAACCACCACCGAGGAACCAACGGCCGAGGCCCTCCGATGAGGAGGGCCTCGTTGCGTTCCCTTCAGGTATCGCATCCCAGCTCGGTTCAAGGAGGTTCGCCGCCCTTCCGATGATGGGGAGGACCGCTCCCCCCGAGCGCGAAACCTTATGGCCGAAGAGATGGATCGACCGCTTCCCATGCGTGAGGGCGCCTGCCCGTTCTGCGAGCGGACGGTGCTCGTCTACGAGGAGCCCCCGCGCTGCCCCCTGTGCGCCTGTCCGATGGACGAGGATCGCATGCAGCCGTTCACGTTCCCCGCCGAGGATCCGGCACCCGACCTGTAGCCGGACGTCGGTCCGAGCTTCAGTCCACGTCCATCAGCACCGCGCGGCGCCATCCGCGGACCGAGCTGAACACCGCGAGCTCCTCGGCCCTCCGGGCTTCGTCGACGTCGATCGGCCGTTCCTCCAGGACGCCTTCTGCGAGGAGCGCCGCGCGCTCGGTTCCGGCGAGCAGGCCCGCGTCGAGCGGCGGTGTCCACCATCGGCCGTCCAGCTTGGCCGCGACGTTCGTCACGGAGGTCTCGGTGATCTGCCCACGGGTGTTGGTCAGGAGGGTGTCGTCGGCGTCGGGGTGCCGTGACCGCGCTTCCTCGTAGCGGCGTCGCACGGTGGTCTTGTGGAACAGGAAGACGTCGTTGGGATCGACGGGCACGTCGTCGAGCGCCAGGCGGATAGGCTCGGGGGCGCCGCGGCCGAGGGCCGCCGACGAGACCTCGATCGCGCCGGCCCGGTTCAGGCGGAGCCGGATCTTCATCGACCGATCGGTGTCGGCAGTTGCGGCGTCCAAGGCCGCGCGCACCTCACCCTCGTCGAACGCGAACCCGAAGTACGAGGCGGACCTCCCCAGACGATCGACGTGGTGCCCCAGTCGCCGGATCGGCTCGCCGGGGTCGCGGCGCATCGACTCGAGCAACTCGAACGGCGGACGCCGCGCCGTGAGCACCCTCGCCTTCGCCACGGTCTCGTCGTACTCGCCGGTCGCCGACGAATCCCACGTGATGCCGCCCCCGACCCCGTACTCGGCCGTCCCGGTCTCCGCGTCGACCACCACCGTCCTGATCGCCACGCTGAACGACGCCGAAGGCGGACCGGCGGACGCCGGAGCCAGGAAGCCCACGGCCCCGCAGTAGACCCCGCGAGGCGAATCCTCCAGGTCCGCGATGATCCCCATCGTCCGCACCTTCGGCGCGCCGGTGATGGAGCCGCTGGGGAAGAGTGCCCGGAACACCTCGGGGAGTCCGGTTCCCGTTTCGAGATCCGCCGTCACGGTGGACGTGAGCTGCCAGACGGTCTCGAATCGTTCCGGCTCGAAGACCTTGGACCATCGAACCGTCCCCGGCCGTGCGATGTGGCCGAGGTCGTTGCGGAGCAGGTCGACGATCATCGCGTTCTCCGCGCGATCCTTCACCGACGCCGTGAGCTGCTCGCGGATCGCCTCGTCCTCGGCGAGCCAGCGACCGCGCGGAGCGGTGCCCTTCATCGGGCGTGTGGTGAGGTGGTCGCCGTCCAACCGGAAGAACAGCTCCGGCGATGCGGACAGGACCCGGTACCTCCCGGTGTTCAGGTAGGCGGAGTGCGCCCCCCGCTGCGAGTAGCAGAGGTCGCGGTAGAGACCGCGCTCGTCGCCCTGCACGGTCGAGCGCAACCTCAGCGTGTGGTTCACCTGATAGGTGTCGCCGGCCGCGATGTGCTCGCGGATGCGCGCGATCGCCCGGTCGTAGCGAGCGCGATCGATCGACGGCACCCAGGCATCGGAGGGCGGGTCGTTGTCGTCGCGCGGCGACGGCAGCACCGTCTCCTGTCGCTGTTGGAACATCGCGAACCACGCGAGGGGCAATCGAGCGAACGGGTCGTCGCGCGCGCGCGGTCGAACCACGAGCGACGGGTCGAGCCCCGGCGCCGCCTCGTACGTCACGAAGCCCGCCACCAAGAGTCCGCGCGCCGCCGCCCCCTCCGCCGCGGCGAGGGTGGGCGAGACGTCCTCGGGACGCATCGCCTCCAGGACGCCGGCGGGATCGGTCAACCGGAACGAGGGCGCCTCGCCCGTCAGGTCGTCGAACCGGGCCTCGATCACGCGCCGCGCCCGGTTAGGCGCCCTTGCGGGATCTGACCTCGTCGATCAGTGCGGGCAGGAACTGGAGGGCGTCGGCGACCACGCCGAGGTCCGCCAGGCGGAAGATCGGCGCGTCCGGGTCCTTGTTGATCGCGACGATCCGCTTCGCGCCCTTCATGCCGACCACGTGCTGCAGCGCCCCGCTGATCCCGACCGCGATGTACACGTCGGGTTTGACCGTCTTCCCCGTCTGGCCGACCTGATAGCTGTAGGGGACCCACCCGGCGTCGACGACGGCGCGGCTGGCGCCCACGGCGGCGTTGCCCAACACCGCGGCGAGTTGATCCAGCAGGCCGAAGTTGGCGGCATCCTGCATCCCGCGCCCGCCGGAGATGACGACCTTGGCCTCCTCGAGCTTCGGTCCGGCCGCGGATTCCTCGTGGCGCTCCACGCGATGGGCGGTTCGGAGTGCGTCGGGGATGTCGACGTCGACCGGGACGACGTCCGCCGTGCCCCCGACAGGTTCCGCGACGAAGGACTTCGGTCGGCAGAGCACGAGCCGGGGTGAGGGGCCCTGGAGCTCAACGTCGACGAGGAGCGTTCCGCCCGCGATCTGCGTCCTGACCCGGTCGATGCTCGTGACGTCGATCGCGTTGCTCATGAGCGCGGTGCCCGTCTTCGCCTGGAGCCGGCCGGCCACGTCACGCGATGCGTACGTCGTGGCGAACAGGATGAGGTCCGGAGCGTGTCCTTGCACGAGCGCGTGCAACGCGTGCGCCACGGGTTGCGCGAGGAATTCGTCGTACACGGGATCGTCGCTCGCGTAGACGGTCCGTGCTCCGTGCTCGCCGAGCGAGGCGGCCGCCGAGGCGGCGCCGGGGCCGAGCGCGACCGCCTCCGCGTCGCCAAGCTCGCGCGCCTTCGTCAGGAGCTCAAGCGCCGCGGATGTCGGCCCGTCAGGTCCCACCTCCGCGAAGACCCAGATCGTGGCCATGTCAGATGACCTTGGCCTCTGCGAGGAGGTCGGCGACGCGGCCCGCGGCCGCGTCGCCCTGCACGACCTCGCCGGGCCCTTTCTGCGCCGCCGGTTCGACCGCGGCGACCCGCTGGGTCGCCGCGACGTCGTCGACGGTGAGCCCGATGTCGGCGAGCGACAGGGTCTCCAGCGGCTTCTGCTTCGCCCCCATGATGCCTTTCAGCGTGGGGTAGCGCGGTTCTGAGGCGGCGGCGGTGACCGTGGCGAGCGCCGGCAATGTGGACTCCACCACGTCGTAGCCGGCCTCCGTCTGGCGCTCCACGCGGATGCCGTCGTCGGTCACGTCCACCTTGCGGGCGAACGTGACCGCCGGCACGCCGATCAGCTCGGCGACCGTCATCGGGAGCGTGCCCGTGTAGCCGTCCGTGGATTCGACGCCGGTGAGCACCAGATCGAACGGCGCGCGGCCGATGGCGGCAGCGAGCACCCGTGCGGTGGCAAGGACGTCGGAGCCGCGCAGTGCGTCGTCGGTGACCACGACCGCGCGGTGGGCTCCCATCGAGAGCGCCCGTCGGATGGCGGACACGGCTCCCTCCGGACCCATCGAGACGACGGTCACCTCCCCATCGGACGCCTCTGCAAGCTGGAGCGCCTCCTCGACGGCGTACTCGTCCCCCGGGTCGAGCGAGCCCTCGCCGTCCCGCTTCACCAGGAGGTCGTCGCCCAGCTCGGCGTCGCCGCTGGGGTCGGGGATGGACTTGACGAGCACCACGATGTTCATGCGGATCCGAGGATACCGGCAGCGTTCGGGCGTCGACCGGGCGGTAGCCGCATCGCGTCGGCCGCAGTAGCCTTTGGCTGACCCGGTGTCCACCTTCGGAAGGACCCCATGCCCTGTGCGTCGTGCGGCTCTGAGAACCAACCGGGACGCAAGTTCTGTGGCGAATGCGGTGTCCGTCTCGCCGTGTCCTGCCCGACCTGCGGGTCGGCGAACCCGTCGGGCTCGAAGTTCTGCGGGGAGTGTGGAAGCTCGTTGGGTGAGACGGAAGCGTTGCCGTCGTCGGACCTCATCTCGGAGACACAGAAGCAGCCCGAGACGGAACGCAGGCTCGTGTCGGTGTTGTTCGCCGACCTCGTGGGGTTCACGACGCTCTCCGAATCCCGCGACTCAGAGGAGGTCCGCGACCTCCTTTCCCGGTACTTCGACACGTGCCGCCAATTGATCACCCGGTACGGAGGGACCGTTGAGAAGTTCATCGGGGACGCGGTGATGGCGGTGTGGGGAGCCCCCATCGCGAAGGAGGACGACGCCGAGCGTGCCGTGCGAGCCGCGCTTGAACTGACGGCCGCCGTCGCCGTGCTCGGTCAAGACGTAGGCGCACCGACGCTCGCCGCCCGCGCCGGCGTGCTCACCGGAGAGGCCGCGGTGAACCTCGGAGCGAAAGGGCAGGGGATGGTGGCCGGGGACCTCGTGAACACCGCCTCGCGGATCCAATCTGTCGCTCCGTCGGGGAGCGTGTTCGTGGGGGAGGCCACGAAGCGCGCGTCGGAGGCCGCAATCGACTACCAGGACGCTGGAGCGCATGAGCTGAAGGGGAAGGCCGAGCCAGTTTCGCTCTATCGCGCGGTCCGGGTGGTCGGAACGGTCGGGGGGACGATGCGGGCCACCGGCATCGAACCGCCGTTCACCGGTCGTGACCGCGAGCTGCGGCTGATGAAGGAGCTCTTCCACGCGACCGCGGAGGAGCGTCGAGCGCATCTCGTCTCCGTGCTCGGTCTCGCGGGGATCGGCAAGTCGCGGCTGTCGTGGGAGTTCGAGAAGTACATCGACGGGCTGATCGACGACACCAGATGGCACCGCGGGCGGTGTCTCGCCTACGGCGAAGGCGTGGCGTTCTGGGCGCTGTCCGAGATGGTCCGCGGGCGCGCAGGCATCCTCGAGGACGAGGACTCGGGATCGGCACGAGCGAAGCTGCACGCGGCCGTGCAGTACCACGTGTCCGACGCCGATGAGCGACGGTTCGTCGAACCACGCCTGGCCCACCTCCTCGGTCTCGAGGAACGAGGTCCCGGGGACCAGGAGAACCTCTTCTCGGCGTGGCGCATCTTCTTCGAGCGGATGTCGGAGACGGTGCCCGTGATCATGGTGTTCGAGGACATCCACTGGGCGGATTCTGCCTTGCTCGACTTCGTCGAATACCTCGTGGACTGGTCGAAGGACCATCCCATCTTCGTCCTGACGCTCGCGCGGCCGGATCTGTCTGATCGACGACCCACGTGGGGCGCGGGTAAGCGCGACTTCACGTCGCTGTTCCTCGATCCCCTGCCGCCCGATGCGATGGATCGGTTGCTCACCGCGCCCGTGCCCGGCCTGCCGGAGGAGCTGCGCCAGCGGATCCTCGACCGGGCGGAGGGCGTGCCCTTCTACGCCGTCGAGACCGTACGGATGCTGCTGGACCGCGGATTGTTGGTGCGCGACGGGAACGCCTACCGCGTCACGGAGCCGATCGAGACGCTCGAGGTTCCCGAGACGCTCCAGGCGTTGATCGCGGCGCGGCTGGACGGTCTGGCCACCGACGAACGCCGCATGCTGCAGGATGCTTCGGTGCTGGGGCGGACCTTCCACCTGCCCGGGCTCGCCGCGATGACGGGGATGTCCGAACCCGAGCTCGAACCGCTGCTGACCTCCCTCGTTCGCAAGGAGGTGCTCACGATCTCGGTCGACCCCTTGTCGTCGGAGCGTGGCCAGTTCGGCTTCATCCAGGATCTGGTGAAGAAGGTCGCGTACGACACGATGTCGAAGAAGGAGCGGAAGTCGCGCCACCTCGCGGCCGCGGTCCACCTGCTCGCGACCCCCGACGAAGACGAGATCATCGAGGTCGTCGCCGCGCACTACGTCGACGCGTTCCGGGCCGCGCCGGCCGACCCCGATGCACAGGAGATCAAAGAGCGAGCCGCTGCAGCGTTGATCCGAGCGGGGGAACGGGCGGCGTCGCTGGCGGCGAACGCCGAGGCGCAGCGGCACTTCGAGCTGGCCGCAGAGATGATGGGCGACACGGTCGCGCGCGCGGAGCTGCTGGAGCGCGCCGGCGTCATGGCGAGTGGGGCCGGGAGGCAGGACGAGGCGGGCCGGCTCTTCGAGCGGTCGATCGAGCTGTTCGAGAGCGAGCAACGGAGTCACCCGGCCGCGCGCGTGTCCGCGCGTCTCGCGCAGGTCATGTGGGATCGGGGCCGACTCTCCGAAGCGGTTGAGCGGATGGACCGTTCGTTCCAGATCCTGTCCAAGGAGGAGCCGGACAGCGACCTGGCGACGCTCGCAGCCCAGCTCGGCCGGCTCTTGTTCTTCTCGGGGGACGCTGAGGTCGCGGCCGATCGGATCGAGGTCGCGCTCGAGATCGCGGAGGCGGAGGGCCTGCCCGAGACCCTCTCGCAGGCGCTGATCACGAAGAGCATCATCTTGATCTCCCGGGCTCGGCGCCTGGAGGCGCTCGCCTTGCTCCGCTATGCGCTCGACGTCGCGCTCGAACACGAGATCCCCTCGGCGGCGCTCCGCGCCTATTTCAACCTTGCGGACGCGGGGATCCAAGCCGACGCGTATCAAGAAGCGGCGGATAGCGTCACGAAGGGCCTGGCGCTCGCCCGTCGCGCCGGGAACCGGTACTGGGAGTGGCAGATGCTCGGTCAGGTGTACCCGTTCGCTGCGCTCGGCCGCTGGGACGAGGTCCTCGCCATGGCCGGAGCGTTGCCCCCGGCGGCTGTCGAGGAGTCCCGTTTGGCGGCGAATGCCTTCCTTGCGATCGTCCCCTTCGTTCATATCAATCGAGGAGATCTCGCCGCAGCGACGACCTCCAGGGCCATGTTCCGAGATGTCGAGGAGTCCGCGGACCTCCAGGAGCGCGCCGGGAACGCACTCGGCGCGGCGGCGTTGGCGCGCGCGGATGGCCGGTACGAGGAGGCACTGGCGTCCGCGAACGAGGCCTTCGCGATCCGAGGCGTGATGGGGATCGGGCACGAGGCCATAAAGGACGCGTTCGTGGAAGGCATCGAGGCAGCGCTCGCATTGGGACGTCTGCCCCAGGCAGAGGAGATGTTGTCGATCGTTGAGAGCCTTCCGCCCGGCCGCCAGCCGCAGTATGTCGATGCGCACGCCCGCCGGTTCCGTTCGCGGATGGCGATGATCGACGGCGACGCGGCGCCGTCCATCGAGCAGGGACTCAAGAACGCCGCGGGCATGTTCCGCGAGATGGCCGTGCCGTTCTGGATGGCGGTGACGCTGCTCGAGCACGGCGAGTGGCTGATCCAGCAGGATCGAGAAGCGGACGCGCAGCCTCTCCTGGACGAGGCGCGTACGGTTTTCGAACACCTCGCCGCCACTCCGTGGCTCGCGCGAGTTGCACACGCCACGGGGGAGCGAGCCGAGGCCGTCTCGTCGTGATCGCGCGGAGACCATGCATGCTGGGGTGGGTCGCGAGCCCCTGATAGCCTCGACCGCATGACGGGATCGAAGGGATCCGTGCTGGTCGCGATGTCGGGCGGGGTCGATTCGTCGGTCGCCGCGTGCCTGCTCCACGAGCAGGGGTATGACGTCGTGGGCTCGCACATGAACCTCGTGCACCTCGACGGTGTGGAGCATGGGTGTTGCGGGCCCGCCGCGCGAGCCGATGCGGCCGAGGTGGCTCGGATCGCCGGCATCCCGTTCGAGATCGTCGATCTCTCCGGGGAGTTCGCCGCGACCGTGATCGAGGACTTCGTGTCGGAGCATGAAGCCGGCCGCACGCCGAACCCCTGCGCGCGCTGCAACGGCGAGATCAAGTTCGGCGCGTTCCTCCGGCGAGCCGACCAGCTGGGGATCGACATGGTGGCGACCGGGCACTACGTGCGGACCGAGCTGGACGCTCATGGCACGTGGCATCTGTTGCGCGGAGCCGACGCCGGCAAGGATCAGAGCTACATGCTGCACATGTTGGGTCAGCGCCAGCTGTCGCGATCCCTGTTCCCGGTCGGCGGGATGCCCAAGGCCGAGACGCGCTCGCTCGCGGAGCGGTGCGGGCTTCCCGTGGCGTCGAAGCCCGACTCGCAGGAGCTCTGCTTCGCCCCGTCGGGCGACGCGGGCGCGTTCGTCCGGTCGACGGCGCCGCAGCTGGTTCGCGAGGGCGAGGTCGTCGACGCCGACGGCCGGGCGGTCGCGACGCACGACGGGACGTTCGGATTCACGGTCGGGCAGCGTCGCGGATTGGGG
>JBBQVZ010000032.1:0-27708 GCA_038211015.1 Actinomycetota bacterium | reverse complement strand
CGAACAGCGCGGCCGCGAGCACCGCCGCCGCCCCGATCCGAGCCATTCGCTTCATGTCGGTTGCTCCTCGTTCCTCCGTCGTGGGGGCGGGGGGGGGGGGGCGGCGGGGGGGCCCCCCCCCCCCCCCGCGCGGGGGGGGAGTAGAAGAGGGGAAGGGGGGGGGGGGGCGGGGCCCCCCCCCCCCCCCCCCCCCCCCCCCCCCCCACGACGGAGGAACGAGGAGCAACCGACATGAAGCGAATGGCTCGGATCGGGGCGGCGGCGGTGCTCGCGGCCGCGCTGTTCGTCGCCGGGGGCATCGGTGTGTTCCGCTCGACCGACGACGGTGCGTCGGTACGGATGCCGACCCTCGCGACGGCGAACACCTTGCTCGCGCCCGCGATCGGTGGGTCGCTCGAGCAGATCATCGAGAACCTCCAGTCCCGGCTCCGGCTGCTGCCGACGGACTGGCAGTCGTTCGCATCTCTCGGCTTGGCCTACGTGCAGCAGGCCCGCGTCACGGCCGACCCCAGCTACTACCCGAAGGCGCAGGGCGTGCTCCGGCGCTCACTCGGGTTGGAGCGAGAAGACAACTTCGCGGCCATGGTGGGCATGGCCTCGCTCGCCGCCGCGCGGCACGACTTCGCCGGCGCGCTGCGGTGGGGTGAGCAGGCGAAGGCCATCAACCCGTACAACGGCAACGTCTACGGCGTGATCGGCGACGCACAGGTGGAGCTCGGTCACTACGACGACGCGTTCGCGACGTTCCAGCAGATGGTCGACACGCGGCCCGGCGTGGCGTCCTACGCCCGGGTCTCGTACGCCCGCGAGCTGATGGGCGACGTGCCCGGTGCGATCCAGGCGATGGAGGCGGCGCGCGACATCGCGGGCACGCCGGCGGACTCCGCCTGGGCGAGCTACCAGTTGGGGGAGCTCTCCTTCAACCGCGGCGACCTCCACGAAGCGCGAGCCGCATACGCACGAGGGGTCGAGACCGACCCGGACTACGTCCCATCGTTCGCCGGCCTCGCCAAGGTGGCGTGGGCGCGTGGTCATCTGCGGAAGGCCATCGCCGGATACGCCGACGTCGTCTCGCGCTACCCCGCTCCGGAGTACGTGATCGCGCTCGGCGACCTGTACGCGGTGGCCGGCCGATCCGACCAGGCCGAGCTGCAGTACTCGTTGGTGCGCGCCGAGGAGGAGCTCTTCCGATCGAACGGCGTCAACATCGACCTGGAACTGGCGTTGTTCGATGCCGCCCACGGCGATCCGGCGGGGGCGTTGGTGGCCGCTGGCGACGAGTGGGCCAAGCGACACAGCGTCCATGTGGCCGACGCGTACGCGTGGGCGCTGTACGCGGATGGCCGATACGTGGAGGCGTCCGTCTACGCCGGCAAGGCGATGACGCTCGGATATCGCAACGCGCAGTTCGCGTTCCACGCGGGCATGATCCAGCTGAAGCTCGGGAACGACGCCGAGGCCCGCCGCCTCCTGACGGAGGCCGTGGACATCAACCCGCACTTCTCGATCCAGTACGCGCCGGCGGCACGGGCGGCGCTCGCGGACCTCGGCGGTGCCGCATGAGACGGACAGCACGCCGTCGCCTCGCGCTCTTCGCCCTGATCGCGGTCGCGGTCCTGTGGCCCGCGACCGCCGCCTCCGCGCACCCGCTGGGTAACTTCACGGTCAACCTCTATAGCGGTATCCACGTGGTGCCCGGCGAGATCCGCATCGACTACGTGGTCGACATGGCGGAGATACCGACGTTCCAGGAGATGCCGTCGATCGATACGGGCGGCGACGGAGCGGTGTCCGCAACCGAGGCCACGGCTTGGGCGGTCGAAGAGGCACCGGGGCTCCTGGAGAACCTGACGCTGACGGTCGACGGCGAGCCGGTGGGGCTCGAGGTTCGCTCCGCGGCGGCGCGGCTCCGGGACGGCCAGGGCGGGTTGTCGATCCTGCGGTTCGAGGGGCTGTTCGCAGCTTCCGTCGACCGATCCGGAGACATCGCCTACCGCGACGAGAACGATGCCGACACGATCGGCTGGCGCGAGATCACCGCCGTCGGCGAGTACGGCGAGGCGATCCGGGATTCCGACGTTCCCACCGAGAGCGTGAGCGACGCCCTGCTCTCGTACCCGCAAGACCTTCTCTCGAGCCCGCTGCACGTCACGTCGATGCGGGCGACCTTCGCGCCCGGCGTGTCCGTCGGCACGACCTCCGGTACGTCGGATGCGACCGAGGTCGCGAGGCCGGGTGTCGACCTCGGGGCGTTCTCCTCGCTCGTCGACAACCACGGGATCGTGCTCCTCCTGGCGGCGTTCGCGCTCGCCGTGGCGTTCGGCGCCTGGCACGCCCTGCTCCCCGGACACGGGAAGACGTTGATGGCCGCGTACATGGTGGGCTCCGAGACGAAGGTGCGTCAGGCCGTCGCCGTCGGCTCGGCGGTCGCCGCGATGCACACGGCGTCCGTCCTCGTCCTGGGCCTGCTGGTGATCACGCTCGAGCAGACGTTCCGACCGGAGTCCCTCTACCCGTGGCTCGGGCTCCTGTCCGGTGTGGTCGCGATCGGGCTCGGCGCATACCTGATGATCGGCCGGCTCGCCGCCTGGTCCGACGCTCGCCGCGAGGAAGCGCACGAGCACGCGCACGCCGCCGGCCACGACCACGGCCACGACCACGGCCATGACCACGGCGGGCATGGACACGGCCACGACCTCCCCGACGGCGTGAACCTCACATCCAGGAGAGGGATGCTCGCGCTCGCGCTGGCCGGAGGCATCCTGCCGTCGCCGAGCGCGCTGATCGTCATGCTCGGCGCCATCAACGCGCACCGCGTCGGCTACGGGATCGGACTGATCCTGGCGTTCAGCGTCGGTCTGGCCCTGTCTTTGATCGTCGTTAGCCTCGGGGCTCTCCGCGCGCGCGCCGCCATGGCGAACCGGCTGTCCTCGTTCTGGGGGCGGCTGGTGCCGGTGCTCTCTGCGTCGGCCATCGTCGGGGTCGGGATGTTCCTGACCGTGCGCGGCGCGATCCAGATCTGAGCGTTCGCCCGCGCGAGGTGTCAGCTCGCGGTTTGCCAGAGGGCGATCTCGGGCGTGTCCGGCGTCGATCCGGCCGGTTCGACGGAGATCAGGATGCGGTCGTAGAGGCTCGGGTCGAACTCGAGCGTGACGACCATCATCCCCGGCTCCGGCACGAAATCCGTCGCCCACATCGCCTGGGTCCCCGAGAGCAGCCACACCCGGTAGACGGTGCCCTCGGGCGGCATCGGCACGTCGGTCCCGACCAGGTAGAAAAGCTCGGTGCCCGGCCGGGAGATCTCGGTCAGAGACTCCGTGTCAGAGCTGCTGCTGTCCACCGGCACCATCGATGCCCCCGGACGCCGGGCGAAGTCGAAGGCCGAACGGATGTCCTCGATCCGCGACCGGGCGTCGTTGACTCGGATGCTCTGCGTCACGGCGAGCCCCGCGAACCCGACCACGGCCACCACGCTCGCGGCGACCGCGAAGATCGCGACCGGACGCCGGCGACGATCCTGCGCTCCGAGATCTCGGTGCAGTCGCGGGAGCAGCGTGTCCGGCGGCCGGATGGCTGTCGCCTCGAGCGCCAGATCCGCCGTCACGCCCTGGAAGATGGCGAGCGAGTCGCGACACGCCGGGCACTGGGGTACGTGTTCGGAGAGCAGATGGTCGGCCCGTACGGCGTCCTCGCCCGAGAGGCTCCGCAGGACGTAACCGGCCAGCAGCTCTTCGATCGCTTCGTGGGTCTCCGTCAAGCTAGTCCTCTCGGTAGAGCGCCCGGCGGAGCTTCCGCATGGCCGCCAGTGTCCTGGTCTTCACGGTCCCGATGGGGATGCCGAGCTCTTCAGCGATCTGTGCTTGCGTGTGCGCCTGGAGATAGGCCATCTCAAGCACCTGTCGTTGTGGATCGGGAAGCGTCGCGAGGGCCTCACGGACCTCCCGGCGGCGGATCCCGAGGAACGCTTCGTCCACGACATCCTCCGCAGGGTCTTCGCCGGTCAACGGCTCGAGGTTCGCCGCACGCTCGGTTCGTTTGCGGAGCCGTTCCTCGCGACGGACGGTATCGACCGCCCGGTGATGCACCAACGACAGGAAGAACGTCCGGAACGCGCCGCGCGCGGGGTCGAAGGCCTCGGGGGCGCGCCAGAGCGCCATGAACGCGTCGTGGACGACGTCTTGGGCGAGCATCTGCTGGCCGGTGAGCCGGTACGCCAGCCCGTAAGCCGTCGGCGAGTACCGCCGATAGAGCTCGTCGAAGGCGCCACGATCACCCGCGGAGAGCCTCCGATGCAGCTCCAAGTCGTCGATGTCGCCGTTCTCCATGACGGTCCAGTTGTATCACCGGTCGTGGATGAGCCCGCCCGGAGACCGTTCCGTTCCGCGGGTAGCATCGGCCGGTGCGCGTCGTCCTGTATTCCAGAGAGGGTTGTCACCTCTGCGACGCAGCCAGGGACGTGCTGATGGCCGAGCTCTCGAGGAGCCCGTTCGACCTGGTGGAGGTCGATGTCGCGGGCGACGACGACCTGGAGCGCGAGTACGGGATCCGGATCCCCGTGGTGGAGATCGACGGGGAGGAGCGGTTCGAGTACGAGGTCGATCCGGCCGAGCTGGTCTCCATCGTGCGGAGCGGCCGAGCCTGAGCTTGTGAACTTGAGAACGCCGCCCGGCGTGGGCTACCCTGCACCGATGTCGGCCCGGTCGGTGTGCGCATGACGAAGGGCCGGCCGATCCCCGAGGCGACCGTCGGGCGCCTTCCCGTCTATCTCCAGGCGCTGGTCGACATCGCGGAATCCGGTGCGTCCACGGTCTCGTCGGAGGCGCTGGCCGAGGCGGCGGGAGTGAACTCGGCGAAGGTTCGCAAGGACCTTTCGCACCTAGGCTCCTACGGCACACGTGGCGTGGGCTACGACGTCGCCTACCTCATCCATCAGATCCGTCGGGAGCTCGGCCTGACGCAAGACTGGCCCATCGTGATCGCGGGTATCGGGAACCTGGGACATGCCCTCGCGAACTATCGAGGCTTCCCCGAGCGCGGGTTCAGCGTCGCCGCGTTGGTCGACGTGGATCCCTCGAAGGTCGGTCAGCGGGTGGGGCGGCTCCCGATCCACCACGTGGACGACCTGCCGGAGCTGGTGCAGTCGCTCGGCATCGCGATCGGCGTGATCACCACGCCCGCGACGGTCGTTCAAGAGCTCGCGGACCAGATGGTCGGGGCCGGCATCCGCTCGATCCTCAACTTCGCGCCCTCCGTGATCGTCGTCCCCGAAGGCGTGTCGGTTCGGAAGGTGGATCTGGCCGTGGAACTGCAGATCCTGGCGTTCTACGAACAGCGGAAGGCGACGCTCGCCGAGGTGCGTCGCCGCGGGCGAGCCGTGGCAGACCTCGATCGCTGACTATTTCGCGATCGTCACCCACATCAGGAAGAGCACCGCCAGGACCATCACACCGAACAGGATGAACTGGATGCTCCCCTGATCGAGGAGGGGGATCGCCTCAGCACCGATCATCGTCGTTTCCCTTTCGTCTCCTTGGCCGTCTTCTTGGCCTTCGCCTATGCCGGGCCGTACCATGCGGGCGCGCTCCCGCCGGTCAAGAACGCCTTCCGCTTCTTCTCCGCCCGATCGAGCAGGGGGAGGTGGATCAGGAACAACAGGATCGCCGCCACCATGAACATCAGGGAGTAGCGCGGGATGCTCCCCGAGTCGTGGTACATCGCCAATGTGGTGAGCGGGCCGCCTCCGGCGAAGTGGGCTTGCACGACCGACAGGGGCGTCTTCCCGTCTTCGGCCGTGGCGAACTCCACCCCGTCCACGAAGAACTGTGTGCCGGTGATGGCGGTCGTGCCGAGCGGGTCGATGTCCAGCTCTTCGTTCGCCTGGGCCGCAAGGAACGACGTGGCGGCGCTGCTCACGGATTGGACGGACGGGTCCTGTCCCTTGGTCGGCTCTTTCCATGTACCCCCCGGATAGTCGTCGAACGTGGTGAATCGAGCGCCCGCGGCACCGAGACCCGCTTCCAGCACGACCCACGCCGGCTCCCGGCCGCGCGGACCTTGGTTGGTCGGCGTGCCCGGCCCTTGGGCCCAGAACCCGAAGAACCAGAGCGACGAGTGGATGATCAGCCATCCCGAGAAGCAGACCGCGAGCACGAGATAGCCCATCCACTTGCCGAACACGAACGAGAGCATCATGTACACGCTGCCGACGAACAGGATGAGCGCCATCAGCGTCACCCCGGCGCCCTTGAACAGCGTGCCGCATTCGATGTGGAACCCGAGGCAGGAATGCACTTCCTGCGCGAGCATCAGGCGCCACCCCCCGTTGCGCCGGTTGCGCCGGTCGCTCCCGTCGCGCCGCTCGCCGCCGCCGGCGTGACCGACGGGGAGTTGACCGCCTTGACCGCGTCCGGGTTGGTGCAGATGTTGTCCTCGAACGGGACGTTCTTGGAGCTCATGAACACCAGGTAGTTCACGATGTCGTTGATCTGCTGGTCGTCGAGCGCCCCCTGGTATCGGATGCTCCACGACGGCATGTTGGGGGGGCGCCCCTGCTGGATCGTCGTGTAGATGTCGGCGAGCGACTTGATCAGCGCGTGGTCCGTGGACGGCCCTCCGCAGACGGTCGTCAGGTTCGGCGGGTAGGCGTATCCGGTGCCCGCCGTGATCACTCCGCCGCGGAGCTCCGGACCGTGACACCGCACGCATCCGACCCCGAGCTGGTTCTCCTCGCTGAACAGCTCGACGGAGCGACGGCCTCGCTCGATCGCCTCGATCTTGAGCGCCTTCTCCTGCTTGAGGTTCGTGGAGGGCTCGATCAACCAGTTGTAGGGGAGCCAGATCACGAAGAACGCGACCAGCAGGACACCCCAGCCCTGGAGCTTCTGCAGGAGCGGCGTCTCGAGCGCGGGATCCGACGGCCCCGGCTCCATGGCCGGCGGGATGCCCGGCGCCGGCTCGCGCGTGACGCGGCTGCGAAGGATGAGCGCGGCGGCGGCGGCAACCACGAAGAACGCCCCAAGGACGAGGAGGATCACCCCCGCGGTATCGCTCAGCGCCAGCACGTCGTCGATCCGTTCCTCTCGTCTCGGCTCTTACCCTGGGGCCACGCAGAAAGGACCCTGCGGCGGTTCGCTGATCGTGTCGGTTCCTCGCGGCGGTCCCAGGATCACCGTCGACGTGTCCACCATGACGTTGCCGTTCTCGATCTTCACCACGAAGCGGTCCATCCCCCGCGGCGCCGGCCCCAGCTGGTACTCGCCCGCGAAGTTGTACTTGGAACCGTGGCACGGGCACTCGAACCACTTCGAGTTCGAGCAGAACGGCACCCGGCATCCCAGGTGTACGCACCGCTGGTACAGCGGCATGATGCCTTCGGCGGTCACCAGCTCGCCCGGGTAGTCGGCGTCGGACGTAACTTTGCCTTCCCACGGCACCACGTAGAAGCGGCCCGCGCCGTTGTACACGGGTCCGTCGCCGAGCTGCGACTTGATGTCGTTCAGCGCCCCGGCGTTGATCAAGGAGCCGAAGCCACCCTTCAGGCTCGGCCAGAGGAACGCGATGGATGCCCCGCCGAACTGGGCGCCGAACACGAGGAGCGAGACCAGCAGCCCCTTGCGGAAGAAGTCGCGGCGCGACAAGGCCTGGGGCTGACGCGGCGCGGCCGCGGCGCCGTCCGCGGCCTCCCGTTGCGCCTTCGCGGCGCGAACGAAGGACAGCCCGAAGACGATGGCGAAGATGTCCAGCGCCAGGAAGACCACGATCGCCGCGACGACACGGGTGGAGATGGCGAGTGTCATAGGTCGAAGAACACCCCTTGCGCCCACGGCCAGATCCAGTTGTAGCCGGGGCCGCGGAAGAAGCAGCCGATGATGGTGAGCGTCGCTCCGAAGCAGAACAGGATCGTGAACATGGAGATCGCGATCTTGCGATCGCCGGGCCTGATGCTCGGGTTGCGGTCCACGTACGGCACCGCGGCGAGGACCACCAGGATGAACGTGGGGATCACGATGCCGGCGACCATCGGGTGGAAGTAGCGGAGCAGCTCCTGGAGGCCAAGGAAGTACCAGGGAGCCTTCGACGGGTTCGGCGTGAGGTTCGCGTTCGCCAGCTGGCGCAGCGGGGCCATGGCGAACGTCGAGAAGATCAGCAGGCCCGCCGTGAGGATCAGCATCGCCACGAACTCTTCGATCAGCAGGTGTGGCCAGACGTTCACGCGGTCGCCCTGTTCGCGCTCCACCCGCTGGATGCCCTCGGGGGGGACCAACGCGAGCAGGCGATGCTTGTCCTCCGTGCCTTTCTTCGGCGTCGGGATGTTGCCCGTGGGAAGCGGGGCCGTCCGAACCGGCGAGGTGACCGCCGCCGCGACCGAGACCCCGGCGACCGGAGCGGCAGGAGCCGCGGGTGCCGGCGCGGCAGGAGGTGCAGCCGCAGGGGCTGCGGCCGCAGCCGCAGCCGCAGGGGCTGCGGCCGCAGGCGCAGCCTCCTCCTCGGGATGCGCGGCCTTGTACGCGCGGACCGCGGCCGAGCGAGCGCGACCCTCGGCGACGCGCTTGTCCGAGCCCTTCGCGAGTTCCGCGGCCAGGGTCGCGTCGAAGACGGCCTGGTCGAGCGGTGTGTCCTCTCTCGCCATCGCTCAGTCGCCCCCTACAGCGGTCCCGAGATGCCGCCGTCCTTGCGGATCCGCCAGAAGTGGACCGCCAGGAAGATCACCAACACGAACGGCAACGCCAACACGTGGAGCACGTACCAACGCAACAGCGTGTTCGGTCCGACCACGACGCCGCCCAGCAACAGGAAGTTGGCCTGCTTGGAGATGAACGGCGCGTAGCCGCCGAGCGACGTCCCGACCGTGACCGCCCAGATCGCCAGCTGGTCCCACGGCAACAGGTAGCCGGTGAACGACAGGCCGAGAGTGAGGAACAACAGGATGACGCCGACCACCCAGTTGAACTCCCGCGGCGGCTTGTACGCGCCGGTGTAGAACACGCGCGCCATGTGGAGCGTCACCGAGAACACCATCAGGTGGGCGCCCCAACGGTGGAGGTTGCGGACCAGGTCGCCGAAGAACACCGTCGTCCGGATGCTCTGCATGTCGGCGTATGCGACAGCGCCGCCGATGTCGGCCATCGGCCGGTAGAAGAACATCAGGAAGATGCCGGTGACCGTGAGCAGGATGAACAGGAAGAACGAGAGGCCGCCCAGGCAGAACGTGTAGGTGAGCTTCAATCCGTGCCGCTTCACCTTCACCGGGTGCAGGTGGTACAGCACGTTGTTCATGGTGGCCAGGGCGCGGTCGCGCGAGGTGTCCTTGTAGCCCTTCCGGAAGATCGAGCCGGGCCGGAAGATCGACTTCCAGACCTCGGTGTCGCGCAGGCGGTCGCCGAGCTCGCTCGGCGACGGCGGCTTGAGCTTCACCCGGCCTTCCCTCCCCTTCTCAGCTCGATCGCGCTCGCGCCGAACTCACTCCGCCGCGGCCTGTGTCAGAGGGACCTCGGCCATCGGGCGCTTTCCGCCGGTCGAACCCTCCGGCAGGCGCGCATAGTACAGCGTGTCGGTGGGGCATCGGTCGACGCACACGGAGCACCGCGTGCATGCGATGTCGTCCACCACGAAGATCGCCGAGGCGACGTGCACCTCAGCCTCGACGGCCGGCTCTTCGGCTCCCTCCACGATGTCCGTCGACAGCATGTAGATGCAGTTCCACGGACAGACGTCCTCGCAGGCGCGGCAGAGGATGCAGTTGTCGGGGTCGAGCATCAGATGCTTCGGAGACTTGACCCCCTGCGCGAGCCACGCCGGGTCGACCGCCTCGAGGACGTAGTCCTCGTGGATGTCGACCTCGGTCTTCGTGAACACCATCGCGACCCCTACCGGTACCCGCCCGTGGGGCGCACGTCGCCCGACTGACCGCGGAGCTTCCTCCGCCAGTTCTGCACGACCGCCGCCCCGACGAGGATCGTGATGATGGGTCCGGTCGTCAGGCCCATGGCGATCGCGTCGCGGAGCTCCTTCAGCCAGAAGCCGTTGGGCCCGGCGCCGCTCCACTTGAGCTTCTGGTCTGCGAAGTACAGCCAGAACGACGGCAGCACCGACGTGCTGATGACGATGAAGAACGTGAGCCCGACGGAGAAGACGATCGCCTTCGTCCAGGTCCATTCGAACGTCTTGAGGAAGCCCTCGACCTGTTGTTTGCGATGCGCGAGCCTGGCCCTCGACTTGGCGAATCGAGGCGTGTTCGCAACCTCGACCTGGCTCATGCCGGCATCGTCTCCATGGGCGGGGCGATTATAGCCATGTGCCGTTTGACCGGAACGGACGCCGCGGGCTTGTGAATCGCTTCACGAACTATCACTATGCCGCTCGCGAGGGCCCGTCGCAACCCACTCGCCGGTCGCCGGTGCGCGGTGGTCCATAGACTGAGCCCGCTCCCGGACCCGAGGTATCCATGAGGCAACGATGATCGCCGACATCGTCCAGACCGGCCTCACCTCGTGGTGGGCGCCCGCGCTCGCGTTCGTGGCGGGCCTCGTCTCGTTCGCGTCGCCGTGCGTGTTCCCCCTGGTTCCCGGCTACGTGTCGTTCGTCTCGGGGGAGCGTGCCGTGGACGGCGAGACGCAACGTCCGCTGCTGCCGATCCTGCTGTTCATCGCCGGGTTCACGATCGTGTTCACGCTCCTCGGAGCGTTCGCCAAGCGGTTCGTGCCCATCTTCAAGGGCGACGTGGGGCAGTGGGTCGGCGGCGCCGTGGTGATCGTGATCGGCGCGTTCATGATCGGCTACGCGTTGCGACGCGGCTCGATCGTGCTCTACGCGGAGCGGCGGCCGTTCCTGTCGAAGGTCCGCCCCGGTGCGATCGGGGCGTTGCCGCTCGGCATGGCCTTCGCCGCCGGCTGGACCCCGTGCCTGGGACCCGTGCTGACGGGCATCCTGGCGATCGCGGTCACGCAGAGCGCTCCTCGGGGCGTCTTGTTGCTGTTGGCGTATTCCTTCGGGCTCGGGGTGCCGTTCCTCCTGGTCGGCCTCGGCGTGCAGCGGTTCATGGGCGCGTTCGGCTGGGTCCGCCGTCACTACGCATGGATCGCCGGGATGTCGGGGGCGCTCCTGGTCGTGGTCGGCGTCTTGCTGGTGACGGGGCTGTTCACCAGGATCGTCGCCCCCCTCGCCCGTTTCGCGCCCGGGTTGTGAGCGGCGTGCCGCCGCGGGGCCGACGGCGGACACGTCGTTCGACGCCCGACCGTAGAATCCTCGCGAGCCCCATGTCCTCCTCCAGCCGGATCACCTTGCGACGGTCCACGGCTCTGGTGTGGAGAACGCTGCGCTCGATGCGCACGGCCCTGATCCTGCTGCTGATGCTGGCGCTCGCGTCGGTGGCGGGGTCCCTGGTGCCGCAGTGGCCCAACTCGCCGGAGCGCGTGGTCCGCTTCCAGCTCGACCATCCGCTGGTCGGCGCGTTCTACGGGCGCGCCGGCCTGTTCGACGTGTTCGGATCGTGGTGGTTCGTGCTGATCACGACGCTGCTGTTCGTCTCGCTCGTCGCCTGCTTGTTTCCGCGGACCCGTGCCCTCGTCCGCGCCCTTCGCCAGCGACCCGTGCAGGCGCGGGAGATCGACTCGTTCCGGCTGTATGAGGAACGCGTGGTGCCGGCCGATCCCGCCCGGGTGATCGACGGATCCCGCCGGGTGCTGCGCCGCCGCATGTTCCGCGTGGCGCGCGACGACGACGGCCGGCCGGCCCTCGCGGCGGAGAAGGGCGCGCTCCGAGAGGTCGGGAGCCTGCTCTTCCATTGGGCGTTCCTGCTGATCGTGGTCGGCGTCATCTACGGCAAGGGCACCGGGTTCACCGGCCGGGCCGTCGTGGTGGAGGGGAAGACCTGGATCGACGCCCAGGCGAACTACGACGGTCAGCTGCGCACCGGTCGCTTCTTCAACGGCGATTTCACCGGTGCGGGCATCCATCTGCGCGGTTTCGAGGACACGTACCGCCGGAGCGGCCAGCCGATGGACTTCGTCTCGCACGTGGACCTGCTGGATGCGCAGGGCAACGTGGTGAAGCAGACCGACATCCGGGTGAACGATCCGGCTTCGATCGACGGGATCGAGTTCTTCCAGTACGGGTTCGGGTGGGCCCCGGTCGTGGAGGTTCGTCGCGGCGGCGAGGTTATCTCCTCCGAACCGATCACATTCGTCCAGGACACGGCGCCCGAGGGTGTCCCCCAGCTCGCGATGCCGTGGCACGGCATCCTCAAGCTGCCGTTCCTCGACCCCGAGGCCGGCCTGACGCTCGAGCTGTGGCCCGACAGTCGCGCGTGGCTCCAGCTGCGGACGACCGGTGAGTCGGTGGCCATGACGGGGGAGTTCCAGCCGATCATGTTCTTCAAGGTGTTCCGCGGCGACCTGACCGATACGTCTCCGCTCTCCCTCGACACGAGCGTGATGCGCCAGGCGGGGCGGGGCGTCGTCGGCGCGGGCCAGACGGTCGACCTCCGAACCGGGGAGGCGCTCGCCGAGGGCGCGTCGTCCAAGGGCCTGACGATCTCGTTCCCCGAGCTTCGTCAGTACAGCGTGCTCCAGGTATCCCGTGACCGCGGGGTGCCCATGGTCTTGCTTGCCGCTATCCTCGTGCTGCTCGGGCTCCTGCCCGCCCTCTACACGTCACGACGCAAGGTCTGGGTGCGGGCGGAGCCGAACGAGAACGGGACCGTGCTCAAGGTCGGCGGTTTCGCTCTGCAACGCAAGCCGCAGTTCGACGAGGAGTTCTCGAAGCTGGTGGATGCCATGGCCCGTGCCGCGGGCGAGGTCCCCGCCGTCGAGGAGAAGGAACGGGTGAGCTCGCGATGACCGACCTGCAGTGGGGGCGTGTGTCCAACGACGCGTTCAACGTTGCCTTGTTCTCCTACGTCGCCGCGATGGTGGGCTACTTCGCGTACCTGGCGTTCCGCCGGACCTCGTTCTGGGCGATCGCCCGGACCGTCGCCTCCGTGGGGTTGTTCGCGAACGTCGTCTGCGTGGTAACACGGGGCTTCGCCGCCCATCGGGTTCCGTGGGGCAACATGTACGAGTACTCGGTCCTGCTGGCGCTCCTGGTCGTGGCCGGCTACCTGCTGATAGTCGAGGGGTACTACAAGATCCACACGCTCGGCGGGTTCGCGTTGATGTTCTCCGTGTTCACCATGGCGATCGCCGTCTCGTTCCTCTATGTGGGTCCTGGTCCGCTGGTCCCCGCGCTCAACTCGTACTGGATCAAGATCCACGTGGTCGCCGCCATCTCCGGGTCCTCGCTGTTCGCCTTGGGCGGAGGCGTCCTCACGATCCTGTTCCTGGTGCAGGACCGTCGCGAGCGCCGGCAGGTGGCGACGCTCCGCGCCCAGGAGCCGCCGCCGATCATGGGCGGATCGGTCGACGTCGACGCCCCTCCGGACTTCGCGCCCGACGCCGACGAGCCCACCGCGGGTGACGTCGTTCGTCGGGGCGTGTTGCCGACTGCCGCCACCCTCGATCGCATGGCGTACCGCGTCATCGCGTTCGCGTTCCCCGTCTGGACGTTCGCCGTGATCGCCGGCGCGATCTGGGCGCAACGAGCGTGGGGGCGCTACTGGGGATGGGATCCGAAGGAGACGTGGTCGTTCGTCACGTGGGTGATCTACGCCGGCTACCTCCACGCACGCTCGACGTCGGGATGGAAGGGGCGGCCGGCCGCGGTCATCGCGTTGGTGGGGTTCGTCTCGCTCCTGATCACGTACTACGCGGTGAACCTCTGGATCGTCGGACTGCACTCGTACAAGGGGTTCTGACAACCCTGTCATCCCTGTCGAGCAGCGGAAGGGACGGTGGTACAGTGCGCGCGGCCCGGCGCCCGCAACCGGCGTCGGAGCGCCTGTACCGGGGAGGCTTGGGAGACTTGCGGAAGCGGCTGCTCTGGGTCTTGGGCCTCGTGGCCTTCGGCCTGATGCTGGCGTCCTGCGCTCCGAACGCCAGCCAGGACTCGTTGAAGCCGGCGGGACCGTACGCGAAGGAGATCAAGGATCTCTTCGTCCCGGTGTTCTGGGTCGCCGTCCTCGTCTTCGTCATCGTCGAGGGCGGGATCGTCCTCATCTGCCTCAAGTATCGACAGCGCAAGGGTCGAGACCGGATGCCGCCCCAGCTTCACGGCAACACGCGACTGGAGATCGGTTGGACGATCCTGCCCGCGGTCATCCTGGCGTTCGTCACCGTGCCGACGGTCGCGACGATCTGGGATCTGGCGCGCAAACCGCCCACGGACGCCCTGCACGTCACGGTGCAGGGCCACCAATGGTGGTGGGGCTTCGTGTACACGGACGACGACATGACGACCGCGTTCGACGACAAGGGAGCCATCACGGTCGCGGACGTCATGGTGATCCCGGCGGACCGTCCCGTGTACCTCGACCTGGAATCGGTCGGCGGGCTGATCGGCGGGGCGACGAAAGCCCAGGCAGACTACGCCGTGATCCACTCGTTCTGGATCCCCCAGCTCGCCGGCAAGCAGGATGTGGTTCCCAATCGGACGAACCACATCCTGATGCAGGCAGACGAACCCGGGACCTACTTCGGGCAATGCGCCGAGTTCTGCGGGCTGCAGCACGCCAAGATGAAGGTGCGCGTCGTGGCGCTCTCCCCGAGCGACTGGGAGGCGTGGGTCGCCAATCAGAAGCTTCCGGGCATCACGCCGGCGGACCCGCTTGCCGCCAAGGGGATGGATCTGTTCATGAACGCGCTGCCGAACGGTCAGGGCCAATGCACCGCGTGCCATTCGATCGGAGGCATCGCGAGCGGCGTGAACGCCGCCCCGAACCTGACGCACTTCGCCGATCCCACGCACCAGTGCTTCGCCGGCTGCGACTGGGAGACGTCCGATCGAGAGGCCCTGGCCGCGTGGCTCCGCGATCCGAACGCCGTCAAGCTTGGATCGAAGATGCCCAACTACCAGCTGAGTGAGGGCGAGATCGACGCGTTGGTGGCCTACCTCCGGAGCCTGACATGAGAGAAGCCGGGTAGATGGCGAGCATCTCCGTGGTTGCGGGCAGGGGTCGGGGCATCCGGCGGCCTTCGGCGTTGACCGGCTTCTGGAGCTGGTTCACCACCATCGATCACAAGAAGATCGGCCTGCTGTACGGCGTGACCGCGTTCGTGTTCTTCATCATCGGCGGACTCGAAGCGCTGCTGATCCGTTCGCAGCTAGCCGGACCGGACCAGACGATCCTGAACGCGGACCAGTACAACCAGATCTTCACCATGCACGGGCTCACGATGATCTTCCTGTTCGTGATGCCGATGTCGGCGGCGTTCTTCAACTACCTGATCCCGTTGATGATCGGCGCACGCGACGTGGCGTTCCCCCGCATCAACGCGTTCAGCTACTGGCTGTTCCTGTTCGGCGGGTTGTTCCTGTACTCCAGCTGGTTCCTGGGTGGCGCACCCAACGGCGGGTGGTTCGGATACGCGCCGAACTCCACCACGGACCCGACGAGCGGCATGACGTTCTATGCCCTGGGGCTCTTGCTCACCGGTATCGCGTCGACGGCGGGCGCGGTGAACCTGGGCGTCACGGTCATCAACATGCGTGCCCCGGGCATGTCGTTCTTCCGCCTGCCGGTGTTCGTCTGGATGGGCCTCGTGACGCAGCTGCTCCTGGTGTTCTCGCTGCCGATCATCACGGTCGGGCTCTTCGAGCTGCTCTTCGATCGTCGATGGGGCACGCACTTCTTCGATCCGACGCAGGGTGGCGATCCGATCCTGTGGCAGCACCTTTTCTGGTTGTTCGGCCACCCGGAGGTGTACATCCTGATCCTGCCGGCGTTCGGCATCTTCTCGGAGGTGCTGCCGGTCTTCAGTCGCAAACCGCTGTTCGGCTACCAGTTCGTGGTGTTCTCCGGCATCTCGATCGGCTTCATCGGCTTCGGCGTGTGGGCGCACCACATGTTCGCGGCGGGGCTCGGTCCGGTCGCGAACACGGCGTTCGGCATCACGACGGCGATCATCGCTATCCCGACCGGCGTGAAGATCTTCAACTGGATGGCGACGTTGTACCGAGGCGACATCCAGTTCACGGCCGCCATGCTGTTCTCGGTCGGCGGCGTGGCGATGTTCGTGATCGGGGGGCTCTCCGGCGTGACGCACGCGGTCGTCCCGGCCGACTACCAGCAGACCGACACCTACTACATCGTCGCGCACTTCCACTACGTGCTCTTCGGGGGCGCGATCTTCGGGCTCTTCTCTGCCGCGTATTACTGGTGGCCCAAGGTGTTCGGCCAGCTGCTCTCCGAGGGCATGGGCAAGCTGCATTTCTGGCTCATGATCCTCGGGTTCAACCTGGCGTTCGGCCCCATGCACGTCCTCGGGCTACAGGGCATGATCCGCCGTGAGTACACCTATCCCGAGTCGCTCGGCCTCACGTTCTGGAACGAGATATCCACGCTGGGAGCGTTCGTGATCGCCGTGTCGATCCTGGTGTTCATCGTGAACGTGGTCAGGACTCGGTTGCGCCACGAACCGCTGGAGACGAGCGATCCGTGGGATGCGCGCACGCTCGAGTGGATGACGTCGTCACCGCCGCCCGTGCACAACTTCGATGAGATCCCCACCGTCCACTCGCTCGATGAGTTCTGGCACCGGAAGTACGCCGAGGACAAGAGCGGGAAGCTCGTTCCCGTGCAGGCGGGCGCCGCGGATCTCGACACGCCGGCGCACACCGCACATGCCATCCATCTCCCCAGCCCGTCCTATTGGCCGTTCGTTGCGGCGCTCGGGCTGCCGATCATGGCCTACGGCGTCATCTACTCCTGGTGGCTGGTCGGCCTCGGAGCGGCCGTCACCCTGGTCGGCTTCTACGGATGGGCCCTCGAGCCCTCGGTGGCGGAGTAGTTATGGCTGACGTCGCGATCGCCAAGGGCCACGACGAGCACGAGACCACCACCGGTCTCCCGCACACCAAGCTCGCGATGTGGCTCTTCCTCTCCTCCGAATGCCTGTTGTTCGGCGCGTTGATCACCACGTACGTGCTGTACCGAGGCGCGAGCACGAAGGGCCCGTTCCCGTCCGACGTCTTCGACATCGCCTACACGTCGGTGTCGTCGTTCGTCCTGCTGGCCAGCTCCTTGACGATGGTGCTCGCGCTGGGGGCCGCGCAGAAGCGCGACTTCATGCGCATGCGCCTGTGGCTCGTCACGACGGCGATGCTCGGCATGACGTTCGTCGGTGGCCAGGTCTTCGAGTTCACGGCCTTCTACCGCGAGGGCCTGTCCATCACCACCAACCTGTTCGGCACGACGTTCTTCGTCCTCACCGGCTTCCACGGGGTGCACGTCACCGTGGGGATCCTGATGCTGCTGTCGCTCACGGGGATGTCGTTCGCGGACCGGCTCCCGGAGGACCCCGCGTTCCCCGTCGAGATGGTGGGTCTGTACTGGCACTTCGTCGACATCGTGTGGATCATCATCTTCACGGTGGTGTACCTGATCCCGACGGGCCCGGTCGGTCCTCCGGGCGGGGGGTAGGAGCCATGTCGGACATCCACGTCGAGGGGAACGACACGGACGTCGAGGAGTCCGCCTCCTCACACCATGGGCATCCGAGCCCCCGCGAGTACGTGCGCATCTTCTTCATCCTCGGGGCGATCACCGGCATCGAGGTCGCGATCTACTACGTGCGCGACGAGATGGGCGGATGGTTCCTTCCCGTGCTGTTCACGTTGATGATCTCGAAGTTCGCCATCGTGGTCCTGTGGTACATGCATCTCAAGTTCGACGACCGGCGGTTCTCGAGATTCTTCGTCATGGGACTGGCCGGAGCGGCGACGCTCTACCTGGTGGTCCTGATCTCGTTCAGGACCTTCCTGGACTAGGGCGATGAACCTTCCGGCCTTGCACGCGCATCCCGACGTCTGGCTCCTCTTCGGCTCGATCGTCGCCGCCTACGTCGTCGCCGGACGGCGTCACGCGCGGGAGACAGGCGAGGCGGTCGACAGGCGCCGGACCCGGTTCTTCGTCGCCGGTGTGGCGGTGCTTTGGATCGGAGCCGACTGGCCGATCCACGACCTGGCGGAGCGCTACCTGTACCACGTCCACATGGTGCAGCACATGCTGTTCACGCTGGTTGCCCCGGCGCTCTTGATCGCGGGGATGCCCGCGTGGCTCCTCCGTCGGTTCCTCCGACCGAGGCCCGCTGCCACCGTGTTCGGGTTCCTGACGAAGCCCCTGGTGGCGCTGATCGTCTTCAACTCCGCGCTGTTGTTCGTGCACTGGCCCGCCGTGGTCGAACTGTCGGTCCGTTCCGAGTGGGCGCACTTCGGGCTGCACGTGTTGCTCGTCTCTTCGGCGCTCCTGATGTGGTGGCCGGTGATGTCGCCGCTTCCCGAGTACCCGGCGCTTCCCGCGCCCGGGCAGATGCTGTACCTCTTCCTGCAGTCGCTCGCCCCGACCATCCCCGCCTCGTTCCTGACGTTCGGCGATCACCTGCTGTACCCCGTGTACGGCACGTTCCCGCGGATCTGGGGGATGGGCGCGCTGACCGACCAGCTCATCGCCGGCCTGATCATGAAGCTGATCGGCGGCGCCATCCTGTGGGTGTTCATCACGGCGATCTTCTTCCGGTGGCATGGGCAGGAGCAGCGCGAGGAAGGCTGGGATGCGTCCCGGTACCGTGACGTCGAGCACGACATCCGCTTGGAGCTGACCCGATGACCGATCAGGTGACGCACGAGGAGCCCACCCCGCCCCCCGACACGCATCCGGAGACGCGGCAAGGCCTGCTGCTCCCGATCGCGATCCCCATCGGCGCGTTCGTCGTCATCGGGCTGGTGCTGTTCGGCTTCTCGAGGGTCTTGCTCTCGGTGTCCGCTCACGCCGCGACCGCGGTCGCGCTGGTCGTGGCGATCGCGATCATGGTGGTGGCGACGATCGTCGCCTCGCGCGAGCGCCTGACGAACGGCGCGCTCTTCTCGATGGTCGGGGTCGTTGCCGGCGTCGCCATGCTCGCGGGCGGCATCGCGATCGTGGCGATCGGTACCGGCGAAGAAGGCGGCGGAAAGGTGCAGGTCGTGGCTCTCGAGGCGCCGAAGGGCGCGGCGGCCACCGGCTTCGTGCCGACCACGCTGTCCGTCGCTGCGAACGAGCCGATCGAGCTCGACTTCAGCAACCAGGATCCGGGCATCCAGCACAACGTCGTGATCTTCGGCGAGGACCCGGCCGACAATCCCGATGCGCAGGCGCTCTTCAGCGGCGAACTGGTCACCGGGCCGAGTGAGACCCCGTATCCGGTGCCGCCCCTCACGCCCGGATCGTTCTTCTTCCATTGCGCCGTGCATCCGGGGACGATGTTCGGGACCATCGAGTCGGTCGAAGGCGGCGGTGGAGGAGGAGGAGGGCTCACCGTCACCGCGAAGGGGTTGGCGTTCGACACCGACGAGATCGACCTGCCGGCCGGACAGCCGACGACCATCACGTTCGACAACCAGGACGCCGGCATCCCGCACAACATCGCGATCTACAACGACGAGTCCCTTTCCGAGACCCTGTTCCAGGGCGAGCAGTTCCCGGGCATCGACAGCCAGGAGTATCCGATCCCGCCGCTCGAACCGGGGACGTACTACTTCCATTGCGACGTCCACACCACGATGAGTGGCAGCGTGGTCGTCGCTGGTCCCGGCGGAGGCTCGGGACCCGGGGGCGAGCCCCCACCGGGCGGCACCGGCGCTTCGGGCCCGTCGGGCACCGGCTGAGCCGTTCCTTCCACCCCTGTTAGCGTGGTAGGCATGAGCCGCCGACGCGCTCTCGTCCCGGCCGCCGTCGCGCTCGTGCTGTTGGCCGCGGCATGTACGGGGTCGGCCGGCGAGGACGATCCGCTCGGGGCGGAGGCGATGAGCAAACCGGCCCCGGCACTGGCCGGCGATACCGTGCAGGGCGGAGCCATCGCCCTCGCCGACTTCCGAGGGAAGGTCGTGGTCGTCAACTTCTGGGCGACCTGGTGCGATCCGTGCCGCGACGAGCAACCGGAGCTCGTGGAGCTCTCGGACGACTACCGGGACCGGGGCGTCGAATTCTTAGGTGTGAACGAGCGGGACGACACGGCCAAGGCTCGGGCATGGGTCAAGGAGTTCGCGGTGCCCTACCCGAGCATCGTGGACGAGCCGGGCGCCTGGGCGGACGACTTCGCGTTCTTCGGGCTGCCGGACACGTACGTGATCGATCGCGCGGGCATCATCCGGTGGTCGGTGTACGGGCAGACCGACGCGGCCCAGCTGAAGGGGCTGATCGACGAGGTCCTGGCGCTCCCGGAGTGAACCCGCTCAGCGTTCGAGCGGGACCAGCGCGTCTATCGCGACGGCGCCGAACAACGCGGCCAGGTACACGATCGAGTACTTGAAGACGCCCCACGCGCCGTCCGGGTCGGGCTCGCGCCACAGACGGAGCGCCCGGTACACGAAGACGCCGCCCAGCACGATCGCCGTGGACAGGTAGATCGGGCCCATGCTCCCGACCGGATACAGCAGGAGCGACGTTCCGAATAGCACGAGCGAATACAGGAAGATCTGCCGGCGGGTCTCGTCCTCCCCCTTCACGACCGGAAGCATCGGGACGCCGGCCGCCGCGTAGTCGCCGCTGAACCGGATCGAGAGCGCCCAGAAATGCGGCGGCGTCCAGACGAAGATGATCGCGAACAGGACCCAGGCAGGGGCGGCGAGGGTCCCCGTCACGGCGGCCCATCCGACCAGCGCGGGGACCGCTCCGGCAGCTCCGCCGATCACGATGTTCTGCGTCGTGGTGCGCTTCAGCCACATGGTGTAGACGAAGACATAGAACGCGATCGCCGAGAGCGCGAGCGTCGCCGCCAGCACGTTCACCGTGATCGACAGGAAGAAGTAGGAGACGGCCCCGAGGACGAATCCGAACCGCAGCGCGTGGTCGGGTGTCACCGTGTGCGCGGGCAGCGGCCGGCTCCTCGTCCGGCGCATGATCTCGTCGATGTCCCGGTCGAGGTACATGTTGATCGCGTTGGCCGAACCGGCGGCCACCGTGCCGCCCACCAGCGTCGCGAGCATCAGCCCGATCGGCGGTAGCCCCTGCGCGGCAAGGATCATGGCGGGGATGGTGGTGATCAACAGCAGGACGATGATCCGCGGCTTCGTCAGACGGATGTAGGCGACGATCGTGTCACGGAGCGAGCCGCCTCCGGCAGGCGGCGTCGTGTCGCCGTCGGGATCCGTGTTCGGCTGCCCGAGCGAGACGGCGTGCGCGGCCAGCCGCCTGGACACGGCGGTCAGGGCGACGAGCGTCGCCCAGATCAGCACCGACAGCGCCACGTGAAGCACGACCGCCCACGGTCGCAGGCGCGACCACACGTTCAGCGCCCCCGAGACGATCTGTCCGAGGAACAGGCAGAGCGCGAGCGTGGAGAGCACCACCAGATCCTTCGAGCGCGTCGCCATCGTGCGCGCCCGGATCGCGACCCACAGCACCAGCAGGAACACACCCGCCGCCAGGAGTCGGTGCGCGAACATCGCCGTCGCCGCGCCGCCGAGCGCCGGAACCAGCCGCCCGTTCATCAGCGGCCAATCGGTGAACGCGAGCCCGGCCGACCGCGCGCGGACGTACGTGCCGACGAGGAGCAGGGCGCCGGTCGCCACCGCGGTGAACAGCGTGAGCCCGGCGAAGCTCCCTCCATCCATCCTCGCCTCGCGCCCCTCCTCCGGGACCTTCACGACCAAGAACGCGTTGGCCGCCACGAAGATCACATCGGCCACGAACGCGAGCGCTACCGCGAAGTGGGCCGTGACCCACCACGGGTTCAGATCCGTGTGGACCACGACGCCGCCGAGGATCGCCTGCCCGATCACGAGCGGGAACGCCGCCGTGGCAGGCCACACGAGCGATCCGATGTGCCGGTGCTGCCGCCACGCCACCGCGGCCGTCGCGACGACCAGTACCGACACCACGAAGACGAGGAACCGGTGCGAGAACTCGATCAGCGAATGCACCGTTCCCGAGGGGAAGAGGCGTCCGGGCGTGCACTCGGGCCACGTCGAGCACCCGAGTCCCGAGCCGGTGCCGCGGACCAGGCCGCCGACAGCGAACAGCACGATCGTCGCGGCGGCGGTGGTGAGCGCGAGCTTCTGGAAGCGATTCATGGGGTCGGCCCTGAGCCGCGCTCATGATATCCACCGGGGGATGGAGCCGTGCTTGCGATACTGATGTCGATGTCGGCCGACCGGACCCTTCAGATGCCGCCGGAGCTCATCGCGCTGCGAGCTCGCATCGATCGGACGCTGGACGCCTTCCTGTCCGGCGTCCGCGCAGAGATGGCGACCGTCGCGCCGGAAGCTTTGCTCACGGTCGACGAGGTGATCCGGCTGATCGCGGCCGGCGGCAAGCGCCTCCGTCCGGCGTTCTGTTACTGGGGCTACCGGGCGGCGGGAGGCGTCGACGGCGAGCCCATCGAGCGGGCGGCCTCCGCCCTCGAGTTGCTCCACACCATGGCGCTGATCCACGACGACCTCATGGATCGGAGCCCGGAACGGCGCGGCGCTCCCGCAAGCGCGATCCAACTCGCCGATCGGGCCCGATCGCGGGGATCGTCGGACCCCGAGCGTGCCGGCATGTCCCTCGCGCTGCTGGCGGGAGACCTCGCCGCGGTCCTCGCCGATCGTCTGCTGTTGACGTCGGGGTTCGAACCCCACCCCTTGATCGCCGCGCTCGATCGCTACCACCGGATGCGGACGGACATGGCGCTCGGGCAATCCCTGGACGTGGCCGGCGGCGATGCCGACGCGGGTTTGGCGGCGACGCTCAAGGGCGGGTCCTACACCGTCGAGGGACCGCTGCTGATCGGCGCCGCGCTCGCGGACGGCGACCCGGTCGTCACGGCCGTCCTGTCCGCCTACGGCGCACCGCTCGGACTGGCGTTCCAGCTCCTGGACGACGAGCGGGATGGCGAGGCGACGCTCGCGGCAGGGCGGGTCTCCGGCCTCATCGGGCAGGCCAGGGCTGAGCTGGATCCCCCCGGCCTCGACCCCGGGGCGGCAGAGGCGCTCTCCGCGCTCGCCGATCTGGTGGCGAACGGATGACCGGTGATCTCGAGTTCCTGCGGCGGGCCTTCCGCGACGTGCCGAACTGCCATGTCTCGACGCTCGATCCGTCGGGAGCACCGCACGTCGCGCCCCGTTGGTTCGTGTGGCAGGAGGACGGCCTGTTCGTCTCGACGCGGCGGGGCGACGCGAGCTGGGAGAACGTGCTCCATGATCCGCGCGTCTCGGTCGTGATCGACCGCGGCCGGGATTGGACGGAGCTGACGGGCGTTCGCGTCGACGGAGCGGCCGAAGGCGTGCTCGCCGAGCACCCGGACGTCCGTGGAGTGATGTCTACCTGGCACGAGAAGTACCGCTCGATGTTCGCCGGTGATGGGTTCGAGCGTCTGACGCGGCAGGTGTCGAGCCTCGGATTCCTCCGCGTGAAGATCGCGACCGCGGACGCCTGGGACCACCGAACGGCCACCTGAGGGGCCAACGGGTTGGCCACGGGGCAGCGCTAGGAGCGCCAAGAGGCAAGATGACCCGCAGCCTCGGTTTGGCCTTCCGCCGGGACCGGCGTAGGCTGCCTTGTGAAGCCCTTCACATGCCGGTAGCCTGAGCTTGTGAACCCTTTCACAAGCTCGCCGAGGGGGAGCGCGTGAACCGGTTGGAGACGGATGTCCTGGTCGTCGGAGCGGGTCCCGGCGGGTCCGCCACCGCGTACCACCTCGCGCGACACGGCGTCGACGTGACGGTCGTCGAACGTTCCGCCTTTCCGCGCGAAAAGGTGTGTGGAGACGGGCTGACACCCCGCGGAGTGGCCGCGCTCCTCAAGATGGGCGTGGATCCCGCCGAGCCCGGCTTCGAGCGAGTGAAGGGCCTGAGGGTCCATTCCCGCGAGGCCATGATCGAGCTGCCGTTCCCAGATCTGCAGACGTTCCCGGACTACGGCTTGGTGCGAACGCGCCACGACTTCGACGCGCTCCTGATCCAACGCGCGCAGAAGGCCGGGGCGCGGCTGATGGAGCGGACCGAGGCTCTCGTTCCCCTCATGAGCGATGGGTGGGTCCGCGGAGCGACGATCCGCTCGGTCGAGGACAAGGACGCAGAGCCCACCGAGATCCGGGCGCGGTTCGTGGTCGCGTCCGATGGTGCCGCGTCCCGTTTCGCCAAGTCGGCCGGGATCGTCCGCGACGAGAGCCGTCCGCTCGGGATCGCCGCGCGCCGGTACTACCGCACGGACTACCACCCGGGGCCGTGGCTCGAATCGTGGCTGGACCTCTGGGAAGGCGATCTCCTCCTGCCGGGTTACGGGTGGCTGTTCCCGGTGGCGGGCGGCACGATCAACCTGGGCGCCGGGCTGCTCAACACGTTCAAGAACTTCAAGGACGTCTCGGCACAGCGACTGTTCAACGCATTCGCCACCATGCTGCCGCCGTCGTTCGGCGTATCGGAGGACACCGCCGAGGGACGCCTGCTCTCCGGGCCGCTCCCCATGAGCTTCAACCGGTCGCCGCAGGCCGTGCCGGGGATGCTGCTGGTGGGCGACGCCGCCGGCGCCGTGAACCCGTTCAACGGAGAAGGCATCGCATACGCCATGGAGACCGGCGAGATGGCGGCGGATCTGGTGCACGAGGCCCTGGTGCAACACCGCCCCGGCTTGACCATGATGTATCCGACGGCGCTCCGCCAACGCTACGGCCGGTACTTCGCGATCGGTCGAGGGTTCGCGCGTGCGGTGGGCAAGCCGACGATCATGGGCTTGGCCACGCGATTCATGCTTCCCCGCCCCTTGGTGATGAACTTCGCGCTCCGCGTGATGGGGAACCTGAGCGACGGCCGTGACGGCGACGCACAGGATCGACTCTTCTATCTGTTGGAGCAGGTCGCGAGAGCGCGTTCGTGATCGTGGAAGTAGGATGCCGCCCGTGCTGAGCCCCTACCTCCCCATCTTGGTCCTGGCGATCGTGGCGTTGGTGTTCGCGGTCGCATCGCTGACGGCGTCCTCGAAGCTGCGGCCGCACCGCCCGAACCTCGTGAAGCTCTCGGCGTACGAGTGCGGGAACGATCCGGTGCGCCTGCCCGGCGGCGAGAAGTTCTCGGTCAAGTTCTACGTCGTCGCGATGCTCTTCATCATCTTCGACATCGAAACGATCTTCCTCTTCCCGTGGGCGGTCGCCTTCCGCGACCTCGGCTTGTTCGGCCTGGGCGAGATGGCGGTGTTCATCGCGCTCGTGTTCGTCGCCTATGTCTACGTGTGGCGCAAGGGCGGGCTGGACTGGTCCGTCGTGACGCCGGTGGAAGAGGGGATCGACGTCGTCGCTCCGTCGGAGCCGCCCTTGGAGGTCGCCGGTGCCCGTTGAGCGCCTGGAGGGCGTCCACCTGGGAACCACGCCCGAGGAGATCGAGGAGGAGGTCGAGCGCGGCATCCTGCTCACCACGTTGGACCGCGCGGTGGGATGGGCTCGGAAGCAGTCGATGTGGCCGGCAACTTTCGGCCTGGCGTGTTGCGCGATCGAGATGATGTCGGCCGGCGCCGGCCAGTACGACCTCTCGCGATGGGGGATGGAGCTGTTCCGCGGCTCGCCGCGTCAGGCCGACCTGATGATCGTGGCGGGTCGCGTCTCCCAGAAGATGGCTCCGGTGCTCCGGCGGATCTACGACCAGATGCCCGAGCCCCGATGGGTCATCTCCATGGGGGTCTGCGCCTCCGCCGGCGGCATGTTCACGAACTACGCGATCGTCCAGGGCGTGGACACCGTCGTTCCCGTCGACGTCTACGTGCCCGGCTGTCCGCCCAAGCCCGAGATGCTGATGCACGGGATCTTGAAGCTGCAGGAGAAGGTGCGGAAATCGGAGACGTTCCGATGATGACCGTCGAGCTCGCGGAACGCGCCCGTGAGCGCTTCGCCGACGTGCTCGTGGCCCGCGACGAGGTCACGGTCGTCGTTGGTCGCGACGATCTCCATGGGGCACTCACCTCGCTCCGAGACGACCCCGACCTGTCGTTCGACTTCCTCTCGTGTCTCACGGCCGCGGACTGGCCGGACCAGGATCCCCGCTTCTGGGTCGCGTACGAGCTCCGTTCCATGGCGGCGAAGCATCGGATCCGTCTGAAGGTGGGCGTGCCCGAGTCCGACCCGCACGTCCCGTCGGTCACCGCGTTGTTCCCCACCGCGAACTGGCACGAGCGCGAGGTCTTCGACTTCTACGGGATCGTGTTCGACGGTCATCCGGACCTCACGCGGATCCTCCTGCCCGACGACTGGGAGGGCTTCCCGCTGCGCAAGGATGAAGAGCTGGGAGGCGTGAACACGCGCTATCACGGCGCATCCATCCCGCCCGTCGATCAGCGCACGACGACCTAGACCCATGCAGGGAACGCCGACCGACGCCCCGCTCCGCGACTCCTCCGGAGAGATCCGGCAGGAGACCATGATCATCAACATGGGACCGCAGCACCCGTCGACGCACGGCGTGTTGCGGCTGCTGCTGGAGCTCGACGGCGAGACCGTGATCACATGCAAGCCGATCATCGGGTACCTCCACACCGGGATCGAGAAGAACACCGAGTACCGGACGTGGATGCAGGGCATCACGTACGTCACGCGCGCCGACTACCTGTCGCCGTTCTTCAACGAGCTCGGCTACTGCCTGGCGGTCGAACGCCTGCTGGGCATCGAGGCGCCGGCTCGCGCACAGGTGATCCGCGTCCTGTTCTGCGAGCTGAACCGCATCTCCTCGCACCTGGTGTGGCTCGCGACCGGCGGTCTCGAGCTGGGCGCGGTGAGCGTCATGCTCTACGGCTTCCGCGAGCGCGAGGTCCTGATGGACGTGTTCGAGTCCGTCACGGGGTTGCGCATGAACCACGCGTACATCCGGATCGGCGGCGTGATCATGGACATCCACGAGGAGGGGATGGGCAAGATCCGCGAGTTCCTGCGGGTCATGCCCGGACGGATCGACGAGTTCGAGTCGCTGCTCTCCGAGAATCCGATCTGGGTGGAGCGCAACCGCGGCGTCGGCGTCCTCTCCGCGGCCGACGCGCTCGCGTTCGGCGTCACGGGACCCATGCTCCGGGCCGCCGGCGTCGCGGTGGACCTGCGCAAGGACATGCCGTACGGGGGATACGAGACCTACGACTTCGACGTGCCCGTCCGCAACGATGCCGACTCGTACGCGCGATACGCGATCCGCCTCGACGAGATGCGTCAGTCGATGCGCATCGTCGAACAGTGTCTGGAGCGGCTCGAGGAGCCGGGGCCGGTGATGGTCGAGGATCCGAAGGTCCGCTGGCCGGCGCAGCTCGAGGTGGGTCCCGACGGCATCGGCAACTCCAACGCCTACGTCCGTCACATCATGGAGGAGTCGATGGAGGCGCTGATCTACCACTTCAAGATGGTGACACAGGGGGTGGAGGTCCCGCCGGGCGAGGTCTATCAGGCGGTGGAGTCGCCGCGCGGCGAGCTCGGTTTCTACGTCGTGTCCGATGGGGAGCATCGGCCCTACCGGGTGAAGATCCGCGATCCGTCGTTCGTGAACCTGCAGGCGACACCGAAGATGGTCGAGGGCTACCTCATCGCCGATGCCATCGCATCGATCGCGAGCATCGACCCCGTGATGGGGGGTGTCGACCGATGATGACCATCTTCGACGGCGCGACGCTCGACGAGGCCCGGACGATCATCG
>JBBQVZ010000031.1:0-28033 GCA_038211015.1 Actinomycetota bacterium | reverse complement strand
AGCGCCAGCCCCATGAGGCGCCAGGTCGAGCCGTGTCCCTGGAACACGCGACCGAACGCGAACGCGACGGCGATCGCGATGCAGCAGACCGCGAAGAGCGCGATCAGCCGCTGTGCACGAGGCGACGTTCCTTGGGGACGTGCCATCTGTCCTTCAAGCGCATGGACGGGGAAAGGATGATGCAGTCCCATCCGGCGCGGGTCAGGGCGAGCCGGGCCTGTGTGGCCCGTCCCTCCAGTTGCGCCTGCCGCTCGGGCGGCAGCGTGTCGGGGTCGACGGCGTACACCAGGACGGCGAGCTTCGGGCCGAAGGCGGCGCCGCTGCGGATCATGGACGTGAGCTCGACGGGCTGTGGAGGCGCCGCCACGACGATGAGGGTCGTGTCCCCCGACGCGGAGGCGCGGAGATGAGCGAGCGTGGGCCCGATGGATCGCGCCTGCGAGTGTCCGACGCCGGTCAGCGCCTCCAGGAAGCGCTCTTCGGAGAGGGCGGCGGGCGGCGTGTCGGCCGTCGCCAATCGCAGGGAGAAGCCCCCGCGGGAGAGCAGGACCCCCAGGGTCGCGGCCACCGAAACCGCGCGCTCGAACGCCTGGCCGTGCGCCTGCCCCAGGGCGCCCTCACGGGAATCCAGGAACACCAGGCCGTTGGCCCGCTGGGACGACTCGTCCTGGCGGATCATGAGCTCGCCGGTGCGAGCGACGCTCGGCCAGTGGATCCGGCGGAGGTCGTCGCCCTCGTGATACTGGCGCATCGTGTGGTACTCCTCGCCGGTCCGGAAGAGGTTCCTGGTACGTGAGGCGCCCACGTTCGCGCCGAACGCCGCGTCCGGGGTGCCGGTCAGGTCCTCGATCTCGGGCGTCACGATCAGGTCCTCGCGCTCGTCGAACTCGAGCCGCTGCCGGACCAGGGCGAACGGGTCGGAGACATCGACCGAGAGCGGTCCGAGCTGATAGCGGCCCCGGGTCTGCGGCAGGATCGTGTACGTGACATGTTGGGTCCCGTGCCCCGGGATCCCCGAGACGACGAGCCTGGCAGGGCGGCCGAGCACGGACGGGAGCCGATCCTCCAGCAAGAGGAACGATGTGGCCGCGGCCGAGCGGTTCTCGATGTCGATCTGGACCGTTACGCGGGTCCCGGGCGCGACGCGGACATCGGAGAGTCGCCGATGGATGGCGATCCGCTGGCGGCCCCACCGGACGAAGATGGCAGCGATCGCCGGTAACGCCGCCAGCCCGAGCGCGACGACCTCGAGGCCGGGGGAGCCGATGATCCGCGCGGCCAGCCATATCGTGAGTCCGGCGAAGAGGACGGCCACACCGCGGCCGGATGGCATCAGGGCGTCTCCGCGACCGGGACCGGAACCTCCGAGAGGATCTCCTCGAGGATGACCTGCGGGGAGCGGCCGCTCATGACCGCGTCCGCGGTCACGATGATCCGGTGCGCGAGCGACGGCACGGCGAGCGACTTCACATCGTCCGGGATCACGTAGTCCCGTTCTTCGGCCGCCGCCATGGCCCTCGACGCGCGGAGGATCATGATGGAGGCGCGCGGGCTGGCCCCGAGATACATGTCGGAGTGCCGGCGGGTCGCCTCCACCAGATCCACGATGTAGCGACGGATCGCGGGCGCCACGTGGACGTGCTGCGCCTGCACGATCATCTCGGCGACGCCGGGAGCGTCGTTCACGGGCCCGATGTCCGTGAGGGGGGTTCCGGAGCTGTGGCTCGACAGGATCTCGGCCTCCACCTCCGCGGTCGGGTAGCCGATCGACAAGCGGAGCATGAAGCGGTCGAGCTGCGCTTCGGGGAGCGGGTACGTGCCCTCATGCTCGATCGGGTTCTGCGTCGCGATCACCATGAACGGCGTCCCGAGCGGATGGGTCTCGGTGTCCACCGTGACCTGCCGCTCCTCCATGCACTCCAGCAGGGCGGATTGCGTCTTGGGGCTCGCTCGGTTGATCTCGTCGCCGAGCACGATGTTGGCGAAGATGGCTCCCGGCCTGAACTCGAAGTCGCCACGCTCTTGGTTGAAGACGTTCACTCCCGTGACGTCCGTCGGGAGCAGGTCGGGGGTGAATTGGAGCCGGCGGAACGAACAATCGATCGAGCGGGCGATCGCCTTGGCGAGCATCGTCTTGCCCACTCCGGGCACGTCCTCGATCAGCAGATGTCCCTCGGCCACCAGGACGACGAGCGCCAATCGGATCTCGGCGTGCTTGCCGCGGACGACGCGCTCGACGTTGGCCTCGATCTCGTGGAAGCTCGTGGCGAACCGCTGCCAATCCTGTTGCTGTCGAACCTCCAACGGATACCTCCGTGTTCCTTGGCGCTTTTCTTGGCGTCTTCTTGGGCGTTTCCTGGGCGCGTTGTTGGCGGGCCGGGCGGCCACCATCTTACGGCCGCCTCTTCCGTGCGGCTGCGGCCGAACGTCTCGGTCGGTTCTACGGTCGGAAACGACGGCAAGTTCCCGGTAACGCACCGGAAGGATCGGGGATCGCGCAGAAGCTGAGGACGCGACGAGCCACGGGATGGGTTCCCGAGGGAGGCGGGAACCCATCGAGGTGAGACGACGGGCCGGCCCGGCCGGCGGACGCCCCGCGCGGCCCCTGTTCGCAATTCCAGGCATCTCGGCCGTGCCGACCCGTCGTGTCCTTCCGAAGATTACACGCGTGTGATTCGATCCGCCAGAGGGAGTTCGCGCTCCACGACCGGTCCGGAACGCGAAACTGGAAGCTAGACTGGCCGGCATGGGCCGCGCCCTCGTCCTGAACGTGTCCGATTCGCCCCTCGCGGTCGTTCCCGCGCGTCGCGCGGTGGTGCTGGTCCTCAAGGAGAAGGCCGAGGTCATCGTCTCCAACGGCATGGTGTTTCGCTCGGCCACGATCTCCATGGAGGCCCCGTCCGTCGTTCGGCTCCGACGCTACGTCCGCGTGCCCTATCGCCCGCATGCTCCACTCACGCGCCGCGCGGTGTTCGCACGTGACGAGTGGACGTGTCAGTACTGCACGGCTCCGGCCGAGAACCTCGATCACGTGATCCCACGCTCCCGCGGGGGCACCCACACCTGGGAGAACGTCGTCGCGGCCTGCCGGCGGTGCAACGCCAAGAAGGAGAACCGCACGCCGCAGGAGGCGGGCTTCACGTTGGCCCGCCGTCCCTTCGCTCCCACCGACGGTTTCCGTCTGACCCTCGGCCGGCTCGAACCCGGCTGGGAGGACTACCTGAAGTAGTCCGGCTCCACCGGTCCCGCTCGGTCCATCGTTCTGCCTGTTGTCCTCGCCGCTGTCTTGGGGCCGATCCTTCCGCAACCAACCCACCTTTCCGTTGCTCCGCTGTTGACCCAGTGGAGTAATAGTGGCATAAAGGTGGACCAAAGTGGAGGAAAGGGGAGGAGGCGTGGCCGAACTGCTCGGCACGCACAGCTATCAGCTGGACCCGAAGGGCAGGGTGTCATTGCCCGGACGCTTCCGCGATGCGTTCGCGGACGGCGTCTGGTTGACCATCGGCCAGGACGGCTGCCTGTTCTGCTTCCCCAGGGTCGAGTGGGAGCGGCGTTCCGACGAGGTCGCGGCCTCCCCCCTTTCCGACGCGGACGGCCGCGCGTATTCGCGGCTGTTCTTCGGCCGCTCAGACGAGGCGAAGCTCGACGGGCAGGGGCGCGTGACGATCCCGCAGCGGTTGCGGGAAGCCGTCGGGATCGACAAGGAAGTGGTGGTGCTCGGCGTTCGGGACCGGATGGAGATCTGGGATCGCGAGGCCTACGACCGCTACACGGACCGGTACGCGGCGGCTTATCAGGCCGGCGATCTCGACCCCAGGAGGAACACATGACGCCGAACAAGCTCGGGACCGAAGTCCGACAGAGCCTGTCCCTCATCGCCATGGCGGCAATCACCGTGCTCGCCTCCGTCGGCCTCGGCGTGCTCGCCGGTCACATCGGGTGACGGTGGCGGAGGCGCCGCACGACCCGGTCATGGTCCGCGAGGTGATCGGGTTCCTCGGGGGGAGGGGAACCGTGGTCGACATGACGCTCGGTGCCGGCGGCCATGCCGAAGCGCTGCTCGCCGCCGGAGTGAGCAGGCTGGTCGGCATCGATCGCGATCCCACCGCCCTCGCCCTGGCGGGCGAGCGGTTGGCGGTCTTCGGGGGACGGTTCCAGCCGGTCCGCGCCCGATTCTCCGAGGTGGATGAGGAGGTCGTCGTCGGTCCGGTCGACGGCGTGCTCTTCGACCTCGGGGTCTCGTCGATGCAGCTCGACCGTCCCGAGCGAGGGTTCAGCTATCGGGAGGACGGGCCGCTCGACATGCGGATGGGCGACGAGGGCCCGACCGCCGCCGACCTCGTGAACGCGCTGCCGGAAGGGGAGCTCGCGGACGTGATCTTCGAGTACGGCCAGGAGCCCAAGTCGCGCCGGATCGCCGCCGCGATCGTCCGCGCACGCTCGCGTGCGCCGATCGCTGGCACGGACGAGCTGGCCGGCATCGTCGTGAGCGCCGTGGGACGACGTCCGGGGGGCCCCCACCCCGCGCGTCGGACGTTCCAGGCGCTCCGCATCGCGGTCAACCGGGAGATCGAGGAGCTCGCCGCCTCCCTGCCTCAGGCGGTCGACCTCCTCGCTCCCGGGGGCCGCGTGGTTGTGATCGCGTACCACTCGCTGGAAGACCGCATCGCGAAGCAGACGTTCCGGGCGAACGGTCGCCTCGCGATCCTCACGAAGAAGCCGTTGCGGCCCTCGGCGACAGAGATCGAGACGAATCCCCGCGCCCGCAGCGCGAAGCTCCGCGCTGCAGAACGCGTGGAGGAGGCCGCATGAGTGTTCCCGCGCGCGAAGTCGAAGGCGCGCCGGCGCTCGATCCGGAGCTCTTGCCCGAAGGTTGGGCGCTGGCGCTCCCCGAACCCGACGAACGTGGTGAACGTCCTGCGCCTCCCGCGCGGACGCCCGCGGCGCGCCCGCCGACCGATCCTCATCCCCGACCACGCCGGCGGGCGCGCCGCGGGCTCCACCCCACGTTCATGGTGTTCGCATCGGTGGTCATCGTGGCTCTCGTGCTCGGTGTCGTGACGATGAACGCGCTGTTCGCGCAGACGGCGTTCGCGATCCACTCGACGCAGACCCGCGTCACGGAGCTGGCGGAGCAGCACGACGTGCTCGCCACCGATGTCGCGCGCCTGTCGTCGCCCAGCAGGATCGCCGAATGGGCCGAGCACTTCCAGATGGTGTTGCCGAACGATGTGGTCATCCTGCGCGTGCCACGGTTCGGACGCATCCCCGCGGTGACCCCATGAGGGTTCGGGCGGGGCGACGTCTCGTCGCGCTGCTCGCGCTCATGCTCTTGGCGTTCGGCAGCATCGCCGCCCGGCTCACCGTGCTCCAGATCGGGGACCATCGGTCGCTCGAGGCGCTCGGACTGGACCAACGGGTGAGGACGCTCGACCTCCCGGCCGCGCGGGGGCAGATCCTGGACCGCCGAGGCGTGCCGCTGGGGATCACGCTCGACGCCCGCGACATCTACGCCAACCCCGCGCTGGTGACGGACCCCGTGGGCGAGGCGGCCCAGATCGCCGCGGTGCTCGGTGAGCGCCCGAAGCGGGTCCTGCCCGCGCTCGAGGCAGAGGGAACGTTCTGGTACGTGGCGAGGCAGGTCGACGAGGACGTGGCCCAGCGCGTGGAAGACCTCCACCTGCCAGGCATCGGGTTCCTCTCGGTTGCCAAGCGCTACTACCCGGCGGGCGCGCTCGCTCCGGGGGTGATCGGGTTCGTCGGTGTCGACGGGACAGGGCTCGCGGGGCTCGAGATGCAGTACGACTCGGAGCTCGCGGGTGTCCCGGGGGAGCGGACGTTCGAGCAGAGCGGCGGCCAGCCCATCGCGCAGGGGATCGACGTGGTGAGGCAGCCGATCGACGGCACCAGCTTGCGGACGACGCTGGACCGCGAGATGCAGTACCAGGCACAGGAGGCGCTCAAGGATGCCGTCGAGGCGAACGGCGCCAAGTCGGGGACGGTCATCGTGATGGATGTGCGGACGGGAGACATCTACGCGATGGCGAGCTATCCCTGGTTCGATCCGAACAACTACGCGCACGTGGCGGCGAACGACCCGGCCCGGCTGCGGAACCCGGCGCTCACCGACGCGTTCGAGCCGGGCTCGGTCAACAAGGTGATCACCGCTGCTGCCGCGATCGAGTCGGGGACCGTGTCGATCACACAACGCTTCCAGGTGCCGGATTCGATGCAGGTCGACGAGTACACGATCCACGACTCGCACGCGCACCCGGTCGAGACCATGACGCTTGCGGACATCGTCGCCGAATCCAGCAACATCGGGATCGCCAAGGTGGGCGGTCTGGTCGGTGAGACCACGCTCGCCTCGTACCTCGGTCGGTTCGGCTTCGGCCGAACGACGGGGCTCGGGTTCCCGGGGGAGTCCGAGGGCATCGTCCCTCCGCTCTCGGATTGGAGCGCCGCCAGCCTCGCCACCATCTCGTACGGGCAGGGCGTGAGCGTGACGCCGATGCAGATGGCGTCGGTGTACGCGACGGTCGCGAACGGGGGTGTCTGGGTGCGGCCGCGGTTGGTGAGCGGCACCGTGGACCGCTCGGGAGCGTCCTCACCCGCGCCCGCGTCGCCGAAGAAGCGAGTCCTCGAGCCCCAGACGGCGTCCATCCTGACGCAGATGCTCGCGTACGCGGTCGAGAGCGGGACCGGCACCAGCGCGCAGATCTCCGGCTATCAGGTCGCGGGCAAGACCGGGACGGCGCTGAAACCGGCCCCGACCGGCGGCTACTACCCGGACCGCTACGTCGCCTCGTTCATCGGGTTCCTCCCGGCCGGGGATCCGCGGATCGTGGTCGCGGCCATCCTCAACGAGCCCGGGACGATCTACGGCGGGATCGCAGCGGCTCCCTTGTTCCAGCAGGTCGCGCGGTACGCGATCCGGCGGCTGGGCATCCCGACCGCGCCCCTCGTTGCGCCCCCGCCACACGTGTTCGGGCTGCCATGACCCTGAACGACCCGCGAAGGGGGGCGCGGGTAAGCTCGGGGGCGGTGACATCCGGCTTCTCCCCTGTCTCGTTCGTCGATGTGGCCGCCGCCGTCCCTGAGGTGGCGATCCGCGGCGACGGCGAGGTCGCGGTCGCCGATGTGGCGTTCGACTCCCGGGAGGTCACGCCGGACGCGTTCTTCTTCTGCGTCCCCGGCCTTCACGTCGACGGGCATTCGTTCGCATCGGAGGCCCTGAACGCGGGCGCGGTGGCGCTCGTCGTGGAGCGGTGGCTCGACGTTGAGGCGCCGCAGGCGCTCGTGCCGTCGGTCCGCGGGGCCATGGGCCCCATGTCTGCCCTGGCATTCGCCGACCCCGCGTCTTCGATGGCGACGGTCGGTGTGACCGGAACGAACGGCAAGACCACCGTGACGTACCTCCTCGCCTCGATCTTCGAGGCGGCCGGCTGGACCACCGGGATCGTGGGGACCACAGGCGCCACCGTCGCGGGCCAACCGGTCCCGCTCGCGCGCACGACGCCGGAGGCTCCCGACCTGCATCGGCTCCTGGCACGGATGCGCGACCGCGGTGTTCGAGGCGCGGCGCTGGAGGTGTCGTCGCACGCGCTCGAGCAACGCCGTGTGGATGGGGTCGTGTTCGACGTCTCGGTCTTCACGAACCTGTCGCAGGACCATCTGGACTACCACGCCACGATGGATGCGTACTTCGACGCCAAGGCGCGGCTCTTCACGCCGGGCCACGCGGCCCGGGCCATCGTGAACGCCGACGACCCGTTCGGGCGCCGGCTGCTGAGCGAGGTCTCGATCCCCACCACGACGTTCGGGATGGGTCCGGAAGCCGACCTCCGGGCTCGCGACGTCGTCATCACACGCGACGGCATCTCCTGCACGGTGCAGGGGGTCGCGATCCGATCCCGGTTGCGCGGAGCGTTCAACGTGGAGAACCTGCTGGCCGCGACGGCGGCAGCGCGTGCGCTCGACATCGACGACGCCGCGATCGAGCGAGGCCTGGCCACGCTCGGTGAGGTGCCGGGCAGGATGGAGCCGATCGAGGCCGGGCAGGAATTCCTGGTGGTGGTGGACTACGCACACACGCCGGATAGCATCCGAAGCGTGCTGCGTGCGTCGCGCCCGCTGACGTCCGGTCGCCTGATCCTCGTGTTCGGTTGCGGTGGGGATCGCGACCGCGCGAAGCGTTCCCCCATGGGTGCGGCGGCCACCGCGAACGCGGACCTGAGCGTGGTCACCACCGACAATCCGCGCTCCGAGGACCCGTTGGCGATCATCTCGGAGATCGAGCCGGGCGCGAAGGAGGGGGGCGGTGCGTTCGTGGTCGAGCCCGACCGGCGCGCGGCGATCCGGCTCGCGCTCCGCGAAGCGGTAGCGGGCGACGTGGTCGTCATCGCGGGGAAGGGCCACGAGGCGCTCCAGGAGTTCCGCGATCAGACGATCCCGTTCGACGACCGGGTCGTGGCTCGCGAGGAGCTCGATGCCATGGGGAGCGGCACGTGAAGCCGCGTCGGATGTCCGATGTCGCCCGCGCCGTCGAAGGGCTCTTCCTCGGAGAGGACGTCGAGGTGACGTCCGTCGCGATCGACTCCCGCGACGTCGTCCCAGGCGCGCTCTTCGTGGCGTTGCCCGGCGAACGGACCGACGGCGGCATGTTCGTCCCGGAGGCGTTCGCGAACGGCGCCGTCGGCGCCCTGGTGCGCGACGGTCTGGACGTCGACGGTCCGGCCGTGTCCGTGCGGTCGACCGGCGAGGGGTTGATGATGCTCGCCCGCGATGAGCGGGCACGCATGGACGCGAACGTGGTCGCGGTGACCGGCGCCAACGGCAAGACATCGACGAAGGACATGGCGGCTGCGGTGCTCGCGACGACGTTCCGCACGCATGCGAGCAGGGAGTCGTTCAACAACGAGGTCGGGTTGCCGGTGACGATCCTCGGTGCGCTTCCGGACACCCAGGTCGTCATCGCCGAGATGGGTGCCCGGCGCGTTGGAGATGTCGCCATCCTGTGCGGGATCGCAAGGCCGGACATCGCGATCGTCACGAACGTGGGGGTCGCGCACCTGGAGGTCTTCGGCTCGTGGGACCGGATCGTCGAGGCGTCGGCGGAGCCGGTCGAAGCGCTGGGCCCGGAGGGGGTCGCCATCCTCAACGCGGACGACGCCGTCGTCGCGGGGTACGCCGGTCGGACCGCGGGAAGGGTCGTCACGTTCGGTCTCGCGGCCGACGCCGACGTGCGGGCGGAGGACGTGTCGCTGAGCACCGACGGGCGGGCGTCGTTCACCCTGGTGTGTGAGTCGGAGCGAGTGTCGGTGACGCTTGCCGTTCCCGGCGAGCACATGGTGTCGAACGCGCTGGCCGCAGCCGCGACCGGTGTGACGCTCGGGGTGCCGCTCGCCGCCTGCACCGATGCGTTGTCGAACGCCGCGGTCTCGCAGTGGCGGATGGAGACGTTCACGACGCCCGCCGGGGTCCGGGTCGTCAACGATGCGTACAACGCGAACCCCGAGTCCATGGCGGCTGCGTTGCGCGCCGCGCGTTGGATGGCGGGTGAGGGCCACCTGATCGCGGTGCTCGGCACCATGGCCGAGCTCGGCCCGATCGCTGCCAGGGAGCACGACCGTATCGGGGAGCTGGCGGCGCGGATCCGCGTCGACCGCCTCATCGCGGTCGGCGCGTCGGCGCGTTCGATCGCCGACGCAGGTCTCCGCGAAGGCGTCGAACCCGACAACGTGGCTTGCTACGACGACCCCGAAGAGGCGTTGGACGACGTTAGGAAGTCGGCACGACCCGGCGACCTCGTGCTGTTCAAGGGGTCTCGCGTCGCGGGCCTCGAACGGCTCGCGGAGGCGCTGCGGTGAAGTCGATCCTGGTCGCGGCCGCTTTCGCCCTCGCCGTCACATTGCTCGGGACGCCGATCGCCATCAAGGCGTTCCGGACGTGGGGGTGGGGTCAGCGGATCCGCGAGGACGGGCCGCACACGCACATGGTGAAGATGGGCACGCCCACCATGGGCGGCGTCGTCATCCTGATCGGGTTGTTCGCGGGGTTCCTCGCCTCCCGGTTCACGTTCCCCCACATCACCCCGGCCGGTCTCGCGCTGCTGTTCACCGCGGTCGGCTTCGGGATCGTGGGATTCCTCGATGACTTCATCAAGGTTCGTCGCGACCGGTCGCTGGGGCTGTCGAAGTTCCAGAAGTTCCTGGGAACGGCCGTCGTCTCGGTCCTCTTCGCGGTCGTGGTGGTGCATTTCTCCGGCGACACCGGCACGTCGACGCAACTGTCGTTCATCCGCACGACGGGACTGCACCTGGGCGTGTTGTTCTACGTGTGGGCGTTCTTGATCCTGACGTCGTCGTCCCATTCGGTGAACCTGACCGACGGACTGGACGGACTGGCCTCCGGCTCCTCGATCCTGGTGCTCGCTGCGTTCATGTTCATCGCGTTCTGGCAGTTCCGGCACGCCTGCGGTCTGGGCCCTCCCGCGGCGTGCTACGCCATCGACCCGGACACGGCGCTCGACACCGCGATCGTCACCGCGGCGATGATGGGCGCCGTCACCGGGTTCCTGTGGTGGAACGCGGCGCCGGCGAGGATCTTCATGGGAGATACCGGCGCACTCGCGCTGGGCGGGATGTTCGGCGCGCTGGCGATCACGCTCAATACGCAGCTCCTGCTGATCGTCCTCGGCGGTCTGTTCGTGATCGAGACGATGTCGGTCATCCTGCAGGTGATCTCGTTCAGGGGGTTCGGACGACGGATCTTCCGCATGTCGCCGATCCATAACCACTTCGAGTTGGCCGGCTGGCCGGAGTTCACGGTCGTCGTCCGGTTCTGGATCATCGCCGGACTCTGCGTCGCTGTAGGGATCGGGCTCTTCTATGTGGACTTCATCAGCAGGGGCGGTCTCGGATGAGCGGGGACCTCCGAGGACGGCGGGTCACCGTGATCGGCGCGGGCGTCGCGGGGGCCGCCGCGGCCGAGGCGCTCGCCGCCGAGGGCGCCGACGTGCTGGTGAGCGAGGCCCGTCCTCTGCGTGATCTCGACGAGCACCCGCGCCTGCGCGAGCTGGGCGTCGAGATCGCGGCCGGGGGTCATGAGCCGTCGCACCTGGACGGAGCGTCGCTCGTCGTCACCAGCCCCGGCGTTCGGCAAGATGCGTCCGTCCTGGTCTGGGCGGTGGAGCGAGGCATCCCCGTGTGGGGCGAGCTCGAGCTGGGGGCGCGGCTCTGCGACGTCCCCTACCTGGCCGTGACGGGGACGAACGGCAAGACGACGACGACGGGGATGATCGCGTCGTGCTTGCGTGCCGCGGGCCGCGACGCGGTGGCGTGCGGCAACATCGGTCATCCGTTCCCGCTGGCGGCACGTGAGGGGCACGAGGTGCTCGTCGTCGAGGCATCGTCGTTCCAGCTGCGGTTCGTCGAGACGTTCCATCCACGGGTCTCGGTCCTGCTGAACCTGGCACCCGATCACCTCGACTGGCACGGTTCGGAGCAGGCCTACGTCGAGGCGAAACGGAACATCGTGCGCGCGCAGGGCGAAGGCGACACGCACGTCGGCAACCGCGACGACACGCGAGCCGCAGCCGTATCCGCCGGGGCTCCCTGCCCGGTGGTCTGGTTCAGACTAGCGGCACCGGACGAAGGTGAGGTCGGCTATGTCGACGGTGGATTGGTGTCGCGTGCGGAAGGAACCGTGAACCTGGGACCGGTCGACCCCGAACGTGCCGGATACCGCGCGGACGCGGCCGCGGCCGCAGCCGCCTCGATCGCGTTCGGCGTTGCACCCGAGGCGATACGACAGGGGTTGGCGAGCTTCACGCCCGCCCATCATCGCGGCGAGGTCGTCGCGCTCGTCGACCGCGTGCGCTTCGTCGACAACTCGAAGGCGACGAACGTGCATGCGGCGCTCGCCGCCATCGACGGGGTCCCGGGAGCGGTGCTGATCGCCGGAGGTCGCGCCAAGGGCGTCGACCTGTCGCCATTGCGGTCTCGGGCCGATCGGCTCGCGGGGGTCATCGCGATCGGCGAGTCCGCCTCCGAGATCGAGTCCGTGTTCGAAGGGTTGGTTCCCGTTCGTCGTGCCGGCACGATCGAGGATGCGACGCGGGAGGCGCTCACGCTCGCACCCCGGCCGGGGACGGTGCTGCTCGCGCCCGCCTGCGCCAGTTGGGACATGTTCCGCGACTACGCGGAGCGGGGCGACCGCTTCGCGGCGGCCGCGCGCGCGTTGATGGAGGAGGTGGTCGCCCGTGGCTGATCGTGCGACCGCCAAGCGGACGGCCGCGGGCCATGCCACGAAGCTCCGGATCGTTCGCCCTCCCGCTCGCCGTCCGAGGAAGGATCCGGCGGTCGCGGCTCGAACCAGCGTGATCCTCCTGCTCGTGTCCGCAGCGCTCCTCACGACGATCGGTGTGATCGAGGTCTTCTCCGCGAGCTCGGTGTACGCGTTCACGAATTACGACAACAGCTTCTGGTTCCTGGAACGACAGGCGATCTACGCGGCGATAGGCATCGGCACGCTGCTCCTCACCGCGCGGATGCGCTACACGGCATGGCGACGGTTGTCGGGACCGCTCGTCGTCATCTCGGTGGTGCTCCTGCTGTTGGCGCTCCATCCGACCGCCGGGTCGTCGGTCTACGGCGCATCCCGCTGGATCGGCCTTGGACCCTTCACGTTGCAACCGTCGGAGTTCGCGAAGCTCGCATTGATCGCCTTCACCGCCGCGGTCCTCGCGCAGAAAGAGGGAAAGCTCGACGACTGGTTGCACCTCGCCCTGCCGCTCGGCCCCGTGGTGTTGCTCGTCGCCGGCATCGTGATGCTTCAGCGCGACCTGGGCACGACGATCGTGATCGTCGGATGTGTCCTGATGATGCTGTTCATCGCCGGGGCACGGCTCCGCCATCTGGTGGTGACCGGCGTCCTCACGTTGGGCGGTCTTGCGTACCTCATCTTCGGAGAGGCGTACCGGCGGGCTCGATTCCTGTCGTTCTTCGACCCGTGGAAGGATCCCTTGAGAGATGGATACCAGCTCATCCAGGGGTTGATCGCGCTCGGATCCGGCGGGTGGTTCGGGGTCGGGCTCGGCGCCAGCCGCCAGAAGTGGGGCAACCTCCCCAACGCCCATACGGACTTCATCTTCGCCGTGCTGGGAGAGGAACTCGGGCTGATGGGGGAGTTCGTGGTGCTCATCGCGTTCGGGGCGATGATCTACGCGGGCATCCGGATCGCGGTTCGCGCTCCCGACACGTTCGGACGGCTCCTGGCCGCAGGCATCACGTCGTGGATCGGGCTGCAGACGATCGTGAACCTGGGCGCCGTCACCGGTCTCTTGCCGATCACCGGTGTCCCGCTTCCGTTCGTGTCCTTCGGAGGAAGCTCCTTGATCGTCACGCTCGGCGCCGTGGGGGTGCTCGCCTCCATCGCGCGAGCGGGCGGCAGGTCCTCCCGAGCGGGTGCCTCCCGAGCCGGTACGGCGAAGAAGGGGACGGGCCGGTCGCGCACACCGACGCAGCGGGCGCCGACGTGAACGTGGTGATCGCGGCCGGCGGGACGGGGGGTCACATCTTCGCCGCGCTCTCGTTGGCGGACACGTTGGTCCGCGAGCACGGCGCGAAGGTTCGGTTCATCGGCTCGCGGGATGGCCAAGAGGCGGAGCGCGTTCCCGCGGCCGGGTACCACTTCGACGCGGTCAAGGCCGCGCCGTTCGTCAGGGAGGTGTCGATCCGGGCCGCGAAGGCGCCGGTGATCGCGGTTCGCTCGATGTTCGCGTGCGCGCCACTGGTGCGAGGGGCGGACGTCGCGGTCGGCATGGGCGGCTACGTGAGCGTGCCTCCGATCCTTGCAGCCAGGCGGGCGAACGTTCCGATCGTGCTGCACAACCCCGACGCCGTCCTGGGATTGGCGAACCGATCCCTCGCCCGGTGGGCATCCGCGATCGGCATCGCGTTCGACGACGTCCGTGGCCGGATCCGTGGCGACGCCCGGGTCGAGACGACCGGTTACCCGGTGCGCCAGGCGATCCTCGACGTGCCCGAACACCGCGATGAGCTCGTCGTCGAGGCCTGCTCGCTGCTGGGACTCGACCCGGCCCGACGAACGGTGATGGTGACGGGTGGGAGCCAGGGCGCGTTGCACCTGGATCAGGTGGTGGCCGCCGCGCTGCCGGCCTTCGCCGAACGCGTCGGCCTCCAACTGTTGGTGCTGGCGGGCCCCGGCCGAGAGGCGGAGCTGGCGGACGCGGCCGAGCGAGCGGGTGCGGCTCGCGTCGTCGTGTTGCCCTTCCTCGATCGGATGGAGCTCGGATACGCCGCGGCCGACCTGGTGGTGTCGCGGGCGGGGGCGACGACGCTCGCCGAGCTCGCGGTCTGCGGTCTGCCGTCAGTCCTGGTCCCGTACCCGCACGCAACCGAGAACCATCAGGATGCGAACGCTCGCGAGCTCGCGCGCATCGGCGCGGCGGTGGTCGTTCCCGATGCGGAGCTCACCCCGTCGGTGTTCGTTCGCTCCGTGATCGAGCTCATGGACGACCCCGGCAGACTGGCGTCGATGGGGGCTCGCGCGCGCGGATGGGCGAAGCCGGACGCCGCAGCTCGGTTCGCGTCGTTGGTGGTGGAGGCGGCGAAGACGTGGCCGTGAACCCACCTCGCTACTCACCGCCGCCGGGGAGCATCCCCACCCTCGACGTGCCGGCGCTCGACGGCATCGCGCGTCTCCACATGATCGGGATCGGCGGCGCGGGCATGCGGAACCTCGCGAAGCTTCTGCTCGCCCGAGGCATCGCCGTGAGCGGCTCGGACCTCAAGGACTCGAAAGGACTCGGCGAGCTCCGCGAGCTCGGCGCTGCCGTCGTCGTCGGCCACGAACCGGCGAACCTCGGGCACGACCCCGACGCCGTCGTCGTGTCGAGCGCTATCGGGGAGCGCAACGTGGAGCTTGCCGAGGCGCGACGTCGAGGCGTGCCGGTGTGGGCCCGCGCGCAGGTGCTCGCCGCCCTGACCGCCGGGAAACGCGCCATCGCGGTGGCGGGCACGCACGGCAAGACCACGACGACCTCCATGCTGGCGGTGGTGCTCGAACGAGCCGGGCTCGACCCGAGCTTCCTCGTCGGCGGGGACCTGAACGAGAGCGGGAGCGGCGCGCGCTCGGGTGCGGGGGACCTCTTCGTCTTCGAGGCCGACGAGAGCGACGGCTCGTTCCTGTTGGCGCCCCATCCGATCGGCATCGTGACGAACGTGGACGTGGACCACGTGGACTTCTATCCGGGCGGGCGCAACGAGATCGAGTCGGCGTTCGCCGGATTCATGTCGGAGTGCGACCTCGTCGTGGCGTGCGGCGACGACGCTGGCGTCCGCGCGGCGATCTCGCTGGCCGATACGCGAGTCGTCACGCGAGTCGTCACGTACGGGGTCGGTCCGATGAACGATTGGAAGCTGGCGATCGAGGCCGTGGGCCCCGGTGGGGCGCGCGGCGTCGTGACCGACCCCGATGGGGTCGCGACGCGCCTGGCTCTGCAGGTGGACGGCGCGCACAACCTCCTGAACGCCGTGGCGGCCGTCGCGGCGGGGTCAGCGGTCGGGGTCGCCCCCGGCGCGGCTGCCGAGGCGCTCGCAGGGTTCACGGGCGTTCGCCGTCGGTTCGAGCTGCGAGGCAACGCCCGAGGCGCCGACTTCTACGACGACTATGGCCATGTCCCCGTCGAGCTGGCGGTGACCTTGGGAGTGGCGCGCCGGACCGGTCCCCTGCGGCTCGTGGCGGTGTTCCAGCCCCATCGGTACTCGCGGACGCAGGCGCTCTGGCGCGAGCTCGGGGCGAGCTTGACCGAGGCGGACCTGGTGGTGGTGACCGATGTGTACGGAGCCGACCAAACGCCGATCCCTGGCGTGAGCGGGAAGCTCGTGGTCGACGGCATCACCGAGGTCTCGCCGGCGACCCGTGTGGTCTACCTGCCGCACCGGCAAGACGTCGTGCGGTTCCTGGGCGACGAGGTGCGCGAGGGGGATCTCGTCGTCACGATGGGTTGCGGCGACGTCTGGATGTTGGGCGATGCGGCGCTCGAGCGGATCCGGGAGGCATCGTGAACGAGGCGCTCGCGCGCGCCGAGGGCATCCTGCGAGCCGCGGCCGGCGACCGCATCCGAACAACGTTCCCGCTCGCTCCGCTCACGTCGTTCCGGCTCGGCGGTCCCGCGGCGCTCTACCTCGAGCCCGAGTCCGACCCGGATCTGGCCGCAGCGGGAGAGGCGATCGTGGCGACCGACATCCCGTTCGTCGTGATCGGCAAGGGCTCCAACATCCTGGTGTCCGACGCGGGGTTCCCCGGATTGGTGCTCCGGCTCGGCCGCGGCTACCGATGGGTCGCGCGCGACGGCGAGCGGCTGACCGCGGGCGGCTCCATCCCGCTCCCCGCGCTCGCCGGTGTCGCGTTGCGACACGGTCTCGCCGGGTTGGAGTTCGGCGTCGCGATCCCCGCCACGCTCGGCGGGGCGGTCAGGATGAACGCGGGAGCGCACGGGGGAGCCATGGCCGACGTGCTCGAACGCATCGTGACCTACCGGCTACGGGATGGGCGCGGGGAGACGGTCGAAGCGGAGGAGGCAGGCTTCGAGTATCGGCGATCCTCTCTGGAGGAGGACGCGGTGGTCACGGGCGGGGTCGTCCGGCTGAAGACGGGGGATGCGGCCGAGATCCGCGCCCGCATGGACGAGGCACGGGACTGGCGCCGCCGGACGCAGCCGGTCGCCGAGCCCAACTGCGGAAGCGTCTTCACCAACCCCGAGGGAGACCACGCCGCTCGGCTGATCGAGTCGGCAGGGGGGAAGGGTCGTCGTGTGGGCGGCGCCTCCGTCTCGCTCAAACACGCGAACTTCATCGTGGCCGAGCCCGGCGCACGTTCGTCCGACGTCCTGGTGCTCATCCGCGACATCCAGCGATTGGTCGAGGACGCCGCCGGCATCACGCTCGAGCCTGAGGTCAAGCTGATCGGAGCGTTCGATGATGCCCGACGTTGAGCCCGTCACCGATATCGGGGAAGTGGATGCGGCGCCCGACGTCGCCGAGCTGACGGACGCGGTCAAGTCGGAGTCCAAGGCGCCGGAGTCGAGTCCAACCCTGGCGGTCGAGGCCGAGACCACGCCTGCAGACCAGCCGCCGAGCCTCGAGCCCGCATCGGCGGGCGGGCGGCGCGACCGCTTCCGCAAGGTTGGCGCGATCGCGTTCATCGCTACGGTGTTGCTGGTGGCCGCGGCAGTGACATTGACCCGAAGTCCGTTCTTCTACGCTGGCACGATCGACGTTCGCGGGACGTCACACGTGGCTCGTGTGGATGTTCTGCGCATCGCGGCGATCACGTCGAAGACGAACGTCTTCACGCTGGACGCCGAGGCCGCCGAGGCGCGGCTCGAACGCGAATCGTGGATCGCCGAGGCCACGATCACGAAAGACCTTCCGTCGAGGTTGATCATCGAGATCGACGAGCGTGTGGCGGTCGCCGTCGCTCAGTCGGGAGGCGTCCTGCGTCTCGTCGCGGACGACGGTGTGCTCCTCGAGGCGGCTCTGCCGCGTGCGGCGACTGGATTGCCGGTCATCGCGCCCGCCGATGAGCCGGGACTCGAACCGACGGCGGACGCGGTCGAGGGAGCGGCGCGCGCGATCGATGCGATGGCTCCGACCCTCCGCCATCGCATCGACGGCGTCTCGATCCTGGCGGACGGGCAGCTGCGCGTGGACCTGTCGTCGGGAGCTGAGGTCGCTTACGGGGAAGCGGTCGATCTGCCGGACAAGGCGATGGCGCTCCGAGCGTTGCTCGACTACGCGGCGGAGAACGGCACGTCCGTGATCTCCGCCGACGTTCGGGTTCCGTCAGCCCCCACAGCGGTCCTCTCGGGTGGGGTGGTGGTGGCACCGTGAAGTCAGGGTTCGGTGTCATCCAACAGCACAACGAGCGCTCCTTAGATGCTTGACGGACCTGCGCTTTCTTAGTAGCGTTCCCAGCTATACGTGAGGTAGATATAACAATAACTGTGAGCTTGACGGTTATGGTTTGTCTGCCTCATACGGCGTTTCCCCAGGTTGGCAGCGGGTCGCACCGGCCCGATGTTCGGAGGACTAGCGATGATGATGGATGCTCCCCAGAACTACCTCGCCGTGATCAAGGTCGTCGGGATCGGCGGGGGCGGTGTGAACGCGGTGAACCGGATGATCGAGGCAGGCCTCCGGGGCGTCGAGTTCATCGCCGTCAACACCGACGCGCAGACGCTCCTGATGTCGGATGCGGAGGTGAAGCTCGACATCGGGCGCGAGACCACCCGCGGGCTCGGCGCGGGCTCCGATCCAGAGGTCGGTCGGTCCGCCTCCCACGAACATGCCGATGAGATCGAAGAGATCCTCAAGGGCGCCGACATGGTCTTCATCACCGCCGGCGAGGGTGGTGGCACCGGAACGGGCGGCGCGCCGGTCGTCGCGGAGATCGCCAAGGGCTTGGGGGCGCTCACGATCGGCGTCGTCACGCGGCCGTTCGGATTCGAGGGGCGCAAGCGCGCGACGCAGGCGGACGTCGGCATCACGGAGCTGAAGAAGGCCGTCGACACGCTGATCGTCGTGCCGAACGACCGCTTGCTCCAGGTCTCCGATCCGAATACGCCGATGATCGAGGCGTTCCGCATGGCCGATCAGGTGCTGTTCCAGGGCGTCGACGGCATCACGTCGTTGATCACGACGCCGGGTCTCATCAACCTCGACTTCGCGGACGTCAAGTCCGTCATGACCGGCGCAGGGTCGGCTCTGATGGGCATCGGCCACGGCACCGGCGAGAGCCGTGCGGTGGACGCGGCCAAGGCCGCCATCTCGTCGCCGCTTCTCGAGTCGTCGATCGACGGCGCCAAAGGTGTGCTGCTCTCGATCGCGGGTCCCACCGACCTCTCGCTCCACGAGGTCAACGCGGCGGCCGACCACATCACCCGCGTCGCCCATCCCGACGCGAACATCATCTTCGGGGCCGTCGTGGATGACGCGCTGGGGGAAGAGGTTCGGGTCACGGTCGTCGCCGCCGGTTTCGACAAGCTGGCGACGTCCTCGACAGAGAGCAGCCGGTTCGAGAGCCGCCTCTCCCGACTGCTGGAGGAGCCCGTCCGCGGCGGGAACAACGAAGACGCGCTGCCGTCGATCCTGGCCGACGACGTCGACGAAGACCTGGACGTGTTCACGAACTCGAGCGACCCCGAGCCGAGGACGGTTTCGTTCGATGCCGAGGAGGATCTGGACATCCCGGACTTCCTGAAGAACTGACGGACCCCGGTCCGTCCCCGCGCGGCCTCGCGCTGTGGGGGGCGGGGAGGTTCCGAGCGAGGAGGCGCCCTTCCCCCGCCTCTTGGCCGAGGAGCTCCCCGCCCCCCGTTCCATGTCCGCTCCGGCTTTCTGCCACGCTGGTCTGCCATGACGGCGACGCGCGATGAGCTAGTGGCCAACGTGGAGGACGTGCGCAGCGGTATCGCCTCGGCCTGCGACCGGGTGGGCCGCGACGTCGGCGACGTGTGTCTGGTCGCGGCCAGCAAGACCGTTCCGCCCGACGTCATCCGATGGGCGCGCGGCGCGGGCGTGACGGACTTCGGTGAGAACTACGTCAAGGAGCTACGGGCGAAGCATGCCGAGGCGCCCGACGTCCGATGGCACTTCATCGGCACGCTCCAGACGAACACCGCGCACCATGTCGCGGCGCTCGCCGATGTGGTCGAGACCGTCGCCGGCGGCCACGCCCCGGAGCGGCTCGCGAGGCGAGCCACGGCGTCCGGGCGGGCGATCGACGCCCTGATCGAGGTCGATCTCACGGGGGAGCGAACCGGCGTTCCCCCGGAGGAGACCGGCGCCCTTGCCGACCGCGTGGCTTCCCTCGAGGGGCTCAGGTTGGTTGGCCTGATGACCATCCCGCCCTTCTCCGAGCGCGCTGAAGACGCTCGTCCCTTCTACCTCCGGCTCCGGGAACTCCGCGATCGCATCCGCGAACGGCATCCGGAGGTGCTGGAATTGTCCATGGGGATGTCGTTGGATTACCAGGTCGCGGTGGAAGAAGGCGCTACGATGGTTCGCGTCGGAACGGCGCTGTTCGGTCCCCGAGCGCCGTTGACGTAGGGAGGAAGTGATGGCCGGCGTGTGGAAGAAGACCCTGAACTACCTGGGCTTGGTCGAGGACGACGAAGAGTTCGTCGACGACATGCCCGAGGTCGAGCCGGCGCCGGTTCGGCGCATGAAGCCGCAGGCCGTGCGAGGCGTGTCTTCCGAGACGGAGGGGGTCGTCCGCACGATCGCCTCGCCGCGCGTCGCCACCGCGTCCTCGGCCATCTACAAATCGGAGCCGAGGCGGTTCAACGAGGCGCGAGAGGTGGCCGACCGGTTCAAGGAAGGCACCGCGGTCATCATGAACCTCCAGTCCACGGACGACACGATCGCCCGGCGGCTCGTGGACTTCGCCTCGGGTCTCGTCTATGGCTTGGACGGCAAGATCGAGCTGGTCGCGAATCGGGTATATCTGCTCACGCCCGACAACGTCGAGGTTTCCGCCGAGGAGCGCGAGCGGATCGCAGGCGGCGCGTTCTACAACCAGTTCTGAACCTCGGTCGCCGTGGTGGGCTCGCCGCGTCCCTCGCCGAGAGCGCCCCTGCTAGCCTTTCCAGCCGATGATCTGCGCGGGGAGTGCTATCGGTCGTTTGATCTGCATCGCCCTGGGGGTCTACTGGATCATCCTGCTGGCCAGGGTGGTGGTGAGCTGGATCGAGCTCGCCGGCTGGCATCCGCCCGTGACCGGGCCGCTCCGCACGGTCTTCGAGCTGCTGTTCGACGTGACGGAGCCGGTCCTGCGGCCCATCCGGCGCATCCTGCCGCCGGCCGGTCCGCTCGATCTCTCCGTGATCGTGGCGTTCCTGATCATCTTCGTGCTTCGGAGCGCGTTCTGCCCATGACCCATGCGAGGGAGGTCCCATGAAGAAGGACAAGGAGGCGGGCGACGCCCAGGACTTCACCGGCATGCCGGCGTCCACGGTCGTCACATCCGCCGATATCCAATCCAAGGAGTTCAACGTCTCTCGCTTCGGCGGATACCGGATGCGCGACGTCGACGAGTTCCTCGATCAGATCACCGAGTCGATGACCAAGCTGGGCGAGGAGAACGAGCGGCTTCGCTCTGCCGCGGGGCTTCCCGTCGCTCCGTCGATCGGGGCGCCCGATCTGGTGGACACGTCGCGCCAGGCGGACGAGATCATCGAGCGCGCCCGAGCCGAGGCGGCCAAGATCGTCCAGGACGCGCGCGGACAGGCCGTGCCATCCGGCGCCACGGGAGCGGGAACCGACGCCGGGCGGGCCGCCGTCGCTCCGTTCCTCTCGCAGGAGCGGGATTTCCTCCAGCAGTTGGCCACGCTGGTGCAGGGGCACGCCGAGTCGGTGAAGGGCATGGCGAAGGCGAGCCGATCCAAACCCCCAGCCGCGGCCTCACCGCCCGCAGCCCCAACGCTCGGCACGTCGCCGCCCGCACCCCCAGCGCCCGAACCGCCCTCGGTGTCGCCGGCTCCCGCCCCCGAGAGCCCGAGGACCGGAAAGTCGGAGGCGAAGGTTCCGGCCTCCGAAGCGACGCAGCCGATGCCTGCGGTCCGGCCCTCGCCCGAGCCTCCTGAGTCGTCGGGACGGGACACGAAGCCGCCGATCCGCGTGGAGGAGCCGGCGACCGCTTCGGTGGGTGCCGCGGGCGAGTCGGACGACGAGTCGGGGCAGAACGAGGGTGGCGACCGGTCGCTCAGGGAGCTGTTCTGGGGCGAGGAGTGACGTCGGGCGACCGCCATGCGGGTGTCGCCCTCCTCTTCGTCACCGCGTTCGTCCTGATCGTGGTGGCGGCGATCGCGCTCGGGGCCGGGTTGCTCTCCGACGACGGCTTCCAGTTGCCGGTCGCGGCGTGCGTCGCCAGCGCGGGCGGCCTGTTGCTGTTGTGGCTCGGCGTCGTCAGGCGCTCGGGGTCTCCGCCCTCCGCAAGCTGATCGAGACCGTTCCTCCGTCGATGTCCACCTCGTGGTGGAACGCGTCGCCGTGGAGCGTTCCCCTGTCCAGGGCGATCGCGAGCGTCTCGCCTGCCACGTAGGTGTGGAAGGCGTCGAGCGAGGCCGCCATGTCGCCGCTCGCCTGCACCGCGAGCGCGATCCGGTCGCTCACATCCAAGCCTGCCGCTCGGCGGGCGTCTTGTACGGCGCGCACCAGCTCGCGGGCCAGTCCCTCACGGTGGAGGTCGTCGGTCAACTCGAGGTCGAGCGCGACCGTAAGCCCGTCGCCCGACGCCACGCCCCAGCCTTCGGTGACCTCCTGGACCAGGTCGACATCGTCGGGCGTGAGCCTGACCGGGGAACCGCCCTCGACCGCCACGGCCACCGCTTCGCCGCGCGCGAGCGCCGACGCGACGGTTCCGTCGTCATCCGTCAGTGCGACCGCCAATCCCTTGACGCGGTTGCCGAGCGTGGGGCCGAGCACCTTGTAGTTGGGCTTGGCGCGCCATCGCCCGAACGAGGTGTCCGACTCGGCGAACACGACCCGTTTCACGTTGAGCTCGTCGGCGACGAGCGGAAGGACCGCCCCGAGCGCCTCGTGATCGCCGGGATAGTGCACGACGGCCTCCGCCAGGGGCTGGCGCGTTCGGGTCTTCGTCTCGACGCGGACGCGTCGGCCGAGCTCGACGATCGCGCGCGCCGCGTCCATCGCTGCGTTCAGCCTCGGGTCGATCGCGTCGTCGTCGGCGACCGGATAGTCGGACAGATGCACCGAATCCGGAGCACCGTTGCGGTCTGCGGCCAGGGTCCGCCACAGCTCCTCCGAGACGAACGGCGTGAACGGAGCCAGCAGCTGCGCGACGGTGACGAGACAGGTGTGCAGCGTGTGGAACGCGGCCCGCGCGTCATCGTGCTCGCCGCCGTCACCCGCGGGGTTCCAGAAGCGTCGACGGGCACGCCGGACGTACCAGTTCGACAGGTCGTCGACGAAGGCCGCGATCCGCCGTCCCGCACCGGTGGCGTCGTAGGTCTCGAGCCCGTCGCGAGCGGTGCGCACCGTTTCGGCGAGCTGCGACAACACCCACCGATCGAGCGCGGGCCGCGCGGCTGCCGGCGGCGCCGTTTCCGATGGATCGAAGCCCTCGGCGTTCGCGTAGGTCACGAAGAACGAGTAGACGTTCCAGAGCGTGAGCAGGAACTGGCGCACGATCTCGTCGAGCACCTCGTGCCCGATGCGACGGGATTCCCACGGAGAGCCGCTCGTGATCATGAACCACCGCAGCGCGTCGGCGCCCTGACGATCCAGCACCTCCCAGGGGTCGAGCGCGTTGCCGAGCGACTTCGACATCTTCTTGCCGTCGGCGGCCACGAGGAGTCCCAGGCACACGACGTTGCGGTAGGCGGTCGAGTCGAAGTGCAGCACGCCCTCCGCCATCAGCGTGTAGAACCAACCGCGCGTCTGGTCGATCGCCTCGGTGATGAAGTCGGCCGGGAACCGCTCGGCGAACATCTCCTCGCCGCGACCCAGCTCGGGCTGATAGCTCCACTGCGCGAACGGCATCGCGCCGGAGTCGTACCAGGTGTCGATCACCTCGAGGACCCGCGTCGCGGTGACGCTGCAGTCCGGGCAGGGGAACGTCACCTCGTCGATCGCAGGGCGGTGCGGATCGACGTCGCTCACGTCGCGTCCCGCGAGCCCGCTCAGCTCCTTCAGCGATCCGATCGCGGTCTGGTGCCCGGCGGCGCATCGCCAGATCGGTAGCGGCGTGCCCCAGTACCGCTCGCGGGAGAGGGCCCAGTCCACGTTGTTCTCGAGCCAGTTGCCGTACCGCCCGTGCTTGATGTGGTCGGGGATCCAGTTGACCGACTCGTTGACGTCGAGGAGTCGCTCCCTCACCGCGGTGGTTCGGACGTACCAGGCCGGGCGAGCGAAGTACAGGAGCGGCGTGCCGCAGCGCCAGCAGAAGGGGTAGGCATGCTCGACGGTCTCAGCACGCAGGAGCACGCCGCGCTCTTCGAGGTCCTCGACGATCTTCGGATCGGCGTCCTTCACGAAGAGGCCGCGGACGAATGAAGGGGCAAGGTCGTTGAACCGGCCGGTGTCGTCGACCGGTTTGAAGATCGGCCAGCCCTGCGCGCGTCCAACGGCCAGGTCCTCGGCACCGAAGGCCGGCGCCATGTGCACGATGCCCGTGCCGTCGTCCATCGACACGAAGTCGGTCGCGACGACAGTGTGCGCACCTTCGACGTTCGGGTACGGCGGTCGGTAGCGAGCACCGACCAGATCCTTCCCCTGGATCCGGTCGAACCGGTCGACGTCGCCGAGCACGGTCTCGACGAGCGGTTCGGCGAGGATCAGGAGCTCACCGTCCCGTTCCACCACGGAGTACGTCGCGGATGCATCCACGGCAACCCCGGTGTTCGAGGGCAACGTCCACGGCGTCGTGGTCCACACGAGCAGCGAGGCGTGCAGGTCGGGCCCGAGAGCCACTCCGTCGATGAGCTCGAACTTCACGAACACGCTCGGGTCCTCGACGGTCTGGTATCCCATCGCGACCTCGGCGTCGGACAGGGCCGTCCCGCAGCGAGGACAGTACGTCGTGACCCGGTCCGCCTCGACGAGCAGCCCGCGACCGTGCAGCTGCTTCAACGACCACCAGACCGACTCGATGTACTCGGTGTTCATGGTCCAGTAGGCGTCGGACATGTCGATCCAGAACCCGATCCGCTCGGTGAGTCGCTCGAAGTCGTCGACGTAGCGCCCGACCGATTCGCGACAGAGCTGGTTGAACTCGGCGATGCCGAACGCCTCGATGTCGCGCTTCCCCGTGGTTCCGATCTCCTTCTCGACCTCGATCTCGACGGGGAGGCCATGGCAATCCCACCCGCCTTTGCGCGGCACGAAATGCCCGGCCATCGTCTTGAAGCGCGGGTACACGTCCTTGAACGTCCGCGGCTCGACGTGGTGGATGCCGGGCTTGCCGTTCGCGGTCGGCGGACCCTCGTAGAAGACCCAGAGCGGACCGCCCTTCCGGAGCTCGATGCTGCGCGCGAACACGTCGCTCACGCGCCAGAACTCGAGGATGCGCTGCTCGAGCTCCGGGAAGCTGACCTTCGGGTCCACCGGTTCGAACCGCTGCATCTCCTCCGCCTCCTCTCGCGTCCCACAACGCGAAAACGCCTCGTCCCTTGCAGGGACGAGGCGTTGGGCCCCGCGGTACCACCCCGCTTGCCGGGCGCCTGCGGCGCCCGACCGCTCACGGCCGCCTTCACGGCCTCCCGCTGTCACGGGCGGGGCCCGGCTGTGCCTACTGCGGGATCCCAGCACCGACAGATCCCGGTTCGGGCAGCGGCTCGGGGAGGATCTTCGCGGAGGTCTCGCGCCGGGCTCCCACCGCCCCCGGCTCGCTTCGGCCAGACGATCTCCGCTACTCGTTCCCGTCGTCGCCTCTGAAGGGCATGCTACACCTCGACATGGCGACCATCACGGTGCGCGTCGCACCCCGATCCGGCCGGACGGCCGTCGAGACAGGACCCGACGGCATCGTCATCCGTGTGCGCGCGGCTCCCGAGGGAGGCCGGGCCACGGAGGAGGCCGCTCGGGCCCTGGCGGAGGCGCTCGGCGTGCCGCGGACGCGGGTTCGCCTGACGAGTGGCGCGCGCTCGCGCACGAAGACGTTCGACATCGACGGACTTTCGAGCCCCGATCTTCAGCAGCGGATCCGTCGTGGCTGACACGCCACCGGCGGCGCGCCCGGTTCCCGGTTCGGAGGGTGCCCCTGTGCTACCCTCCCTCGACCATGGCCGAGACCAAGCTGACGAAGAAAGAGATAGCTGACCTGCGGATTCGCCTCGAAGAGGAGCGGGTCCAACTGGACAACCAACTCACGAGCATCGAGGAGGATTCCTTCGCATCCACGCAGTCGGATGCCGCAGGAGATGTGGGTCTCGACGACGAGCCGGCAGACGCCGGCACGGCCACGTTCGAGCGCGAGAAGGACCTCTCGATCGAGAACAACGTCCGCGACCTCCTCCACAAGATCGATCGAGCTCTCAAGCGCATCGAGGACGGCACCTACGGCATCTGCGACATCTGCGGGAAGCCCATCGAGAAGGCGCGCGTGCGGGCGCTCGCGTACGTGGACCTCTGCATCAAGGACGCCCAGGCGCAGTCCCGGCGGTAGCCGCCCGTGACGCGCCTCGGGCGCTCGGCGGGCACCCTGTTCGCCGTCGCGGGCGTGGTCTGGATCCTCGATCGAGCGAGCAAGCTCTGGGTGGAGCACACGCTGGCGGGACGTCCGCCGATCACGGTGATCCCCGGCGTGCTCGACCTGCGGTTCACGACGAATCCCGGCGGGGCGTTCAGCCTCGGGCAGCGAACCCCGTGGATCTTCGTCGGCGCGTCGATCCTGGTCTCTGTCGCGATCGTCGCGACGGCGTTCCGCCATACGAACGTCGCGATGTCGCTCGCGTTGGGCCTCATCCTCGGCGGCGCTCTGGGCAATCTCACCGATCGGATCGTGCGCGGTTCCGGGTTCTCGGGTCACGTGGTCGATTTCGTCGACTTCCATGTGTGGCCCGTCTTCAACCTGGCGGATTCGGCGATCGTGGTCGGCGCGGTGGTCTTGGCCATCTCCTCGTTCGCCGCGGACCGTAACCGCGAGCCGTCCCCCGATGCCGGCTGAGCGGTTCGTCGGCGAGCCGGGGCGGCTGGATGCCGTCCTCGCCCGTCTCACCGGGTTCACTCGGGCGGACGTGCAACGCGCGATCACGTCGGGGCTCGTCACCGTCGACGGCGTCGTCCGTAGCAAGTCGTTCGCGCTCGCGGGCGGCGAGGCGTTGGAGTTGGGGATCGAGACCGAGGCGCCGCTGCAGCCCGAGGGACCGCCGGTCCCGGTTCGGTTCGAGGACGCTCACCTGCTCGTGGTCGCCAAGCCGCCCGGCCTCGTCACGCATCCGACTGAGCGCCGCCGTTCCGGCACCCTGGTCAACCGCCTGCTCGGGATGGGCGTTCCCCTGTCGTCTGCCGGCGGTCCTCTGCGGCCCGGGATCGTGCACCGTCTCGACGCGGGAACGTCGGGACTCATGCTCGTGGCGAAGACCGATGAGACTCACGACGCGTTGGTCGCCATGTTCCGGCGTCACGCCGTCGATCGGCGGTACCTCGCCCTGGTCCGTGGCCGCGTGGAACACGACACGTTCGCGGTGGACGCGGCGCTGGGCCGGCATGCCGCGCGCGTGGTCCTGGACGCGACGGGGGGGCGGCCTGCCGAGACGCGGTTCGAGGTCCGCGAACGACCCGGCTCCCTCACCTTGCTCGAGGCCGCGCCCCGGACCGGACGCACGCACCAGATAAGGGTGCACCTGTCGTCGATCGGCCATCCGATCCTGGGGGACCGCGTGTATGGGGGCGCGGGCGACGACGCGCGGCGGCTGGGGCTCACGCGACCGTTCCTGCACTCGTGGCGGATCGCCTTCGAGCATCCGGTGACCGGTGAGCGGATCGAGCGCGAGGAGCTCCTCCCGGATGATCTGGCGTCGGCGCTCGCGCGGGCGAGGTCGGCCAACGGCTCGTGACGGGCCGTCGCCACCTGCAGCCTTGACGGTCTCCGAGGTCCGGCGTACCTTGAGGCTCCCGCGGAATCACACGGGTGTAAGTTATCCACATCCCGCCCGACGGCTGTGGAAAACCAGTTGCTGCAGGAGGCCTGACCAGCGCAGATGACCGCCGAGCCGAGCTTCGTTCACCTCCACGTCCACTCCGAGTACTCGTTGCTCGACGGAGCCGCCCGGATCGAGGCGCCGAAGTTCCACCCCGATGCGCCGACGATCTTCACCGAGGCCGCGCGTCACGGCATGTCCGCCGTGGCGGTCACGGATCACGGAGCGATGTTCGGGGCGCTCCGGTTCTTCGAGGCCGGGCGGTCCGCCGGCATCAAGCCGATCATCGGCGTCGAGGCCTACGTCGCGCCGGGATCGCGGTTCGAGCGGAACCCGGGGGAGAAC
>JBBQVZ010000030.1:0-28122 GCA_038211015.1 Actinomycetota bacterium | reverse complement strand
GGCCCGAGGTGCACGACGTCATCCGACGTTGGCGCGCGATCGCGGATACGTACGAACACGAACCCATCCTGCTGGGCGAAACATGGGTGCCGGACCTCACGACGCTGATGCGCTTCTACGGGGACGGAACCGACGAGCTCAACCTGGCGTTGAACGTCCCGTTCGTCTTCGCGGAGCTCGGCGACGAGATGCGCTCGATCGTCGAGCAGGAGGAGGCCGTGCTCCCCGCGGACGCCTGGCCGACGTGGACCGGATCGAATCACGACGCGGCGCGGTTCCCCACGCGATGGTGCGACGGAGACGACCGGAAGATCCGCGCCGCGCTGGTGATACTCCTCACGCTCCGCGGCACCCCGATCCTGTACTACGGCGACGAGATCGGGATGACCGACGTGGCCGTGCCGCACGAGCGAGTCCGGGATCCGATCGGGCTGCGTGGCTGGCCGGTGGACCCCGGCCGTGACCGTGCCCGGACGCCGATGCCCTGGACGGGCGAGCCCACAGGAGGGTTCACCCGTCCGGGTGTGGAGCCGTGGCTGCCGGTCGGAGACCCGTCGACGCGCAACGTCGCGGACCAGCGCGCCGATCCCGGATCGGCGCTCCGTCTCACGCGGGATCTGATCTCCCTGCGGCGCGCCCGGACGGACCTCAGGGTCGGCGCGTACGCCACGATCGACGCTCCGGAAGGGATCTGGGCATGGAGGCGAGGAGACCGGACGGTCGTGGTGCTGAATCACACGGAGGCTCCGATCGACATGCCCACCGGCGCGGGCGAGGTGCTGTTGAGCACCCGGCGCGACCGCGGCGGTGAGCAGACCGCCGATCAGGTTCGTCTCGAACCATGGGAGGCCCTCGTCATGTCTCAGCAGCCGGTGGGCTGATTCGCATATCCTTCTCTAGGGTCATCCGAAGGGGGATCGATGGCAGAGATCGTGCTCGACGCCGTCTCGAAGTCGTACGTGGACGGAACGGAAGCTGTGTCCGACCTCAACCTCGACATCGAGGACGGCGAGTTCGTCGTCCTCGTGGGACCGTCCGGCTGCGGGAAGACGACCGCTCTGCGGATGATCGCCGGTCTCGAGGGGATCACCAGTGGCACGATCTCCATCGGGGACCGCGTGGTCAACACGGTGCCGCCGAAGGAGCGCGACATCGCGATGGTGTTCCAGAACTACGCGCTGTACCCGCACATGACCGTCTACGACAACATGGCGTTCGGGCTCAAGCTCCGCAAGCTCCCGAAGGAGGAGATCGATCGCAGGGTCAGGGAGGCCGGGGGCATCCTCGGACTCGAGGAGCTGCTCCAACGCAAGCCCGCGGCGCTGTCCGGCGGCCAGCGGCAACGGGTCGCCATGGGACGCGCGATCGTCAGAGAGCCCAAGGCGTTCCTGATGGACGAGCCGTTGTCCAACCTCGACGCCAAGCTCCGCGTCCAGATGCGTTCCGAGATCGCGCGGATCCAGCACGAGCTGAACGTGACCACGATCTACGTCACCCACGATCAGGTCGAGGCGATGACCATGGGCGACCGGGTGGCGGTGATCCGGAAGGGGAAGTTGCAGCAGGTCGACACGCCGCAGAACCTGTACGACCATCCGTTGAACCTGTTCGTCGCCGGATTCATCGGATCACCCGCGATGAACATGGTGGAGGCCACGCTCTCCACGTCGAACGGGTCGGCCAGCATCGAGTTCGGTGGGCTCCAGCTGGGCGTGCCTCAGGAGGTCGTCGCCGCGCACGCGGGCCTGACCCGGTTCGAGGGGAGGTCCGTGGTGGTAGGGCTGCGACCGGAAGACATCGAGGACGCCTCGCTCGTTCCCGACGCACCGCAGGATCGCCGCATCCGTACGGGCGTCGATCTTCGGGAATCCCTGGGGGCGGACGTCGTCGTGCACTTCACCGTGCAAGCCCCGGCCGTGGTCACCGAGGACACCAAGGAGCTCGCGCGGGACGTGGGTCACGACCCGCTCGAAGCGGTCGAGCAGCGGGGTTCCGATCATTCGGAGTTCCTCGCTCGATTGAGCCCCCGGACCATGGCGACGAAGGGCCAGCAGATCGAACTGGTGGTCGACGTCGCCCGACTCCACTTCTTCGATCCGGAGACGGGTCTGGCGATCTACGGCGACGACGGAGCCTGAGCGTCGGAAGGCACGACCCCGCTGCGCGCAACCGACCCCCAGAACCTCCCGCTGTCACGCACGCGGCGCTCCAACGTGTCGAAGTCGACGTGGACGATGCCGAATCGGTACGCGTACCCGTGTGCCCACTCGAAGTTGTCCAGGAGGGACCACACGAAATAGCCACGCAGTGGGACGCCGTGCGCTATCGCCGTGGCGGCCGCCTGCAGATGTCGCTGCAGGAAGCTCACCCTGTCGGGATCATGGGTGGGGTCGAGCTCGTCGAGGGGATAAGCGGCACCGCTCTCGGTCACGTACAGCGGAAGGTCGCCGGTCCGTGACGCGACGAATTCGAGCACCTCGGTGAGTCCTGCCGGGTACACCTCCCACCCCATGCCCGTGCGCTCCGGCTTCGTCGGCGGATCGAGCGGAGGGAGCAAAGGGGACCTCACGACGTTCCGGCAGTAGTAGTTCACGCCCAGGAAGTCGATGGGTGCCGCGATCGCCGCCATGTCACCCGGGAGGACCTCGTCGCGACGCCACCCCCAGGCGCGTGCGCCCTCCTCCGGATACCCGTGTCCGGTGATGGGATCCAGGTACCAGCGATTGAACTGGTCGTGCGCCACCGCGGCGGCCTCCTGGTCGAGGGGGTGCGGGGTCGCCGGATGTTTCGGCTCGAAGTTCAACACGATGCCGGCTTCGGCCTGCGGCGCCTCTGCTCGGATCGCCTGCACGCCGAGGGCGTGCGCCACCAGCAGATGGTGCGCCGCGGCGAGCGCGGCATCGGGATCGGTCCTGCCCGGAGCGTGAGAGCCCACACGGTAACCGTGATCGGACACGATGTGGGGTTCGTTCAGCGTGGCGAATCGACCGACGCGATCGCCCAGCCGGCCGGCCACGAGAGAGGCGAACTCCCCGAACGCCTCAGCGGTGGCACGCACGGGCCACCCACCCGCGTCCTCGAGCGACTGCGGGAGATCCCAGTGGTAGAGCGTGACCAACGGGTCGAGTCCGCGTGAGAGTAGCTCGTCGACCAGCCGGTCGTAGAAGTCGAGTCCCGCCTCATTCGCTGTCCCCGTCCCCTCGGGCAATACCCGCGACCAGGACACCGAGAATCGGTACGCGCCCAGACCCAGGTCCGCCATGAGCGCCACATCCTCCCGATACCGGTGGTAGTGGTCGCAGGCCACGTCGCCGGTGTCGCCGTTCCGCACGCGTCCCGGCGTGTGGGAGAACCGGTCCCAGATGCTCTCCCCGCGGCCGTCCTCGCCGGCAGCCCCTTCGATCTGATACGCGGCCGTCGCGGCTCCCCACACGAAGTCGGGTGCGAATCGGCGTTCGGGCACGAGGGCTCCTTCCTGAGAGCGCTTCCAAGCTGGGAGCGCTTCCAACGATGATCGGTGAATCTACACGTTCTCGGTGCCATTCGCACTGCCTTGACAGATCCGGATCAGCCAGTATCGTGAGAGCGCTTCCACCCGAGGTGGAGGCCGAGGAGGGGAGCTTGGCCGGCACGCTCGACGATCTCGCAGCCCTGACCGGCGTCTCGCGCGCGACGGTGTCGCGGGTCATCAACGGCGGGTCGGTGTCCGAGGCGACACGCGAACGCGTCCTGGCGGTGCTGGAGCGGACTGGGTACCGGCCCAACCTGGCGGCGCGCACGTTGGCATCCGGGCGGTCCGGCGTGGTGGGCGTCGTGATGCACGTCGACTCGCACGAGCTGTTCCAGGATCCCTACTTCTCGCAGTTGCTCCAGGGGATGAGCGACGCCTTGTCGGAGACGGCGACCGGCATGATGCTCTGGCTGGGGAACCGTTCGAAGCAGGAGACGCTCGACCAGATCTTGGGCATGGGCCTGCTGGAGGGCGTGATCGTCACCGCGTACAACTTGGAAGATCCCCTGGTGGACGGGTTGCTCGCATCCTCAGTCCCCACCGTGCTGGTCGGTCACCGCAGAGCAGATCTGTCGGCAAGCTACGTGGATGTCGACCACGTCCGGGCCGCCGAAGCTGTGACATCGCATCTGGTCGATGCGGGGAGACGCCGTATCGGACACATCACCGGCCGTCGCGGAACCGTGGCGGGCGAGGATCGGATCGCCGGGTATGAGCGCGCCATGGCACGCGCGGGCCTTCCCACGGAAGGTCTCATCGCCGACGGCGACTTCAGGAGGTCCACAGGAGCCACAGCCGCTCTCGAACTGCTGGACCGCGGCGTGGATGCCATCTTCTGCGCGAACGATGCCACCGCGGTGGGGGCCCTCGAGAGCATCCGGGCGCGCGGGCTGCGGACTCCCGAGGATGTCGCCCTCGCCGGATTCGACGACCTCGACTTCGCCGCGAACCTGGATCCACCGCTGACCACGGTTCGACAGGGGATCCGGGCGCAAGGCGCCGAGGCCGCCCATGCGCTCTCCCAGCTCCTGGAGGATCCCGACGGCGGACCACGTCGGGTGATCTTGCCGACGGAGCTCGTGATCCGGCGTTCCACCGTGGGGGGCGTGCAGGCAGCGTGAAGGTTCATCGTGAAAGGAGGAGGGATGTGAAGCGGGCCGATGGCCTGATCTCGTATCTAGGTGTGTGTGTGCAGGGAAGTGCTGACGCAAGAGAGGGGGCACGACGTGCGTCGATTTAGGAAGTTGGCGCTGCTTGCGGTCGTTCTGTTGATCGCTGCGGGCTGTTCCAACAACGACGACAACGCAGGCGAAGGCTCCGGGCCGACCGGCGCGAGCGCCGCCACCGGCGGGGGCGAGAACACCGGCACGGTGAACGTGTTGAGCGCGCTCGATCCGAAGGAGCAAGGGCCCATGCAGGCCGTCCTCGACGACCTGATCAACGTGGATGCGGACTACGCGGCCGAGATCGAGGCGGACGCCAACTTCGAACAGGACGTCCAGATCCGGGCCCAAGCAGGAACGCTCGACATCATCCTGCTCCCGCAACCGGGTGCGGTCCTCGAGCAGGCCAAGTCTGGCAACGCCGTCTCGCTCGAGGACATGGGCTTCAACATCGACGACCTGAACGCCACGTTCGGTGAATACTTCATGTCGCTCGGCGAGTACAACGGCGAGCACTACGGCATCCCCACGAACATCAACCTCAAGAGCATGGTGTGGTACCCGAAGGACGACTTCGACAAGGCGGGATACACCATCCCGACGACGTGGGACGAGATGCTCGCGCTGTCCGATCAGATCGTGGCCGACGGCAGCACGCCGTGGTGCGTCGGGTTCGAGAGTGGGAGTGCCACCGGGTGGCCGGCGACCGACTGGATGGAAGACATCATGCTCCGGACGGCCGGGTTGGACACCTACGCGAAGTGGGTGTCGCACGAGATCCCGTTCAACGACCCATCCGTCCTGCACGCCGCCGAGGTTTTCGGCGACGTCATGTTCCACGACGGCTACGTGCTGGGTGGGGCCGACCAGACCCCGTCGATCGCGTTCGGCGACGCCCCGTTGCCGATGTTCGATGAGCCGCCCGGATGCTGGCTGCACCGCCAGGCGAGCTTCATCCCCGCGTTCTTCCCCGAAGGGGCCAAGGCCGGCGTCGACTACGACTGGTTCCCGCTTCCTCCGATCGACCAGGACGGGACGCTGTTCGCCGGTGAGCTCGCGGTGACGTTCCGCAACGCACCGGAGGTCAAGGACTTCCTGACGCGATTCATGTCGACGGACGTCCAGTGCGCGATGGGCGGAGATGTTGCGACGTCGAGGATCTCGCCGAACGTCGACGTGGGTCCGGATTGCTATGCGAACGCGATCCTCGGTGACGCATCCGTGATCCTCACGGAGGGACTCAAGGCCGGTACGGCCGGATTCGACGCATCGGACATGATGCCGCCGGCCGTCGGATCGGCGAGTTTCTGGACGGGCATGGTCAAGTACATGCAGCAAGGGCCGGACTCGATCGAAGGGATCCTGAGCGACATCGAGAAGAGCTGGCCAGCGTCATAGCGAGCGCGCATGCGCGTTGGTGACTTGGAACGAGGGAGCGGCCGCGAAGCGGCCGCTCCCTCGCCATCCCCGAGAGGGATAGGATGACCGCGGCGTGAGCGCATCGACCGGCGATCCGGCGACGGGGGAGGGGGCCTTCGAAGAGGCTTCTCTCTCGGGCACGGCTCTGATCCTGCGTATCGTCGCCGCCGTCATGGTCGTGGTGGCGGGGTCCTGGCTCTTCTCGGTTCTGTTCGCGTTCCTCCGCAGCAAAGGCGCCAATCGGTTCCTCGTCGTGTTGGTTGCCATCCTCCTGGGTGTCGGGGGTGTGTTCCTCCTGTTCTGGGGGATGAACAAGGTGGTCGACTGGCTGCCGCCTCGGTTCCGGGAGGGCCTGCGGCCGTACGTCTTCATCGGGCCGGCTCTGGTGATCCTCAGCGTCTTCCTCGTCTATCCGGTGTTCAACACGATCCTGCTCAGCTTCAAGGACCCCCGCGGACAGGAGTTCGTCGGTCTGGACAACTTCAAGTTCGTCTTCACCGATCCCAGCATGCTTCGCTCCATCCGCAACACGTTCGGGTGGATGATCCTCGTTCCCGCCGTCGCCGTGAGTATCGGGCTCGCGTTTGCAACGCTCGCCGATCGCCTCCGCAGAGGCGAATCGCTCGCCAAGTCCATGATCTTCCTCCCGATGGCGATCTCGTTCGCCGGGGCGGCGATCACGTTCCGGTTGATCTACAGCTTCCGGCCCGAGGGGTTCGGGACGAACATCGGCCTGTTGAACGGCATCATGCTCGGGCTCGGTCAGCAGCCGGTGGCGTGGCTCCAGCAGCAGCCGTGGAACAACCTGTACCTGATGGTCATCATGGTCTGGATGCAGACGGGGTTCGCCATGGTGGTTCTGTCAGCCGCCATCAAGGCCGTGCCGGACGAGATCATCGAGGCTGCGCGGATCGACGGCGCATCTGAGCTGCAGGTGTTCCGCCGAGTGATCATCCCCACCATCACACCAACCATCGTGGTGGTGACCACGTACATGGTCATCAACGCGCTCAAGGTCTTCGACATCGTCTTCGTCGTAGGGAACACGGAGGGGAGCGGCACGGAGGTGATCGCCGAGCGCATGATCCATTGGTTCTTCATCGGTTTCAACTCCGGTCGCGGAGCCGCGATCGCGGTCGTCCTGTTCGTGGCCGTCATCCCGGTCATGTTCTTCAACGTTCGTCGGTTCCGCGAAGAGGAGGCCCTCCGATGAGCGACACGCTCTCACGCTCATCGGCGTCAGCGGTGGAGCCCGCTCCGAACGCCTCGGCGGGTGTGGGCGAGGTGAGGCGAGGCGGGTGGTTCGTGCGCATCGCGATCGTGATCGTGGTCCTGATCTGGCTGATCCCGACGGTCGGCGTGCTGATCACGTCGTTCCGTCCGTCGGACCTGGTCAAGACGACGGGATGGTGGACGGCTCCGGCTCACCTGTTCGACGCCGCCGCATGGACGCTGGACAACTACCGGGAGGCCCTCGATACCGGGGGCCTGCAGAACGCGTTCATGAACAGTCTGGCGGTGGCGATCCCCTCGACCGTCATCCCGATCACGATCGCCGCGTTCGCCGCATACGCGTTCTCGTGGATGGAGTTCCGGGGACGCTTCGTGCTGTTCGTCGCGGTCGTTGCCCTGTTGGTGGTTCCTTTGCAGATGGCCGTCATCCCGATCCTGCGGATGTTCGCGAATGGCGCGTCCCTGTTCGGGATCCGGACGTTCCCCGACCTCGACCTGAACGGCACGTTCCTCGGAGTGTGGCTGGCGCATACGGGATTCGGGTTGCCTCTGGCCGTGTATCTGCTGCGCAACTACATCGGCTCGCTTCCGTCGTCGATCATCGAGTCGGCCCGGATGGATGGGGCCGATCATTTCACGATCTTCTGGCGGCTCATCGTGCCTCTGTCCGTCCCCGCTCTCGCCGCCTTCGCGATCTTCCAGTTCCTCTGGGTCTGGAACGACTTGCTGGTCGCGTACGTGTTCCTGGGGGGTACGAAGGACGTCCAGGTCCTCACGCTTGCGCTGGCCGGCCTGAACGGGTCGCGCGGCGAGACGTGGGAGCTACTCACGGCGGCGGCATTCATCTCGATGGCGCTGCCGCTCGTGGTGTTCTTCTCCCTCCAGAAGTATTTCGTGCGAGGGCTCACCGCAGGCTCGGTCAAGGGATGAGTCGAACGGTGGTGCGGGCGCGGCGTAACGTCTCGGCGGGCGCCGCGCCGTTGTCGCCGCAGCGGAAATGGCGCGCGATCACCCTCGCCACACTCCTGTTCGTTCCCGCGTACTGGGCGATCGTGGCGGCGCTCGTCTCCTTGGGCTCGGAGGACGGTAGCTCGTCGCCGAACGCCGGCCCGTTGATCGCCTTCGGACTGTGCCTCCTTCCGTTCGTGTTCATCGCCCTCGCGCTGCTGTCGGAGCACCAGAGAGCCCCGGCCGCCGCGGTCAAGGCGATGGGGATGACCATCCTGGTGGGCATCGTGGTCTCGGCGCTCGCCGCGGACGCCGCGACCGGTCTGGTCGCGGCCGTCGGCGCCGGTGGGATCGTGGCACTGCGGGCCGACGTCGATCACAGCTGGCGGGCTCGTGCCGTCGCCGTGGCTCTCGCGACCTTGTACGTCTTCTTCCTGCTCCGAACGGCGAGCGACGTGGCGTTGTTGATGGGCCCCGTCCTACCCTTCACCGGCATCGGCGTTGCCGATCACCTCTCGGAGCGAAGGCACGATCGCGACCGCGCGGCCGCTGCCGGCGAGGCAGGTCGTTAGCCGGGCTTCCGGGCACGGAGCGAATAGAAGAGCGGCAGGTCACCCTCGACGGTCTCTGGCTTCACCCACGTGCCGTCCGGGCCTTCGACCGTGAACCCCATGTCCCACGCGGAGAACGGGTACTCGCGAAGAAGCTCGATCGTCAGCCCGGCGTCGACGAGCGCCGTGACGATCTCGCCCAGACCGTGGTTCCAGCTGTACTCCCTCTCGGTCTTCACGTCGGCGGTCGGGTCGGTGTACGAGCCCTCGACGTCGAAGACTTCGGGCTCGGCGCGTTCCCAATAGTCGTACCGGAACGTGGGCGGCATCTCCTCGCCCAGCGTCCATGCGATCGGGTGTGCCTCGGTGATGAAGAAGATGCCGCCGGGCGCCACGAAATGCGCGACGACGCGCGCCCATCCACGGATGTCGGGGAGCCAATTCAGCGCGCCGCGCGACGTGTACACCACGTCGAACGTCCCCTCGAGCCGCTCCGGGAGGTCATATACGTTCGACTCGACGAAGCGCGCGTCCAGGCCGAGGTCCGACGCCAACCGCGTGGCGAGCGCGATGGCCTTCGGCGAGAAGTCCGCGCCCGTGACGTTCGCGCCCAGCCGCGCCCACGACAACGTGTCGATGCCGAAATGACACTGCACGTGCAGGAGCGACTTGCCGTGGACGTCGCCCACCTGTTCGAGCTCGTAGTCGCGCAGCCGGATCCCATCGGCGCGGAACTCCTCCAGCCGGTAGAAGTCCGACGACTCGTGGATGTCCGTCCACTCGTCCCACAGCTCGCGGTTGCTCTCGAGGAACTCGTTCACGGGCGCAGTTTCCCACCTCGCTTGCTTGGGCGTCTCCGGCGTCGTTGCTACACTCGGAGCAGATGAGTTGACGCGATCTCCTCGGCAAGTCCCGCGCCCATCGGCGGCGCGCTTGTTCGTGTCCCCACCCAGGAGGTCGACCCAGATGCTCATCGCCAATCTCACCCTCACCGGTTCCTCTTCCGTCCGATGCAGGAGCGCTGCGACATGACCACGCTCGACGTTCGCGACCTGTCGGTCGAGGTCGGCGGGAAGACCGTCGTCAGCGACCTCAGCTTCACGCTGCGCTCCGGCGACAAGATGGGGGTCGTCGGTCGCAACGGCGCGGGGAAGACCAGCCTGTTGAAGGTGCTCGGTGGCGAGGATCCGCCGCTCACCGGGACCATCGAGCGCACCGGTGCCATCGGCTACCTGCGACAGGATCCCCGCCAGCACCGCGCCGACGACCACATCACGGGGCTGGAGCACATCCTGGCCGCGCGCGATCTCGTGGAGCTGGCACGCCGGCTGGAGAAGGCGCGGATCCAACTCGAGGAGTCGCATGGGGACAAGAACGTCGCGCGGTTCGCGCGTCTGGAGGAGGAGTATCGCGAGCTCGGCGGCTACGCGGCCGAGTCGGAGGCGCGCACGCTCACCGCCGGCCTCGGTCTGGCGAACGACCGGCTGGCCCTGCCAGTGCGGGCCCTCTCGGGCGGGGAGCGCCGCCGCCTCGAGCTGGCCCGCATCCTGTTCGGTGGGAGCGACCTGCTGATGCTGGACGAGCCGACGAACCACCTGGATGCCGACGCGAAGCACTGGTTGATGAAGTTCCTGGCCTCGTATCGCGGTGCGCTCATCGTGGTGAGCCACGACATCAAGCTGCTCGACGCGTCGATCACCCGGATCCTGCACGTCGACCGCGATCAGGTCGTCGAGTACCGCGGAACGTACTCGCAGTACCGCAAGGCGCGATCCGAGGACGAGATCCGTCTCCGTGCGCTCGCCGGCCGGCAGGAGCAGGAGATCCGCCGGCTGAAGACCCTGGCCGACTCGATGCGCGGCCAGACCGCCAAGCGCGCGCGGAAGGCCAAGACGCTGGACACGCGAGTGGAGAAGCTGGCGGCCAAGAAGGTCGAGGGTCCGGCGCGCGAACAACGGGTGAAGTTCCGATTCCCCGAACCGCCGCACAGCGGCAAGGTGATGCTCGTCGCGACCGATCTGGCGAAGAGCTACGGCGGTCCGCCGGTGTTCGAGGACATCTCGTTCGACGTGGGACGCGGAGAGCGTCTCCTGATCATGGGCCTGAACGGCGCGGGAAAGACGAGCTTGCTGCGCATCCTGGCGGGGGAGTCCGAGGCGGATCGAGGAACGTTCCGATTGGGTCACCAGGTCGAGCTCGGCTACTACGCGCAGGAGCACGAGGGCGTCCACGACGGCATGCAGGTGATCGATCACATGAAGGCCGAGTCTCGGGCCGAGGACCAGGCACTTCGCGCGCTGCTCGGGATGTTCCGCCTCTCGGGCGAGACCGCGTTCCAGGATGCGGGGACGCTCTCGGGCGGCGAGAAGACCAAGCTGGCGCTGGCGCAGCTGGTCGCCGGCCGGAAGAACCTGTTGATGCTCGACGAGCCGACGAACAACCTCGATCCGCCGTCTCGCACCGCGATCGCGGAGGCGCTGGCGGGCTGGCCGGGCTCCATGATCCTGGTGAGCCACGACATCGAGTTCGTGGAAGCGCTTGCCCCACACCGTGTCCTGCTGATGCCTGACGGCACGCTCGACTATTGGAGCGACGATCTGCTGGAGCTCGTGGCACTCGCGTGAGCCGGAGTATGCTTCGCGGCCGTGAGCGCAACGGAGGCATCGAGGACGTGAGCGACATGAACGGGACGGCCGACCTGCTGTTCGTCAACGGGTCCGTCTACACGGTGGATGCGACACGGAGCTGGGCGAGCGCGGTCGCCGTGAAGGACGGCAGGATCGCCGCGGTCGGTGCCGATGACGACGTCCGCGCGTGGAATGGGCCGCACACCGAGGTCGTGGACCTCGCCGGCCGGATGCTGTTGCCAGGGTTCCAGGACGCGCACATCCACCCGCCCGGCAGCGGACTCGAGATGCTGCGCTGCGACCTGACCGAGATCCACACGCTGGAGGAATACCGACGGATCATCGCGGAGTACGCCGCCGCCAACCCCGACGCTCCATGGATCCTTGGGGGCGGTTGGTATATGGACGTCTTCCCCGGCGGGACGCCGACGAAGGAGGTCCTCGACGCGATCGTGTCCGACCGGCCCGCCTTCCTGACCAACCGGGACGGACACGGGGCCTGGGTGAACTCCCGAGCGCTGGAACTCGCAGGCATCACGCGAGACACGCCCGACCCGGGGGATGGCCGGATCGAACGCACGCATGACGGGGAGCCGTCCGGCACGCTCCACGAGGGAGCGATGTCGATGGTCGTCGACGTCGCACCGGCGGACACCGACGAGGATTACACGGCGGGGCTACGCGTCGCGCAGACGTACCTCCATTCCCTGGGCATCACCGCGTGGCAGGACGCGATCGTCGGCATCGACGACAGCTACCGAACCCTGGACACGTACGTGCGGGCGGCGGGAAACGGGGAGCTCACCGCTCGCGTCGTCGGCGCGCTCTGGTGGGACCGGCATCGCGGGATCGAGCAGATCGAGCGATTGGTCGATGCCCGCGCACGAGCGACCGTGGGGCGCTTCGCGCCGACCAGCGTGAAGGTCATGCAGGACGGCATCATCGAGAACTTCACGGCGGCCACGTTGACGCCCTACCTCGACGCGAACGGCGACCCGACCGACAACTGCGGCATCTCGTTCGTCGACCCCGAGCTCCTGAAGGAGGCGGTCACGCGGCTGGACGCGCTCGGGTTCCAGGCGCACTTCCACGCGCTCGGCGACCGCGCGGTCCGGGAGTCGCTCGATGCGATCGAGGCCGCGCTGATCGCGAACGGCCCGAGCGACAACCGCCATCACCTCGCGCACATCCAGATCGTCCACCCGGACGACATCCCCCGGTTCCACCAGCTGGGCGCCGTCGCGAACGGTCAGCCCCTGTGGGCGGCGCACGAAGGACAGATGGACAACCTGACGATCCCGTTCATCGGACCCGAGCGGACGTCGTGGCAGTACCCCTTCGCGAGTCTCGTGCGCGCCGGCGCGACGCTCGCGTTCGGGAGCGATTGGAGCGTCTCGAGCCCGAACCCGCTCTGGGAGATACACGTCGCCGTGGAACGGCGGGGGTCGGACGAGTCCACCGAGACATCCGGCGAGGCGATCGCCGAGGTCTTCATCCCGGAAGAGCGGATCGACCTCGCCACCGCGATCGGCGCGTTCACCATGGGGAGCGCCTACGTCAATCACCTGGACGGGGACACGGGATCCGTCGAGGTGGGCAAGTACGCGGACCTCGCGGTGATCGACCAGAACCTGTTCGAGATCCCCACGAACGAGATCTGGAAAGCCCGGGTCGAGCTGACGTACGTGGAAGGGGCCTGCGTCTTCGACGCCTCCGGCGGTTGACCGGAGGTCTGGGAGCGTCTCGAGCCTCGGGATGGCCGGCTGCTAGACTCTCGTCACGGTTTGAACGGTCGTTCAAACTCCCCACGTTCGTGGGTCAGGACCCGTCCGAAGGAAGGCTTCCCAGCCATGTCCGACACGCGCTCGCCTATCGACCCCGCGCTGCTCAGTCCGGTGCTGGCGCCGACGCTCGGCGCCAGCAGGACGTTGCCGGCCCAGGCCTACCTGTCCGAGGACGTCCTGGCGTGGGAGACGGAGCGGTTCTTCGGCGCCGGGTGGGTGTGCGTGGGACGGGTCGATGACCTCGCCCGCCCCGGCGACCAACAGGCGGTGCGCGTCGGCGATCAAGGCATCCTGCTGGTCCGCGACGAGGAGCTGCGGCTGAACGCATTCTCCAACACGTGTCGCCACCGCGGTCACGAGCTGCTCGAGCCGGGCTCGCACCGCAACCTGCGCGCGATCAAGTGTCCGTACCACGCGTGGGTCTACGGTCTGGACGGAACGCTGAAGGGCGCTCCTCGGTTCGGCGATGTGGCCGGGTTCGACCAGGCGGAGTATCCGTTGATCCCCGCCCGTGTCGCCGAGTGGCACGGGTGGGTGTTCGTCAACGCGTCGGGCGATGCGACGGAGCTGCCGGAGTACGTCGGCAACCTCGACGAGCTGATCGCCCCATGGGAGCTCGAGCGCATGTTCGTGGCGGCCTCACACGACTACGTGATCAAGGCCAACTGGAAGACGATCACGGAGAACTATCACGAGTGCTACCACTGCCCGAGCATCCATCCTGCGCTCTGCGTCGTGACCCCCGTCGATTCCGGCGCGAACTTCCCGCACGACGGGATGTGGGTGGGCGGTTCGATGGAGCTGAAGGACTTCGCCGAGACGATGTCGGTGAGCGGCAGGAGCGGCGGTGTGCGGATCCGCGGGCTCTCCGACCGACAAGCCCGCGAGGTGTACTACTTCGGGCTGTTCCCCAACCTGTTGGTCAGCCTGCACCCCGACTACGTCATGGCGCATCGGTTCGAGCCGATCTCGGCGACGCAGACCAAGGTCGAGTGTGAGTGGTTGTTCCCGCCCGAAGCCAAGGACGTCCACGGCTTCTCACCCGACTACGCCAGCGAGTTCTGGGACATCACGAACCGGGAGGACTGGCTCGCCTGCGAATCCGTGACGCGAGGCTTGGGCTCGAGCGGGTTCCGGCAGGGTCCGTTCGCCTGGGGTGAGGACGAGGTCCACATCTTCATGGCGATGGTCGCCCGGGGGTACCTGGACGGTCGCGCAGGCCGGCCGCCGCAGGTGCACGCGCGGGACGCCGCGGCTGTCTGAGAGACTCCCGACCTTGGGCGCTGACCTGCGGTCAACGGGCGTTCTTGTCAGTCTCCGAGCCTGAACGCACGATACGCCGGGTGTTCCGAACCAGCAGAGAGAGGGATCCCGGGTCGGTTGACCGCGGGTCGCACCTTCCACAGGTCTTAGGAGGAGTCCATGGCTGAGCCGTTCGACATGAGTCTCGTGCAGCGCGGGGCGCGGAACCGCCGCACGCCCTACTACGAGGCGACGCAGAAGTACGGTCCCAAGGGCTTCACGGTTTACAACCACATGTTCTTCCCGATCCGCTTCGACACGTTCGAGAGGGAGTTCGAGACCCTACTGAACGACGTCACGCTCTGGGACGTCTCGGTGGAGCGGTGCCTGGAGATCAGCGGTCCCGACGGGTTCACGTTCGCCCAGCTCCTCACGCCACGCGACCTCTCGAAGTGCGCCGTCGGCCAGGCCAAGTACGTCCTGATCTGCGACAGCGACGGCGGCATCATCAACGACCCGGTGCTGACGCGCATGGACGAGGACACGTTCTGGTTCGCGCTCGCGTCCTCGGACGCACTGCTGTTCGCGCGTGGCCTGAAGAACGCGTACCCCGACCTCGACGTCACGATCAAAGAAGCCGACGTCGCGCCCCTCCAGGTGCAGGGGCCGAAGTCCAAGGACCTGATGGTCAAGCTGCTCGGCGAGAGCATCCTGGACCTCAAGTACTACTACTGGACGCACGCGGAGATCGCGGGCGTTCCCGTGGTCGTCACGCGGACCGGTTGGACGTCCGAGGTCGGGTACGAGGTCTACACCACCGAGACTTCGAAGGGGAACGACGTCTACGAGGCGCTCATGAAGGCCGGCGAGGAGTTCAACATCAAGCCGACCGGACCGAGCGACATCCGCCGGATCGAAGGTGCCATATTCAACTGGGGCGCCGACATGACGTACGACGACAACCCGATCGAGATGGGCCTGGACCGCCTGGTCGACTGGGACACGTTGACGGACGACGCGTGCATCTCGCTCGCCGCGTTGAAGAAGATCCGCGACGCGGGCGTCGGACGGAGGATCGTCGGCGTCGAGATGGACGGCGAGCCGTTCGAGGCGCTGAACAACGTGAAGTGGCCGGTCACCGCCGACGGCGCCGAGATCGGCAAGGTCACGTCGGCGATCTACTCGCCCCGTCTGGAGAAGAACATCGGCTACGCGTGGGTGCCGACGCAGTACGCGAACCAAGGCACGTCGCTCGGCGTCTCGAGCGAATGGGGCGACCGCAACGCCGTCGTGGTCGAGATGCCGTTCGTCGACCCGAAGAAGCAAATCCCGCTGGCGTAGCCTCACCGCTCAGGGATCCGTACCGCACGACTTGCCACCGAGGCCGTGTTTGAACCATCATTCAATCATGCCCGGCGTGCCGAGCCCGGGCCGACGAGCGATGGGAGACACCTCGAGATGACGAACGAGCGCGACGAGATGCTCGAGAAGAGCGCGACCCTGTACTTCGGGCCCTGGTACCGCAAGTCGCCCATGTTCGAGGCGACGCGGAGGGCCGGTTGCACCGCCTACGACATCTACAACCACATGTACCTCCCCGGCTACTACGACGACCCGGAGGTGGAGTACTACGCCCTCAACAACGACGTGACCCTGTGGGACGTGGGCGTCGAGCGAACGGTCGAGGTGAGCGGCCCGGACGCCGACCGCCTGATCGACATGTTGACGTGCCGCGACCTCACGAAGTGTGCGGTCGGCCAGGGCAAGTACATGCTGGTCACCGCGCCCGACGGGGGCATCGTGAACGACCCGGTCCTGCTGCACGTCGAGAAAGACACGTGGTGGATGCAGCTCGCGGACTCCGACGCAGGCCTCTACGCGCTGGGCGTCCTCGCGAGCTCCGGGCTCGACGCGCAGATCACGTTGCCCGACGTCCACCCGGTGCAGGTCCAGGGACCGAAGGCCGTGAAGACGCTGCAGAAGCTGGTAGGCGACCAGATCCTCGATCTGAAGTACTACTGGTGCGGTTCCTACGACATCCAAGGGATCCCGGTCGTGATCAGCCGGACCGGATGGACCGCGATCCCGGGGTTCGAGGTGAACCTGCTCGACTTCGGCCGCGGCGACGAGCTCTGGGACGCCATCTTGAAAGCCGGCGAGGAGTTCAACATCCGGCCGATCGCTCCGTGCGAGGCGCGGCGGATCGAGGCCGGCATCTTCAACTACGGCTCCGACATCAACCTCACGGACACGCCGTTCCACGTGATGGGCCTCGAACGCTTGGTCGAGGAGCAGCCGCAGGACTACATCGGGAAAGAGGCGCTGGAGCGGATCCGCCGCGAGGGCGTCGACCGCAAGCTCGTCGGGATCATCCTCGACGGGGACGAGCTGCGCGCGGAGATGTCCGAGAAGTGGCCCGTCCGCAAGGACGGCAAGGTCGTCGGACACATGACGGACGCCGTGTGGTCCCCGGGCTTGAAGCAGAACATCGGCTACGTCTGGGTTCCGATAGACCTGGCGACCACGGGCACCGCCCTTGACGTGGAGTCCGAGAGCGGACCGCTCACCGGCACGACCGCGGCGATCCCGTTCGTCGACCCGAAGAAGGAGGTCCCTGCGGGGAGCCTCCAGTAGCTGCAGCGAGCTGGCAACGCGACCTGTGAAGACGCTGAGAGGTTGGCCCGGGGACGAACCCCGGGCCCGACCGGTGCGAATCACCACCGTCAAGCGGCTCATCCCCGCTACCCTGATACGGGAGGTTCTCGCCATGCGTCGTCTGCTGATCCCCGCCCTGCTCCTGCTCGCCATCGTGGCGAGCGCGTGCACGCTGAGCGTCGGCTCCAAGTCTCCATCGCCGGCCGCGCTCCCCGCCGACACGCTCAACTCCACGCCTATCCCGGCCAGTCGCGAACCCGTCGAGGCGGTCGTGAAACGCGTGCTGCCCTCGGTCGTCAACGTGACGACCTCCCAGTCCGGAGGGAATGGGCAGGGTGTCGGGACCGGGTTCATCGTCAGGTCTGACGGAGTCATCGTGACGAACTGCCATGTCGTCGAGGCCGCGTCGAAGATCACCGTCTTCACGTCGGATGCGGAGCCGAAGCAGTTCGACGCTCGGGTGATCGGCTCCGACTGCTTGCACGACCTGGCCGTCCTGAAGATCGACGCGACGGACATGCCGACCGTGACGCTGGGGCGCTCCGCCGACCTCGTGCTCGGTCAACGGGTCGTGGCGTTGGGGTACGCGCTCGCCCTCGAGGGCGGTCCGACGGTCACGGCAGGGATCGTGTCATCGCTCGATCGATCGATCACCGCGCAGGACCCGAACTGCGCCTTGGAGACGTGCGGGGCGAACCTCACGCGGACGTACAGCAACGTGATCCAGACCGATGCGGCCATCAACCATGGGAACTCCGGCGGACCGCTCGTGAACATGCAGGGGCAGGTCGTGGGGATCAACTCCGCCGGCGACGACAGCGCGCAGAACATCGGATTCGCGATCGCGATCGATTCCGTGAAGCAGACGATCGCGGACGCGCAGGAGAACCCGCTCGGCGTGTCCGCGTATCTGGGTGTGATCACGAAGACGGTGACGTCCGACCTCGCGTTCCAGCTCGGCCTGAAGGTGGAGGAGGGTGCCTACGTCCTCGACACCCCGAGCGACGCCCCCGCACAGGCCGCGGGGATCGGCGCCGGTGACGTCATCGTGAGCATCGACGGTGCCGACGTCACCACCGCCGACGACGTCGGCACGATCCTCGACGGTCTCAAGGCGGGCCAGAACGTCGCGGTCGAGGTCGTGGGCACCGACGGCGTCCGTCGAACGGTCGACGTGACGCTCGCGGCTCGCCCCGGTCCCGCGCAGCTCCCTTGATCATCCCCGGTTCGTGATGCACGCACCGTAGGCTGGTCGTGATGCGTCGCTTCCGCCTCCGAGCCGGGCGTCTCCTGGGGATCCAGCTCTGGGTCCACTTCTCCTGGTTCGCCGTGCTCGGCCTCGTCATCTGGTCGGTCACCCAGGAGTTCGGAGCGGCGCTCCCCGAGTTGCCGCTCGCCGAACGGCTGGCGATGGCGTCGATCACCGGCCTGGCGTTCTTCGCGTGCCTGGCCGTGCACGAGGTCGCGCACGCGGTCGTGGCGCGGCGCTTCGGCGTTAGCGTCCGGGGGATCACCCTGTTCCTGTTGGGAGGGGTCGCCGAGATCGAAGGGGAGCTTCCTTCACCTGGTTCGGAGTTCGCGGTCGCCGTGGCGGGGCCCGCCACGTCCGTCGCCATCGCCAGCGCGCTTGCCGTGGGGTCGAGGCTCACGTCCGGGCTCGGGTGGACGGGAGCCGAAGGTGTGCTGTTCACGCTCTCCGTGGTGAACCTGGGAGTCGCGGTCTTCAACCTGATCCCGGGGCTCCCGCTCGACGGCGGGAGGATCCTGCGGGCCGCGATCTGGAGGAGGACGGGGAGCTTCGTCAGAGCCACCAAGGTGGCGTCGGTCGGCGGGCGCGTGGTGGCCGTGTCGCTCGGCGCGATCGGCATCGGTATCGGCGTGGCGGGCGAGCCCGTCGGGCTCTGGTACGTGCTCATGGGGGTGTTCATCTGGTTCCTCGCGAGCGCCTCCGCCAGGGCAGCGCCGCCGGTCGAGGGCGGTGCGCTAGCCTTGACGCGTGAAGGTGAGGCTGCGTAACCCCGACCGGGAGGTCGAGGTCGTGGGGGGCAGGCCGGTGCGCTCGGTCCTCGACGAGCTCGGCGTGAACCCCGACACCGTGCTCGTGATCCGTGAGGGGGAGCTCGTCACCCGCGAGACCCGTCTCGATGACACCGACGAGATCGAGGTTCGGCCCGTGATCTCCGGAGGCACCGCATGAAGTGCAACCGTTGTCGTGGTCCGGCGGTGGTCGAGGTCCGACGGCACAACGCCGCGTACTGCAAGGACTGCTTCATCCATGTCTTCCGGGAGCAGCTGAAGCGCGCGATCAAGCAGCACGACATGTTCTCGACCGGCGATCGCATCCTGGTCGCCGTCTCGGGCGGCAAGGACTCGCTCGCGCTCTGGGATGTGCTGCTCGACCTCGGGTACGACGCGGCGGGCCTCTATCTGGGTCTGGGGATCGGTGGCTACTCCGACCGTTCTGGGGACGTGACGAAGGCGTTCGCCGCCGCACGGGACGCCGAGCTCATCGTCATCGACCTGGAGCGGGACTACGGCTACGACATCCCGACCGCCGGCAGGAAGGGTTCGCGCTCGACGTGCGCCGTGTGCGGGTTGTCCAAGCGCTACGTCTTCAACCGGGCCGCCCTGGAAGGCGGGTTCGACGTGATCGCCACCGGTCACAACCTGGACGACGAGGCCGCGACGCTCTTGGGCAACACGCTGCGATGGCAGACCGAGTACATCGCTCGCCAGTCGCCCGCGCTCCCGGGCAAGGACGGCATGGTGAAGAAGGTCAAGCCGCTGTTCCGGCTTTCGGAGCTGGAGACTGCGGCCTTTGCGTTCCTTCGTGGCATCGACTACGTGGTGGAGGAGTGTCCCCTCGTGGCCGGCAACACGCAGCTCCGTTACAAGGAGGCGATGAACGCGATCGAGGCGACGTCGCCGGGGACGAAAGCGCAGTTCTTCCTGGGCTTCCTCGAACGCGGTCGACCGTTGTTCCGGGCGGCGGACGACGCCGAGCTCTCCGACTGCGAGCGGTGTGGCCAGCCGACCACCAGCCGGTTCTGCGCGTTCTGCCGCGCGCGGGCGCAGGTCCTGGGCGATCGCCTGGACCCGCCACCGGGGGACCGGGAGATCGCGGGCGAGCTCGCCGACGAGGTCATGCCCGTCGAGATCTACGGTGGCTCGTCGTGAGCGTGTTCGAATCCGGCGAGCGCGTGATGCTCGTCGATCAGCGCGATCGCACATATCTGATGACGCTCCAGACCGGCGGGACCTATCACACACATAGCGGCACGCTGCCGCATGACGCCCTGCTCGGGAAGTCGGAAGGCGTTCGCGTCGAGACCTCGAAGGGGATGGTCATGACGGCGTTCCGTCCCCGGTTCGCGGACTTCGTGCTGAAGATGCCGCGAGGTGCGCAGGTCGTGTATCCGAAGGATCTGGGTCCGATCATCGTGTACGCCGATATCTTCCCGGGTGCGCGCGTGCTGGAGGCGGGGACCGGTTCGGGCGCGCTCACCATCGCCCTGTGTCGCTCGACGGGACCCGAGGGCCGCGTGATCTCGTACGACCTGCGCGCCGAGCATCGCGATCAGGCGATCGACAACATCGAGGCGTTCTTCGGGAAACTCCCCAGACAGCTCGAACTTCGCGACGGAGATGTGGCGGATATCGAAAGCACCGAAGATCGCTTCGACCGGTGCGTGTTGGACCTGCCGGAGCCCTGGCGGCCGCTCGGCGCGCTGCATCACGTCATGGATCCGGGGGGCGTACTCTGCGCGTACCTCCCGACCGTCATCCAGGTGCAAGAGCTCGTGCTTGCCTTGCCGGGCAACGGTTTCCAACACGTCGAGACGTTCGAGACGCTCCGACGCTCGTGGCACGTCACGGAGCGCAGCGTGCGACCGGACCACCGGATGATCGGTCACACGGGCTTCCTCACGATCGCTCGGTGTGTCGGAGTGGCGGACTAACCTCCGCACCGCGGAAACCCGGATCCAGGAATACCTGGTTCAAGGCATCATCAGGACGCGCCGAAAAGCCGTATGGAGGGGGTAGAGAGGCAATCGCCCGGCCTACCGGCCGGACGAGGGCCCGCCCATATACTGGCAACTTGGCGCACCCGGGGAGGTGACGCAGATGCCCGGTCATGACGAGCAGGTGGAACGATACGAGAAGCAGGTCCACGAGCTCCAGACCCAGGTGAAATTCCTGGAGGAGGAGGTCGGTCTTCTTCGCCGCCGTCTCACCAACGCTCCGCGCCAGGTCACGATCCTCGAGGAGAAGCTCGTCGAGACGCGTGACCAGCTGACCCGGGCCATGGGCCAGAACCAGAAGCTCGCCGACGCCTTGCGTGGGGAGCGCCAGCGGATCGAGGCGCTCGCGGAAGAAGTCGAGAAGCTCAGCCAGCCTCCCGCGTCGTTCGGCGTGTACCTCGGCACCAACGACGACGGATCGATCGATGTGTTCACCAGTGGTCGCAAGATGCGCGTGACGCCGGCGCCCGACCTGGACCTGGCGAAGTTCCGGCCGGGTTCGCAGGTGATCCTGAACGACTCGCTCAACGCGGTCGAGGTCCTGGACCCGGACCGTCAAGGTGAGGTCGTGAAGGTGAAGGACCGTCTCGGCCCCGATCGGGTCGTGGTCGTGGGCCGCGGGGACGAGGAGTTCGTGGCCACGCTCGCCGGCAGCCTGGTGGACGAGGTCGTTCGCGCGGGAGATCCGCTCCTGTTCGACCCTCGCTCCGGTGTCGCGCTCGAGCTGCTGCCGAAGGAAGAGGTCGAGCAGCTGGTGCTGGAGGAGATCCCGGACGTCAGCTACGAGGACATCGGCGGCCTGGAGGGCCAGATCGAAGCGATCCGCGACGCCGTCGAGATGCCATTCCTGTACTCGGAGCTCTTCCACGAGCATGAGCTGGAGCCGCCGAAGGGCGTGCTGCTCTACGGACCTCCCGGGTGCGGCAAGACCCTGATCGCCAAGGCCGTCGCCAAGTCGCTCGCCGAGAAGGTGGCCGAGCGCAGCGGCCGCGACGACGCGCGCAGCTACTTCCTGAACGTCAAGGGACCGGAGCTGCTCAACAAGTACGTCGGCGAGACCGAGCGACAGATCCGTGAGATCTTCCAGCGAGCGAAGGAGCGGAGCGAAGAGGGCCTGCCGGTCATCGTGTTCTTCGACGAGATGGACTCGATCTTCCGTACACGCGGGACCGGCATCTCCTCCGACGTGGAGTCGACGATCGTGCCGCAACTGCTGTCCGAGCTCGACGGCGTGGAGACCCTCAAGAACGTGATCGTGATCGGCGCCTCGAACCGCGAGGACCTCATCGACCCCGCGATCCTGCGGCCGGGCCGCCTGGACGTGAAGATCAAGATCGAGCGTCCCGACGCGCCTCAGGCGAAGGACATCATGTCGAAGTACCTCCACCCATCCATCCCGATCCACCCCGACGAGATCGAGCGGAGCGGCGGCGATGCGTCGCTCGCCACCGCGCGCATGATCGAGAAGACGGTCGAGTACATGTACGAGCCGTCGGATCGCAACCGCTTCCTCGAGGTCACGTATGCCTCGGGGGACAAGGAGATCCTCTACTTCAAGGACTTCAACTCGGGCGCCATGGTCGAGAACATCGTGCGCCGGGCGAAGAAGGAGGCCATCAAGCGGTTCCTCTCGACCGGCGACAAGGGCATCAAGAGCGAGGACCTCCTGGTCGCCATCCGCGACGAGTTCAAGGAGAACGAGGACCTGCCGAACACCACGAACCCGGACGACTGGGCGCGCATCTCGGGCAAGAAGGGCGAGCGGATCGTGTACGTCCGCACGTTGCTCGGCGACGACGGTGACGGGCGCCAGGTCGAGCGGGTGAACGCCGGCCAGTACCTGTAAGGTTGGCCGGTGGCCATCCCCAAGGTCTTCGGCATCGAGACCGAGTACGGCATCACCGCGGCGGGAGCCCCGGACTTCAACCCGGTCCTCGCATCCTCGATCCTGATCTCCACGTACGCCGGTTCGCTCCGCCGCATCCGGTGGGACTACGAGCAGGAGTCTCCGCTTCGGGACGCTCGTGGGTTCGAGCCCTTGGCGGCACGCGAGGGGAGCGACGAGGATCTCGGGCTCGCCAACGTCATCCTGCCGAACGGCTCACGCTACTACGTTGATCACGCGCATCCCGAGTACTCCACGCCGGAGTGCATCACGCCGCGGGAACTGGTGGTGCACGACAAAGCGGGGGAGCGGGTGTTGGAGCGCTCGCTCGCCGAAGTGGCGCGCGAGCTCCCGAGCGGGCCACGCCTGTCGATCTACAAGAACAACAGCGACGGTAAGGGCAACTCGTACGGGACGCACGAGAACTATCTGGTCGACCGCGCGACCCCGTTCGGCGACATCGTTCGCGACCTGACCCCGTTCTTCGTGAGCCGGCAGGTGTTCTGTGGCGCGGGCAAGGTCGGCGCCGAGGCTCAGTGGGAGGAACGCGGGAGCACGACCTACCAGCTGACGCAGCGTGCGGATTTCTTCGAGACCGAGGTCGGCCTGGAGACCACGCTCAAGCGGCCCATCATCAACACACGCGATGAGCCGCACGCGGATCCCGAGAAGTACCGGCGCCTGCACGTGATCATCGGTGACGCGAACATGTGCGAGGTCGCTACGTTCCTGAAGGTCGGGACGACGGCCATCGTGTTGAAGATGATCGAGGATCGGTTCACGCCGGACCTGTCGATCCAGAATCCCGTGGCGGCGCTGCACGACGTATCGCGAGACATCACCTGCACCGTCACCGTGCCGATGGCCGACGGCCGGCACCTGTCCGCGGTGCAGCTCCAGTGGGAGTACTTCGAACACGCCAAGAAGTACGTCGAACGCGAGGACGACACCCCGGAGAACCAGGACGTCTTGACGCGCTGGGAGTCGGTTCTTTCGGCGCTCGAGACCGAGCCGCTCTCGCTCCACCGGGAGCTCGATTGGGTCGCGAAGTACCGGTTGCTGACCGCGTACCGTGAGCGTGACGGGCTGGAGTGGAGCGATCCGAAGCTCCAGGCCATCGATCTCCAATACCACGACGTCCGCCGCGAACGCGGCCTCTACTACCGGCTGGCCGCGAGCGGCAAGGTGGAACGCCTGACGACCGACGAGGAAGTCGATGTCGCGGTCATGGAACCGCCCGTCGACACCCGTGCGTACTTCCGCGGTCGCTGCATCTCGAAGTACGCGGAGGCCATCGCCGCAGCGTCGTGGGACTCCTTGATCGTGGACACAGGTGTCGATGCGCTGCAGCGGATACCCATGCGCGAACCGCTCCGCGGAACGCGGGAGCACGTGGAGGATCTCCTGCGCGAGTGCGAGGATGCGGCGTCGTTGGTAGCTCGTTTGCAGGGCTGAAGCGTTTCCGGCCGAACCTCCCGTAGGATAGGAACGCCCCCGCACGAGGAGACCGAGATGCCGCAGGAACAAGAGCAGAAGCGACCGCAACGCAAGGGTGGCGGGTCGGGCGATGACGGCTCCGACACCGACGCCGGGCAGACGACGACGACCTCCAAGGCCGCGGAGCTCAAAGACGAGATGGACGACATCCTGGACGAGATCGACTCCGTCTTGGAGGAGAACGCCGAGGAGTTCGTGAAGAGTTACGTCCAGAAGGGCGGCGAGTGACGGAGCGACTGAACCCGCCGGTCTCCGGGGCCTCGTTCGGCGCGAACCCCAGTTTCTCGGACCTGCTGCGTGACTCGCGGCCGGAGGTCGTGAGGTCGGAACGCGAGATCTCCACCACCGATGTCCTGGTGCCGCACGGCACCACGGTTCTCGGGTTGAAGTACGCGGACGGCGTGATCATGGCCGGAGATCGCCGGGCCACAGCCGGATACACGGTCGCCGACGCGAAGATGCGGAAGGTCTTCGCTGCCGACGACTACTCGGCGATCGCCATCGCGGGAGCCGCGGGGCAGGCCATCGAGATGGTCAAACTGTTCCAGTTGGAGCTGGAGCACTACGAGAAGATCACGGGCGATCGCCTGTCGCTGGAAGGCAAGGCGAACCGACTGGCGCAGATGATCCGCTCGAACTTCCCGCTCGCGCTGCAGGGCTTGGTGGTCGTTCCCCTGTTCGGTGGGTTCGATCACACGGTCGGCGAGGGCCGGATCTTCTACTACGACGCCACGGGCGGGCGCTGGGAAGAGGACGACTACCAGACCACGGGCTCCGGTGGGCAGCCGGCGAAGAATTCGCTGAAGAAGCGCTGGCGGGCCGGCCTGTCAAGGAGCGAGGCGCTGCGCGTGGCCGTCGAGGCACTCATGGATGCAGCTGAGGACGACGTCGCCACCGGCGGCCCGGATCCCATGCGCAAGATCTTCCCGAACGCGCTCGCCGTGACCGGGTCGGGTGCGGCCGACGTGCCGGAAGACGAGATCTCCGCGGCGGTGGCCGCGGTGTTGGAGGAACGCTCCTAGATGTCGTTCATGCCCTACGTCTCTCCGGACCAGATGATGAAGGACCGGTCCGAGTACGCCCACAAGGGCATCGCTCGCGGTCGCTCGGTGATCGGCCTGGAGTACGCGGACGGGCTGCTGTTCGTGGCCGAGAACCCGTCGTCGACGTTGCACAAGATCAGCGAGATCTACGACCGCATCGTGTTCGCAGGAGTGGGCAAGTACAGCGAGTTCGAGGACCTGCGGATCGCCGGGATCCGGCACGCGGACCTCCGCGGTTACTCGTACGGACGCGAGGACGTCAAGGCGCGGGATCTCGCCAACGCCTACTCGCAGTCGCTCTCGACCATCTTCACCCAACAGATGAAGCCCTACGAGGTCGAGATCCTGGTGGGGGAGGTCGACGGCGATGTCTCGGGGACGACGCTCTATCACGTGCTGTTCGACGGCAGCGTCACCGACGAACACGGGTTCATCGCGATCGGGGGACATGCGGAGGACCTGACCGAGGCGTTGAAGCAGCAGTACCAGGAGGGATGGGACCTGGCGACGGCTGTCCGGACGGGCGTGAAGACGCTCGGCGCGCCCGATCAGCGCGAGATCGCCGCGGACGGCGTCGAGGCAGGGATCCTGGATCGAACCCGGTCACATCGCAGGAAGTTCCGTCGCCTCGAGGACGTCGAGGTCACCCAGATCCTTTCGACGAGCTGAACCGAGCCGTACCCGCAGAGCGGCGATATCGGCTTAGGCTCTAGCCATGGACCGGAGGATCTTCGGGCTCGAGAACGAGTATGGGGTCACGTGCACCTTCCGTGGCCAGCGGCGGCTGTCTCCCGACGAGGTCGCCCGGTACCTCTTCCGTCGGGTCGTCCACTGGGGTCGTTCCTCGAACGTGTTCCTGGAGAACGGTGCCCGGCTGTACCTGGACGTCGGCTCGCACCCCGAGTACGCGACCCCCGAATGCGACGACGTGCGCGAGCTGGTCGGGCACGACAAGGCAGGGGAGCGGATCCTCGAAGCCCTGTTGGGTGCCGCCGAGATGCGCCTGCACGAGGAGGGCATCAGCGGCCAGGTCTACCTGTTCAAGAACAACACCGACTCGGCGGGCAACTCGTACGGTTGCCACGAGAACTACCTGGTGGCACGTCACGGAGAGTTCGCGCGGATGGCGGATGTATTGATCCCCTTCTTCGTTACGCGACAGATCTACTGCGGCGCCGGGAAGGTGCTGCACGGACCTCGCGGGGCGCAGTTCTGCATCTCTCAGCGCGCCGAGCACATCTGGGAGGGCGTGTCGTCCGCGACCACCAGGTCGCGGCCCATCATCAACACCCGTGACGAGCCGCATGCTGACGCCGAGCGCTTCCGCCGGCTCCACGTGATCGTCGGGGATTCGAACATGAGCGAGTGGACGACGTTCATGAAGGTCGGCATCACCGACCTCGTGCTCCGCATGGTCGAGGCCAACACGGTGATGCGCGATCTGACGCTCGAGAACCCTATCCGGGCGATCCGCGAGATCAGCCACGACACCACGTGCACGCGCAACGTGAAGCTCGCGAACGGACGGGAGCTGACCGCGATCGAGATGCAGACCGAGTACTACGAGAAGACGGCGAGATTCCTGGAGCGCCGGGGCCTCGACGAGGTCTCGAAGACCCTGCTGGAGGAGTGGCGACTCGCGCTGGAAGCGCTGAGCGAGGGCGACCCGGAACGCTTGGGACGCAAGGTGGATTGGGTGACCAAGCGCCTGATGATCGAACGCTACCAAGCCAAGCACGATCTGCCGCTCGCCTCGCCCCGTGTCGCCTTGCTCGACCTGGCGTACCACGACGTGAACCGCAACCGTGGGTTGTACTACCTGCTGGAGAAGGCCGGGAACGTCGAGCGCGTCTGCACCGACCGCGAGATCAGCCGAGCCATGCGCGAGCCTCCTCAGACGACGCGCGCGAAGCTCCGCGGCGACTTCATCCGCCAGGCCAAGGCGAAGCGGCGCGACTACACGGTCGACTGGGTGCACCTGAAGCTCAACGATCAGGCGCAGCGGACCGTGCTGTGCAAGGATCCGTTCCGCAGCGTGGACGAGCGCGTCGAACAGCTCATCGCGCACATGTGATGCCGGAACAGCAACTTCCCCCGCGGCCGGATGCGCACCACCCCGCCGAGCGCGATGAGCGGTCGATCCACGTCGTCGTCTGGATGACGATCGGAGTGAACGCGCTGCTCGGGCTGTTCACGCTTGCCGGATGGTTCGCCCGCCCTGCGCCGTGCAACGAGGGCTGCTCATGGCGCCCTCTCGGCGGGATGCTCTGGGTCCTGCTCGCGATCGTCGACGTGGGTCTGGTCCTGATCTGGGCAGGTATCGGCTACCTGTACCTCGTCGGTATCGGCCAGAGGATCGGACGCAGGATCTCGCACAGAGGCGGTCGGGTGAAGGACTAGTTGTGCTTCCTCGGGACATTGTTCAAGACGGTGATCGGTGCCCTGCCCCCATGTGCCATGTGTGGGCGATGGTAGTTGTAGTGATGAAGCCACCGCTCGAGCTCGGCGGTACGTGAGTCGTTCGTCTCGTAAGCCCGTGCGT
>JBBQVZ010000029.1:0-28777 GCA_038211015.1 Actinomycetota bacterium | reverse complement strand
GGACGAGGACGCCGGCGCCACCAAGTCGATGCGCTCCAAGGAGGAGGCGTTCGACTACCGGTACTTCCCCGAGCCCGACATCCCGCCGCTCGAGCCCGACGCCGCGTGGGTCGACGAGATCCGCGCGACGGTGCCGGAGCTTCCGCGCGCCCGCCGTGAGCGGTACGTCGCCGAGCTCGGCCTGAAGCCCGACGTGGCCGGTGTGCTGGTCGCGGATCGCGCCTGGACCGATGTGTTCGAGCGCACGATCGCGCTGGGCGTGGACGCGAAGGCCGCCGCGAACTGGATCACGCAGGACCTCGCCGGCCTGCTGAACAAGCACGGCGTGGCTCCCGCGGACTCGCGTGTCACTCCCGAGCATCTCGCGGAGCTGATCGGGCTGATCGCCGACGACACCGTCTCGGGCGCCGGGGCGAAGGTTGTGCTAGAGGAACTCGTCGCAGGATCCGGAGATCTCAAACCTGATGCGCCGAGCTTTCGCGGCGTGGGCGAAGTCGTCGAACGTCTCGGGCTGAAGCAGGTCTCCGACGCCGGTGAGCTCGGCCCGATCGTGGATGAGGTGCTCGCGGAGCATCCGGATGTGGCCGAGCAGTTCCGGGGCGGCAAGGAGACGGTCCTGGGCTTTCTGGTGGGACAAGTCATGAAGCGATCCGGTGGCTCGGCGAACCCCCAGCTCGCGCAGGAGCTCTTGCGCGAACGCCTGACCGGATAGCCGCGGGGACGCGGTGCGCGTCTCGAACAAACCGCCGCGCTATCCGTGGTGGCAGCTCGTCCTGCTGGGCATCGCGGGTGCCGCGGAGTCCCTCGTCTGGCCGCTCCGGCGGATGTGGCGGTCGAAGCAGCCGCTCGACCGCTTCGGGCTCTGTCACTTCACGAGCGTCGCCGGGGACACACTCCTCGCGATCTCGCTCGCCGACTCCGTCTTCTTCTCGCTTCCCGTCGGCGAGGCCAAGCTCAAGGTCGCGCTGTACCTCGGCATCACGATGCTCCCGCTCGCGCTCGCGGGCCCGCTGTTGATACCACTCCTCGACCGGGCGGGGCCGCGTCGCGCGATCTCGTTCGGCGCCGCCGCGGGGAGGGCGCTCGGCGCGATCTACGCGGCGCCCCGGGTCGGGACGCTGGTGCTCTTCCCCAGCGCGCTCGTGTTGCTGGTGCTCTCGAAGATCCACGCGATCACGAAGAACGGATTGACCATGGCCTACGCCCCTCCCGACGAGGGGCTGATGCGAGCGAATGCCCGCCTGGGCCGGATCGCGGTCGCGGGGGCCATCGCCGCGGCGCCGTTCGGCTACATCTTCCTGAAGATCTGGGGGGCGACCGGCCCGATCTACTTGGCGGCGGCCGTCTACGGGGTGTCGGCCGCGCTCAACGTGCGACTCCCGCACCCGCGTATGCAGCCGTCACCCCGGCGGGAGGTCGGGCGACGCGGCCGGATCCCGGAGCTGACCGGTCCGGCGATCGGCGCGGTGGGGATGCGGGCCGCGAGCGGCTTCCTCCTCTTCCTCCTGGCGATCTCGCTCCGCGGCGAGAACGAGCCGCTCTGGTGGTTCGGGGCGCTCGCCGCAGCCGGGGTGCTCGGGGGGTTCGTCGCCGACATGCTGGCGCCGATGCTCCCGACGAACACGCGCGAAGAGGCGCTGGTCGTGGCCTGCGTGTCCGCCGGCGCGATCGGAGCGCTGCTCGCGTTCGAGGTCTTCGGGCTGCCTCTGCTCACGGTGTACGCCCTCGTCGCCGGCGCCGCCGCGGAGCTCAGCCGGCTGGCGTTCCAGAGCCTGATGCAGCGTCACGCGCCCGCCGGAGCATTGGGGCGGGTGTTCGTGCGGTACGAGGTGGTGTTCCAGCTGGCCTGGGTCGGAGGCGCGTTCGTGCCCGCGCTCCTGCCGGTCGATTTCCGGCTGGGCATCTTGATACTGGCGGCCGTGTACGTCCTGACGGCCGTCGCCTACCTGTGGCACACCCGGCGTCGCAGACTCGGAATGCCGCCCGACGTCGGCATCGCGTAGTCGCCGCATCCCCGCGACCCCGTAAGCTGAACCGCGGCTCGCGACGGAGCGGGCCCGAGCCGGGAAGGAGGTTCGCATGGCGGAGTTCGTCACCGTGGGTCGTGCCGACGAGATCGAAGAGGGTGAGGCGAAGGCGTTCCCCGTGAACGGCGCGGAGATCGCCGTCTCGCGGGTCTCAGGTGCGCTCTACGGCTTCAGCGACATCTGCACGCACCGTCAGTGCAACCTCTCGCTCGGCGGTGAGATCGAGGGAACCACCATCACGTGCGAATGCCACGGCAGCATGTTCGACATGGCCACCGGCGAGGTGCTGGAGGGGCCGGCCACCGAGCCGATCGCCACGTTCCCGGTGCGCGAAGAGAACGGCGAGCTCCTGATCGAGGTCTGACGGGTGGCGGACCCGCGGACCTTCGTCGTCGTCGGCGCCGGTCTCTGCGGCGCGACGGCGGTCGCCACGCTGCGTGCCGATGGCTTCGACGGTCGGATCGTCCTTCTCGGTGCGGAGGAGCTGCCGCCCTACGAGCGGCCCCCCCTGTCGAAGGAGTACCTGCGCGGAGAGGATCCGCTGGAGCAGATCCTGGTGCGGGCACCCGAGTGGTACGGGGACGTGGACGTGGAGGCGAGGTTCGGCGCCCACGTCACGCAGCTCGACGGCAACGCGCGCGAGGTGGTGATGGCGGGAGGGGAGCGCATCCCCTTCGACGCGCTGCTCGTGGCGACCGGCGGGCACAACCGGAGGATCGACGCGCCCGGCTCCGAGCTACCGGGTGTGCTCGACCTCCGATACCTGGGCGACGCGGATCGTCTGCGTGAGGCGGTCGCCGGTGGTGCGCGCGTGGTGTGCGTGGGCATGGGCTTCATCGGCGCGGAGGTCGCCGCCTCGTTGCGGACGATGGGGTGCGACGTCACCATCATCGAGATTTTCGAGACGGCCCTGTACCGCGTGTTGGGCGGCGACATCGGGCATGCGCTCGAGGCGATCCACCGCGATCACGGTGTGACGATGCACTTCAACGACCTGGTGGCCCGATTCGAGGGCGACGGCAGGCTCGAGCGCGTCGTAACGCGAGGCGGCAGGACCGTCGAGGCCGATGTCGCCGTCGTCGGGATCGGGACGGAGCCCGCCGTCCACTTGATGGCGGGCACGGGTTTGGACCAGCCCGGCGGGATACCGGTCGGGCCGACGATGGAGACGACGATCCCCGGCGTGTTCGCCGCCGGCGATGTCGCGCGCCACGACCACCCAGTGTTCGGTCCGATGCGCGTCGAGCATTTCGACAATGCGCTGAAGATGGGAGAGACGGTCGCCCGCAACATGCTGGGAGCGGGACACGTCTTCGACAACCCGCACTGGTTCTGGTCGGACCAGTACGACGTGCAGATCCAGATGGCGGGGTTCGCCCCGACGTGGGATCGGATGGTGGTCAGGGGATCGCTCGAGGACGGGTCGTTCTGCGCGTTCCTGCTCGATGCCGAAGGCGTGTTGCGGGCGAGCGTCTCGATCGCCTGGCCGCGGGACGTCCGCCGTTCGTTCGAGCTGATCCGCAGGCAGGTGCGACTGGATCCGGCCGCGTTGGCGGATCCGGCCGTCGACCTCCGCACGTTGGTCCCCGGTGAGGGATGATGTGGGCATGAGGCCCGACCCGGTGATCGGCCACCCGACGTGCGACCTTGACCTGCAACGCCGGATCCGTCAGACCCGAAGGGACATGGTGGCCCGCTCTGTGGGCCGTACCATCGCGAAGCGATCGCTCCTCGACCGGATCCTGCGCCGCCATCCCATGCCACCGCCCCTCAACATGGACGCCGACGACCTCCGCGACCACGGCGATGACGTCTGGAAGTCACTCCGCTTCTAGGCTCAGGATCCGCCGGCGCGTCTCCCGATCTAGTGTGAGTCGGACTAGTCCGTGGTGAGACGCGAAGCGAGCTCGTCGGGCGTGCCGTCGGCATCGACCTGCCCGTCGTGGAACAGCACCACGCGGTTCGCGTACCGCAGCACCTCCGGGTTATGGGTCGCGGCCAGGACGGCTCCGCCGCGGCGGATCACGTCCCACAGCGCCTCGAGGATGAGGTCGGCGTTCTCCGTATCGACCTCGGCGATCGGCTCGTCGGCGAGCACGACCTCGGGCTCCGCGATCAGGGCACGTGCCACGGCCACGCGCTGCTGTTGACCGGCCGACAGCTCGAACGTCCTGTTCTCGAGCCGGTCGCCCAAGCCGAGGCGCACCAGCCACGCGGCGGCTCTCGCGCGCGCTTCGTCCAGCGGGGCGCCGCCGAAGCGAAGCGGTAGTTCCACGTTCTCGACGGCCGACAGCGTCGGCAACAGCCCGAAGCTCTGGAAGACGACGCCCATCGAGGTGCGTCGAAGTGTGCGACGGTCCTCGCCCGACAGCGAACCGATCGGCGCTCCCTTCCAGCGAACCTCGCCCTCATCGGGACGGTCCAGACCTGACATCACGCCGATCAACGTGGTCTTCCCGGAGCCCGACGGGCCCATCAACGCCACGAAGTCCTTGGGGTTCAGCGCCAAAGAGGCGCCGCGGACGGCGAGCACGCCGTTGGCTCCGGCGTAGGTGCGCACGATGCCCTCGGCGGCCAGGATGGACTCAGGCGGCATGGGCTCAGGCATGGCCGGTCTCGGTTCTCCGCCGCAGGCGGACCTCATCGACGGTCACCTCGGCCTCGAGCTCGGCGTCGCCGAGCGCCGCGACGGCTTCGTCCGGCAGATGCACGCGGCCGTCGCTCCCGACGGGCTCCACGACGAGCCCCTCATGAAGGATCCGCCCGTCACGCACGCGGATGCGCCGATCCGCGCGTCGAGCGGCGAGCAGGTCGTGCGTCACCATCACGACCGTCACGTCGAACTCACGGTTCACCGCGCGGAACGAATCCAGCACCCGCTCGGCCGAGACGGAGTCCAGCTCCGCCGTCGGCTCGTCCGCGAGCAACAGCATCGGGGTGTTGGACAGCGCGACCGCGATCGCGGCTCGCTGCTGTTCGCCTCCGGAGAGTTGCCCGACCCTATGGTTCGCGCGGTCGGCCAGGTCCACCAGCTTCAGCAGCTCGTCGGCGCTCCGGCGCCGGGTCGACGCGAGTCCGGCGTGCAGGGCGCCGGGCAGTCGAACGTTCTCGCGAACCGTCAGGTAGGGGACGAGGTTCCGGGCGGTGCCCTGCCACACGAACCCCACCCGCTCGGCGCGGAACCTCGTCAGGTCGTCGTCGTTCAACAGTCCGAGGTCCTGTCCGTCGACGTCCACGACGCCGGCCGAGGCCCGGTCGAGACCACCGAGCAGGTTCAGGATCGTCGACTTGCCCGCGCCGCTCGGACCGACCACGGCGAGGAACTCTCCTCGAGGGACGTCCAGATCCACCCCCCCCAGCGCGACCACGCCCGTATCACCGATCCGGTACACCCTGAAGACGTGTCGCAGGCGCGCCAACAGGTCGCGCCCTTCGGGGGCGGCGAACCGCTCCGGGCTGACCATCGTCACTCGGCCTCACCTCGCAGGACACCAGTGACCGACGACCGCATCAGTGTTCGCAGCGCGAGGCCCAAGCCGAGAGACGTCGTCACCGCGACCGTTCCCAGCGCGACGCCCAGGCTCGTCCAGTCCATCACCAGCAGGGGCGGTGGGTAGGAGACACCGAGGCTCGTGCCCACGTACGGCATCACCAGGCGCAGGAGCAGGTAACCCAGGCCGAGCCCCGCGAGGATCGCGAACCCAAGCAAGAGCCCCTGCTCCAGCACCAGCGTCCGCCGGATCTGCGACCGCTCGGCACCCATGGCCCGGAGCGCCGCGAACTCGTAGTCCCGACGGCGCTGGGCGAAGTACAGGCTCGCCGAGACGCCGATGATCACCAGGCCCACGCCGCCGGCGGCGGCGGTGAAGTTCATGCCGACCGCGAGGCTCTGTGGGAGCTGCGCTAGGTTCGCCTCGATCGGCGCCGCCCGGAGTTCGCCGCCCACGATGAACCCTCGCTCGCGGAGCGCAGGCTCTGGGTTCGCCGACCCCGTCGCCCAGACCTCGTCGAGGGTGATGCCCGGTTCGGGCACCGCCAACTCGCGTTCGAGCAGCGCACGAGCCGGCACCACGATGAATGGGGAGTTGGGGATGGCGCTCGGGAACTGCGTGGCCTCGGCCACCTGACGGAGCTCGATCTGTTGTCCACCGAGCGTGACCGTGAACGTGTCGTCGACCTGGGAGGCCACCGTCCTCGACAGGAGCGCCGGCATCGGAGCCGGCTTCGGGATGAGGCCGGAGAACACCCTCCCCGCTCCGATCTGCACGTCGAAGCGGAGGCCGTCGGCCGTGGAGACGAACCGTCCCCCACTTCCGCGCCACGTCAGCGGGACCCACCCGTCGAGCGGCAGCGGCGTGCCGTCGATGTCCGCGTCGGCGATCCCTATCGGGAAGCGGAACGGGAGGTCCAACAAGGTGTCCGCCTGGAACGAGATCGACAGCAGCCGCGTCCCCGGGGCAAGGGGGATCCGATACGTCCCCTTGCCTGCCGCGGCGAGTTGCGTCTCAGGCGTGTGCGTGACCCCGTCGTCGTCGATCACGGTCGCGGTCACACCCACCCCCTCGGCGACCTTCGGCATCTCGAGCGTGATGCTCAGCGTCGACGCGCCGGCGGGGAGCTCGTAGCCGGACGGCGAGGACTGCAGCGCCTCGAGGATCTGGTCGATCGGCGTCTCCGAGAAGTCCGAGCGCCACCACCCGCCTGCCGGGTACGTGGCGGGATCGATCGCGATCGCCGTGGGCGGCAAGGAGTACGTGCCCTCGCCGATGTCCGGCTCCGTTCGGATGACCGGGGTCGTGTTCGGCGGCATATCGTCGATCGTCGGCAGGACGTCGTCCGGCGGCGAGACCTGCACGTTCCAGTCGGCTCCCACGATCGCGTGCGCAGCGTCCTGATGGTTGCGGAGGACGATCGCTCGGTACGAGGTCGAGACGACGAGCAGACCCATGGCGAGGAGCAGCAGCAATGCGGCGGCGAAACCCGCACCCGGGGCGCGACTGAGCTTCCGCCCCGCCAGGTAGATGGGCACCCTCCTCGACCGCCCGATCCGGCGGTCCATCCGATGGAACGCGAAGAGCAACAGACGCAGGACCAGGAACGAGGCCGCGAACAGCAGGAGCGTCGGCGCCAGCAGCACGAGGGGGTCGATCGTGCCCGACCCGGCCTTCGGCTTCGTTCCACTACGGAGCTGGATGAACGCGAAGATCCCCACGGGCAACACGATCACCTCGACCGGCACGCGGGACAGCAACGGGCGCTCCTCGCGCGACGCCGCCCGTCGCTCCTCGAGCACGGTGCGCGAGATGTAGGGGAGCGACAACAACAGCAGGATGAGCGCCCCGATCGTCGCCGTAACGGCGCCCAGCACCTGAGCGGACGCGTTCAGGTGCACCGGGAACAGCACGCCGGGGAGCGTTGGTCCGTTCGAGCGGCCGGCGAGGCTCGCGAGGCCCAACCCGATCAGCAGCCCGATAGGGAATGCCACCACGGCAGCGAGCACCGCTTGGATCCCTTGCGCGAACAGCAGCGTGCGACGCGAGAAGCCGCGGCTGTGCAGGACCGAGAGCTCGAACGCCTGACGGGTGAGCGTGAGCGCCCCCACGCCCGCGAGCACGGCGAGCGTCACGGCGCCGATCTGGAACACGACGAGCAGGATCGGGATGCGCAGGTTCGCGACGCGCTGATCCACCAGCCGGAAGAGGGTGTCGAGGCCGGTGAGCACGCGTGCGCCGGCGAGGCCGGGCTCACCGTGCAGCGAATCCTCGATCTGCCGGAGCCGATCGGGGATCGTGCGCACCTCGGCGAACGGCACGTCCGTGAGGTCGAGGTACAGGTCCCACGAGAACTCCGTGGTCAGACCGAGGGTGCCACCGAGAGACAGTGCCGTGTCGCGTGACACCAGCTCCGGTTGGATCTGGGAGGAGTCGGGCGGTGGGAACGGGCTCCGCGATCCGAACCAGAACGGGTCGTTCTCATCCGGCGGCAGGAACGTGCCACTCACCGTCAGCTCGGCCACGTCGCCGCCCGGCCCGACCAGCGTGACGCGGTCGCCGATCTGCACGCCCTCGGTCTGCGGCGAGTTACCGGCGAGTGCGATCTCGCCGGGACCGGGCGGCTCGCCCCTGAACGTCAGGTGTCCCTCGGCGCCCTCTCGGAAGAGCAATGGCACCGAGGGGCCGTCCTCCCCGTTCAGCCGAACGGTGGTCAGGCCCTGTCGCACGAGGCTCCCCACGGGGAGCGGACGGGCCGCGGCCGTGATCGTGGCGTCGGCGTCGGCCCACGGGAACTCCTCGCCGCCGTAGGCCTGGATCCGTGCGTTCGCGACGGTGACGGCGGCTCCCTGGATGGCCGAGGAGAGGATCGCCGACCGCGCGGCGTCGGCGTAGATCGGGCCCGCCACGAGGACGCCGACGCTGAACGCGAGCGTCACCACGACGGCCAGGCCCAGCGATCGCTGGGCCACGAACCGTTTGAGGAGGAACCGGAGCGTCGCCATGGCGTGGTGGGCCGCCCCGGTGTGCGCTCGGCGATGCGCGTACCCCCCGACGGCCCGACCGATGATACGGACCCCGCTCGGTTCCAGGCCGTTCACTTGCGGAACCTTGCCCTGCGCGGCTTCGGTCCGTTCGTTCCGATCGGCCCGAACCCGCCTGTTAGGCTGGCCGTTCGAGCCGCACACGCCGGTGCCAGACCGGCCGATCGTCGAGGAGTGAGCGCAGTGAACAGGCCCGAGATCATCCTTGCCCCCGGCCCGACCCCCATCCCTCCCGAGGTGTTGCTGGCGCAGGGGAGCCCGCTCGTCTATCACCGCGGTCCCGGGTTCGGGAAGCTGATGCGGGAAGTCACCGATCGGCTGAAACAGCTCTACCGGACCACGGACGCCGACGTGTTGTTGATGACGTCATCCGGCACGGGCGGCCTCGAATCCGCGATCCAGAACTGCTTCTCCCCGGGCGACGAGGTGCTCGTTCCCAACGCCGGATTCTTCGCCGACCGGTGGAGGCGGTTGGCCGAGGCGTACGCGCTCACGGTCCGGACGATCGACTACGAGTGGGGGACGAAGATCCGTCCCGACGACGTGGCCGCGGCCCTCGCGGAGCACCCGGTCAAAGCTGTCCTCCTGACGCAGAGCGAGACGTCGACCGGCGTGATCCAACCGATCGAGCAGCTGGCCCGCGTCGCGAAGGACGCCGGCGCGATGGTCGTCGCCGACGTGGTGTCCTCGCTCGGGGCCGTGCCGTTCGACTTCGACGGCTGGGGTGTCGACGTGGCGGTCGGCGGCTCGCAGAAGGCCCTGTCCGCCTCGCCGGGCATCGCGTTCGTGGCGATCAGCGAACGCGCATGGGAGGCCGCCGGCACGGCCACCAACCCGAAGTTCTACTTCGACTGGGCGATCTACCGGCAGTTCGCGGCATTGCCGGATCCGGAGAACCCGTGGACGCCGGCGATCAGCGTGATGCAGGGATTGCACGCCGCGCTCGAGCTGTACTTCCAGGACGGGGTTGAAGCCGCTATGGCGCGGCACCGGTCGCTCTCGCGCGCCGTAAAGGAAGGCGCGCAGGCGCTGGGGCTGGATCTGTTCGGCGAGGGACTGGCGGACAATTGGACCGTGACCGCGATCAGGGCGCCTGAGGGTCTCGACGCCGACACCATCGCGAACCGGATCCGCTCGGACTTCGGCGTGGTGCTCGCGCCCGGCCAGGGGCCGTTGAAGGGCAAGGTCTTCCGGATCGGGCACTTCGGGTACTTCAGCGAGCTCGACATCCTGCGCGGTCTGGCCGCGCTCGAGATGACGCTGGAACGGCTGGGATACCCGGTGAAGCGCGGAGCGGCCGTCGCGGCCGCCGAGGGCGTCTTCTCCGAGCCGCAGGGCTAGTCGAGCGGTGCGCGTCCTCGTCACCGAGAAGCTCTCCGATCAGGGTCTCGAGCTGCTCCGTCGCGACTTCGAGGTCGACGTGCGTCCCGAGCTCGCGACCGGCAACCTGGCTGCCGAGATCGGCCCGTACGAGGCGCTGATCGTGCGTTCGCAGACGCGCGTGGACGCCGAGGTGCTCCAGGCAGCCGAGCGGCTCCGCGTGATCGCCCGCGCCGGCATCGGGCTGGACAACGTGGACGTGGAGGCCGCGACGCGCCGGGGTGTGATGGTCGTGAACGCTCCGCAGTCCAACGTGATCTCCGCCGCCGAGCACACCCTGGCGCTGTTGCTCGCTCAAGCGCGGAACATCCCCCAGGCGAACGCGGCGTTGGTCGCGGGGCGATGGGAGCGCGCGGACTGGGAGGGCGTGGAGCTCGCCGGCAAGACCATCGGCGTGATCGGGCTCGGTCGCGTCGGAGCACTGGTCGCGCACCGCTCGGCGGCGTTCGGGATGCGCGTGATCGCTTACGACCCGTACGTCTCGTCCGACCGCGCCAAGGAGATGGGCGTGGACGTCATGCCGACGCTCGAGGCGTTGCTCGTCCAGGCGGACTTCGTCACGGTCCATCTGCCGCGCACGGCCGAGACCGAGGGATTGATCGGCGAACACGAGCTGTCGTTGATGAAGCCGGGGGCGCGCCTGGTGAACACGGCTCGCGGCGGCATCGTGGACGAGGACGCGCTGGCCAAGGCATTGGAGAGCGGCCAGCTCGGAGGGGCTGCTCTGGACGTGTATGCCGTCGAGCCCACCACGGACAGCCCGATCTTCGGGTTCGACAACGTGGTGGTGACGCCACATCTGGGCGCGTCGACCCGCGAGGCGCAGGACAAGGCCGGCACCACGGTCGCCGAGATGGTCGGGTTGGCGCTCCGCGGGGAGTTCGTCCCGTACGCCGTCAACGTCTCGGCGGGAGCCGACGTGTCAGAGATCGTCCGTCCGTTCGTGCGGCTTGCGGAGCGGCTGGGCGCGCTCCTGGCCGGACTCGCGGAGGGCGGTGTGCGATCGATCGTCTGTTCGTACATGGGTCGGATCGCCGAGGCCGACACGCGGGTGCTGACGCTCGCGATCCTGAAGGGCATCCTGGGCAAGGTCGTGCACGAGCCGGTGTCATTCGTGAACGCGCCGATGCTGGCGCGCGAGCGCGGCATCACGGTCAGCGAGATGCGGTCGACCGTGTCGGAGGACTACGTGAGCCTGATATCGCTGCGGGCCGACACCGACGAAGGTCCCGTGTCGGTGGCGGGAACGCTCGTCGGCAAGCGGGACGCGGAGCGAGTGATGCAGGTCTACGACTTCGACATCGAGATGGCGCCCGCCGAGCACATGGTCTTCTTCACGTACGCGGACCGGCCCGGCATCATCGGCACGGTCGGGACGATCCTCGGCGGGCACGGGGTGAACATCGCCACCATGGACGTCGGCCGGAAGGACGAGCGTGGTGAGGCACTCATGTGCCTCACCGTCGACGCGCCCGTATCTCCGCAGGTGCTCGACGACATCGCGTCGGAGATCCACGCCGACCTGATGCGCGCGATCACGCTGCCCGCGTAGGACGGCGTGATAAACTCGCCGCATCATGAAGCGGCTGATGCGGACTCCGAAGATCCCCGGCACGGTCTGACGCGCACCGCGGCGTCCCGTTCCCGGTAGATCCGTCCCCTCACGCCCGCATCCGAACCACAGGAGTCGCTTCATGAGCCGCTCACCAAGGTCCAACGTTCGCAGACTGGCCGTCGGCCGTCTGATCTCCGTGACCGGAGGCGCCGCCGCCTACACCGCGTTGATGTTCACGGTGTGGAACAAGACGCACTCGGCCACGTGGCAGTCGGTCGCGCTCCTGCTCACGTTCGGCGTCGTCGGGATCCTTTCGCCGCTCACCGGCCACTTCGGCGACCGCTTCGATCGCCGCAAGGTCATGGTCATCTCGGAGTCGATCGCCGCCGCGGTGTTCTTCGCCATGGCGTTCGCCGACGCTCCCAAGCCGTTGATCGCGCTCGCGTTCGTTTCCGCGATGGCGGAATCCCCGTTCTGGTCCGCCTCCGCGGCCGCTATCCCCAACCTCGTCGAACGCGAGGAGGACATCGCATGGGCGAACAGCCTGCTCGGCCTGGGGCGGAACGCGGGCATCATGATCGGCCCCGTGATCGGTGGGGTGTTGCTGACCGCGCTCGGGGCGCCGTGGGTCTTCGCGATCAACGGTGCGACGTTCGTCGTGTCCGTGATCCTCACGGTCACCGTGAAGGGCGACTACTCGCGGGCGCACACGGCCGCCGAGGAGGAGGAGCACCAGGGGATCACCGCCGGCCTCCGCTTCATCTGGCGCGACCGGCCGCTCCGGACCATGGTGATCGCCTGGACGGTGTTCCTGCTCGGCGCCGGGATGGGGATGGTCGCAGACGCCCCGCTCGCCGAGCATTTCAGCGCGGGATCGGCGGGCTTCGGTCTCTTGATCGCGTGTTGGGGGCTCGGCTCCGTGGTGGGCAGCCTCGCCGGTCGCAAGCTCACCGAACGGACCGAGCCGGTCTGGCTGGTGCTGGGCGCGGCAGGCATCGCGGTCGCCGGCTTGGGGATCGCGTTCGCGCCCACGTTCGAGATCGTGCTCGTGGCGCTGTTGATCATGGGCGTGAGCGACGGCATCTCGATCGTGGCCGAACAGGGGATCATGATGCGCCGCTCGCCCGACGCCGTCCGTAGCCGGGTGATGGCGGGCTTCGACGCGCTCCTGTCGCTCGGGATCGCGATCGCCTACGTGTTCGCTGGGCCCGTCCTGGAGCTGCTCGGGCCCAAAGGTGTCTACGGGGTGGGCGGCGTCTCGGCGGCGGTGGCTGCCGTGCTGCTCCTGCCCGTCCTGCGACTGCGTAACGCCGCTGCGACGGAGCCGAGCATCGAAGGAGTCATCGCGCCGCCGGAGATCGCTTGAACAACCGGTCAGGGAGCTCCGGCCCCCCGGCCGGTCCGTTCGAGTGGACATGGCGCGGAGCGGCATCCTTGCGCTGAATGAGCGTTCAGGGGTAGCGTCAGTCGCATCGCCACTTCCAACCAGTACGACGCGATCGTGATCGGCGGCGGCCACAACGGGCTGGTCGCCGCGGCGTATCTGGCGAAGGCCGGCGCGCGGACCGTGGTCCTGGAGGCGCGACACAAGACCGGCGGCGCTGCCGACACCATGGCCCCATGGCCGGACGCTCCCGAGTTCAAGGTCACCACGCTCAGCTACGTGATGAGCCTGATGCCCGACACGATCCTTCGTGACCTGCAGCTCGAGCGACACGGGTATCGCGTGCACCCGACCGGGCCCTACTTCCTGCCGTTCCCCGACGGACGCTGCATCGTGCAGTACGACGACTCCGCGAAGAACTACGAGGAGTTCGCCAAGTTCTCCAAGCACGACGCCGACGCGATCGAGGATTGGGACGCCTGGGTCGGCGGGTTGGCCGAGGTGCTGGGTCCGTTGCTCATGACCACGCCGCCGACCGTCGGGTCGAAACGCCCGGCTGACCTCCTGGATCAACTCCGGCTCGTGTGGCGGTTCCGTGGTCTCGACGTGAAGACGGTCGGCGACGTCACGCGCCTGATGACGATGTCGATCGTCGACATCCTGGATCGCTTCTTCGAGTCCGACCAGGTGAAGACCGTGATGTCATTGAACGGCCTGATCGGCACGTGGGCGGGTCCGTACGAGCCGGGGACCGGCTACGTGATGGCCCACCACTCGATCGGCGACGTCGGCGACGGCAACCTGGGAGCGTGGGCGGTTCCGGAAGGCGGGATGGGCGCGGTCTCGGCGGTGATCGAGTCCAGCGCCAGGTCGTTCGGCGCCGAGGTCAGGACGAACGCACGCGTGGCTCGGATCCTCACCGTGGACGGCGCGGTACGAGGCGTCACGCTCGAGCAGGGCGAAGAGCTGTTCGCGCCACTGGTCGTGACGGCGGTCCATCCGAAGATCACGTTCCTGCAACAGCTCGATCCGAGCGAGCTGCCGGCGGACTTCGTGCGCGACATCGAGAGCTGGAGCTCCCGGAGCGGCGTCGTGAAGATCAACTGCGCGCTCGACCGTCTGCCGGTGTTCACGTCGAAGCCGGAGCTGACCGACCAGTCGGGCGGCGTGGAGCTGGCGCATTCGGTCGCCTACCTTGAGAAGGCGTTCGAGGAGGCACGCGCGGGAATGCCTTCCACGCTGCCGTTCTCGGACGGAGTGGTGCCCACATCGCTCGATCGCACGCTCGCGCCGGAGGGCAAGCACGTGATCTCGCTCTTCACGCAATGGGTGCCCCACGAGTGGAGCGAGGAGCCTCACCACGACGAGCTGGAGACCTACGCCGACCGCGTGATCGCGGGCTACGACGAGATGGCTCCGGGGTTCGCCGACAGCGTCCTGCATCGGCAGGTGATCGGTCCGTACGACATGGAGCACGAGTGGGGGCTGATCGGCGGCAACATCTTCCACGGCGAGCTGTCGGCAGAGCAGCTCTTCCACATGCGGCCGGCACCGGGCTACGCCGACTACCGAACCCCGATCCGCGGCCTCTATCAGTGCTCCAGTGCCACCCACGCCGGCGGAGGCGTCACCGGCATCCCCGCGTACAACTGCGTCCGCGAGATCAAGCGAGATCGAAAGCGGGGCAAGCGTTCCCGAGCGAAAGGGCATCCTTGATGACCGACCAGCACACGACGTTCCCGTTCTACATGGCCACGTGGTACCGCAAGTCGCCGTACTACCAGCGGACCGTGGAGGCCGGCTGCACCAGCTGGGACCTCTACAACCACATGTTGATCCCGACGCTCTACGACGACGACCTCAAGGAGTACTGGCACCTCCTGAATCACGTGACGCTCTGGGACGTCGCGGTCGAGCGCCAGGTCGAGATCATCGGTCCCGACGCCGCCCGGTTCACGCAGCTGCTGACGCCGCGCGATCTTTCGAAGACGCAGGTCGGCCAGTGCAAGTATGTGCTGATCTGCGCGCCGGACGGCGGCATCGTGAACGATCCGATCCTGTTGAAGCTCGCCGAGGATCGGTTCTGGCTCTCGCTCGCGGACTCCGACGCGTTGCTGTACGCCATGGGCGTGCAGGCGTTCGCTGGGTTGGACGTCACGATCCGCGAGCCCGACGTCTCGCCTCTCCAGGTGCAGGGGCCGCGCTCGAAGGACGTGATCAAGGCGCTTTTCGGCGAGGACGTCATGAACCTCAAGTACTACTGGTGCACGGAGACCGACGTCGACGGCATCCCGGTCGTTGTCTCGCGCACCGGATGGACGGGCGAGGTCGGTTACGAGATCTACCTCCGCGACGGCTCTCGCGGTCTGGACCTGTGGGACAAGGTGATGGAGGCCGGGCGGGAGTTCGACATCCGGCCGATCGCGCCGAGCGATCAACGCCGCATGGAGGCCGGCATCTTCAACTACGGCAACGACATGGACATCACGAACAACCCGTTCGAGGTGACCGGGTTGGAGCGACTGGTCGAGCTGGACAACGACAACGGGTTCGTGTCGCGCGCCGCCCTCGAGCGGGTCGCCGCCGAGGGTGTGGGGAGGAAGCTGGTCGGCGTGAAGATCGACGGGCCGCCGCTGCCGATGTGGCTCGAGGACTTCTGGCCGGTCACGCGCGAAGGCTGCGAGGTCGGCAGGCTGACGTCGGCGTCCTACTCGCCGCGCCTGGACCTGAACATGGGATACGCCTGGGTGCCGATCGAGCTCGCCGCCGAAGGAACGGCCCTTCAGATCGAATCTCCCGTTGATCCGATGACGGCCACGGTTGTCCCGCTGCCGTTCCTCGACCCGAAGAAGGACGTTCCCAAGGGCTAGGCTGAGCTGCGTGGAGACGCTCACGGGGCACCTGCTGATCGCCGGTCCGAACCTCTGGGACCCGAACTTCCGCCGAACGGTACTGCTGGTCGGTCACCACGACGAAGATGGCGCCGTCGGCGTCATCTTGAACCGCGCGTCCGAGACGACCGTCGCCGAGGCCGTCCCGCCGCTCGGATCCCTGGTGCCCGCGGACGACCCGGTCTACCTCGGTGGCCCGGTGCAACCCGACGCCGCGGTCGTCGTCGCCGACTTCGTGGACCCGTCTATCGCGGACTTCCTGGCATTCGACTCCATCGGGTTCCTCCCGTCCGAGACCGAGCCAGGGATAGAGGACGTGGTCCGGCGTGCGCGGGTGTTCGCCGGCTACGCCGGGTGGGGACCGGGTCAACTGGAGGCCGAGCTGGAGGAAGACTCGTGGGTCGTGGAACCGGCGCGTTCAAGCGATGTGTTCTCCGAAGACCCTTCTCGCCTCTGGGAGGACGTGCTCAAGCGCAAGGGCTCGTCGTTCGACCTCCTGCGGCTCATGCCGATCGACCCGACGCAGAACTAAGGCACGGGATAGGCTCCACGCCGATCCGGTACACGAGACGGAGGGGGCCTTGATGTCTGACGCGCAGCGAGATGCACTCGTCGAGCGGTTGTTCGCGGCGAGCTTGGGGATGGGCGAGGTCTTGACCGTCTACCTGGGCGACGCGTTGGGGCTCTATCGGGCGATCCACGGGGCGGGCGCACTCACCGCGCGGGATCTCTCGGACGGGACCGGCGTGTCCGAGCGGTACACGCGGGAGTGGCTCGAGCAGCAAGCGGCCGCCGGGATCCTCACCGTGGACGACGTGGCGGCGGCCGAGCACGAACGCCGGTACGCGCTTCCGGCGGGACACGCCGAAGCGCTCCTCGATCCCGAGAGTCCGTATTCCATGGCGCCGGTCTGCAAGTCGTTCGCGGCCGTCGCGATGGCGATGCCGAGCATCGTCGACGCGTTCCGCAGCGGGGACGGCATCCCTTGGGACCGCTACGGCCGCGAGATGACAGAGGCTCAGGGCGACTTCAACCGACCGTGGTTGGTCGGGTCCTTGGGCACCGAGTACCTCCCATCGATCCCGGACATCCACGAACGGCTGTCGGCTGCGCCTGGGGCCCGCGTCGCGGACGTGGCGTGCGGCGTCGGTTGGGCGGCGATCTCACTCGCCCGGGCGTACCCGGGCATCACCGTGGACGGGTTCGATCTGGACACGCTCTCGATCGAGCTGGCCAATCAGAACGCCGAGCAGGCGGGAGTAGCGGACCGCGTGCGGTTCGAGGCTCGCGACGCCGCCGATCCGGCGAACGAAGGTCGCTACGACCTGGCGCTCGTTGTCGAAGCCATCCACGACCTGGCCCAGCCGGTGGCGGTGCTCGGAGCCATCCGGAAGATGCTGAAGCCCGACGGCTCACTGCTCGTCGCCGACGAACGTACCGAGGACGCGTTCACCGCCCCGGCCGGCGAGATCGAGCGGTTCTTCTACACGTACAGCGTCCTCTGCTGCCTGCCGGCCGGGATGGACGACCACACGGCCGCCGGCACCGGCACCGTCATGCGGAGGTCCACGTTCGAACGCTACGCGAAGGAGGCGGGGTTCGGGCGGGTCTCGGTGCTGCCGATCGAACATGACTTCCTCCGCTTCTACCGCGTCGACGCGTAGCGCGAGGGCTTCGGTGCACCGACAGTTTGCAGCGACCGATCGTCGCCAGGAGGACCGATGGCATCAGAGACGTTCACGTTCTATATCCAACCGTGGTACCGGAAGTCGCCGTACTTCGAGGCGACGAAGCGCGCGGGCTGCAAGAGCTGGGGTCTGTACAACCACATGCTGCTCCCGACGCTCTACGACGATCCGGTCACGGAGTATTGGGCGCTGTTGAACGACGTGACGATGTGGGACGTCAGCGTGGAGCGCTGTGTGGAGATCACAGGTCCCGACGCGTTCGAGCTCACGAACCTGATCACGTGCCGCGACCTGACGACGTGCGATGTGTGGCAATGCAAGTACGTGCTGCTCACGGCCGCCGACGGTGGCATCGTGAACGACCCGGTGCTGCTGCGCTTGGGTGAGAACCACTTCTGGTTGGCGCTCGCCGACAGCGACGCGCTGCTCTACGTGGCCGGCGTCGCGGCCGGCCGTGGCATGGACGTCACGGTCCGAGAGGCCGACGTCGCGCCGATGCAGGTGCAGGGTCCGCGGTCGAAGGACGTGATCGGCGCGCTGTTCGGCGACGCCGTCCGCGACCTGCGCTACTACTGGTGCGCGGAGGCAGAGGTCGACGGCATCCCGGTGGTCGTGTCGAAGACGGGCTGGACCGGCGAGGTCGGCTACGAGATCTACCTACGTGACACATCTCGCGGCGACGACCTGTGGGAGCGGGTGCGGCAGGCCGGAGAGCCGTTCGGCATCCGCGCGATCGCCCCGTCGGAGGCCCGACGGATCGAGGCGGGCATCTTCAACTACGGGAGCGACATGCGTGTCGAGGACACGCCGTTCCACGTGAGCGGGCTGGAGAAGTTCGTCGAGCTGGATCAGGCACAGGACTTCATGGGGAAGGCGGCGCTCGCGCGCGTGGCGGAGACCGGCGTCGACCGCAAGCTGGTCGGGATCGACATCGGCGGTGACCCGATGACGGACGAGGGAGCGTTGAACGACGTCTGGCCCGTCCACGTGCCCGGCCGTGAACGGATCGGTCGTGTGACCGCCGGGGCATGGTCGCCACGGTTGGAGCGCAACGTCGGGTTCGCGTGGGTGCCTGCGTCGCACATGGCCGATGGCACGGCGCTCGAGCTGGCCGACTCCCGGGGCGTGCGGACCGCCGTCGTCTCGACGTTGCCGTTCGTGGATCCGAACAAGGACACCCCGAAGGGGTAGCCGGTCACGGCCCGGCTCCGGCCGCTACAGTTGCGCGATGAGAGATCTGCGGTCCGAGCTGGATGCCGATCCGCGCTCATCGGTCGCCTTCGATGATGACGCCGCGGAGTGCTACGACGAGACGAAGGCGCTGCCGCCGGACGCACTCGCCGTCACCATCGATCTGCTCGAACGGGAGCTGGGCGGCTCGTCGCGCGTGCTCGAGGTCGGTGTGGGCACCGGCTTGCTCGCGATACCGCTGGTCGAGCGCGGACTTTCCGTCGAGGGCGTCGATCTCTCGGTGCCGATGCTTCGGCGCGCGGCGGCGAAGGCGCAGCCGGGCACCCGGATAGGTCTCGCGGTCGCGGACGCGACGCAGCTTCCGTTCCGCGACGATGCGTTCGACGGCGCGTTCATCCGCCACGTCTTGCATCTCGTCCCGGGCTGGCGACAGGTGCTATCGGAGGCGGTGCGCACGGTCCGCCCCGGCGGAACCTTCGTCGTCAGCATCACGGATTACACCGGTCTCTATCAGGAGATCCAACGACGGTTCCTCATCGAGGCCGGCGGGCTCCCGCTCGCGGTGGGTCTTCGGCCTGACGACCCGGGATCGCTCCGTCGCGCGATGACGAAGCTGGGGGCGAAGGCTCGCCGTCTTCCCGTCGTGCGAGGCAGGCGCACCCTGACGGTCGAGCGGTTCCTCACCGGCATCGAGGACGGCCACTTCAGCTGGACCTGGTCCGCGAACGAAGAGCGGCGCCGGCTGGCCGCGAGTGAGCTGCGCGCGTGGCTCGTCAGGCGGTTCGGGAACCTGGCGCGCCCCGTGGAGCCGCAGTTCGCGGCCGAATGGTGGGCGTTCGACCTGCCGGAGCGCGCCGGTCGCCGCCAGACATAGACTCCCCCACCGATGGGAGAGTCGGTCGCCTTCGACAGAGCGGCGGAGTACTACGACCAGACGCGCGGGATCAGCGCCGACAGCATGCGCCAAACCATCGAGTTGCTCGCCGGCGAGCTAGCGGGTCGCGGGAGCGTGCTCGAGGTCGGCGTGGGGACAGGTCAGCTCGCGCTCCCGCTGCACGAGGCGGGCGTCGCGGTCGCCGGCCTGGATCTGGCGCGGCCGATGATGGACAAGCTCGTGGAGAAGGCGGGCGGACGTTTGCCGTTCGCGCTCGTGCAGGGCGACGCGACAAGGATGCCATTGCGCGATCGTGCGTTCGGGGGCGCCTATCTGCGCTGGGTGCTCCACCTGATCTCGCCGTGGCGGGATGCGCTCGCCGAGATGGTTCGCGTGGTGCAGCCCGGGGGCGTCCTCGTGGCCTCGCTCGGTGGCTACGGCGGGCCGCGATCCGAGGTCCAGGAGCGATTCGCAGAGCTCACCGGCGTCTCGATCGAACCACCCGGGCTCACCTGGGACGGCTACGAGGAGTTGGACGCGGCGGCGATCGCGCTCGGGCTCGTTCCTCGCGCGCTTCCCCCGATCCCCGAGATCGGACGCGAGGGTCTGGACACGTTCATCGACGGCATCGCGAAGAACGCGTACTCATGGACCTGGAAGATCGAGGACCCGACGCTCTTGGCGCGCACCGCCGTCGACGTGCGCCGGTGGGCCGAGGAACGCTACGGTTCGTTGGAGGCGCTTCCGCACGACGAGTACCAGACGCACTGGCGCGCCTACGACCTCCCGGCGGACCGATGAGCGATTCGATCTCCTTCGACCCGGCGGCAGAGCGCTACGACGAAACGCGACGCCTGACCCCCGAGGCGAGCCGCTCGACCATGGATCTCTTGGAGGCAGAGCTCCGCACGCGCCAACCATGTCTCGAGATCGGCGTCGGAACAGGTCTCATCGCACTTCCACTCCACGACTCGGGCGTCCGGATGGTCGGTCTCGACCTCTCAACGGCGATGTTGCAGAAGCTGGCGGAAAAATCTGGTGGCCGGCCGGCGTTCCCGATCCTCCGGGGCGACGCGACGCGGTTGCCGTTCCGCGACGCGGTCTTCGGGGGAGCGATCGCCCGCCGTGTGCTGCATCTGATCCCGCGGTGGCAGGAGGCCGTCGCCGATCTCGTCCGTGTCGTTCGACCCGGAGGCGTGCTGCTCCTGAACATCGGCACCGACGGCGGTCCGTGGCAGGAACTGCACGACCGGCTCGAGGCCGCGGCCGGATCGAGCTCGCGCCGCTTGGGTCTGACGGCGAAGGATCACGCGTTGCTGGATGGAGCGCTCGAAGGACTCGGCGCCCGGTTCCGTGACCTGCCACCCGTGTGGGAGAGGAGTGACTCCACCCCTGAGCGCTTCTTCCAGGAGGCGGAGGGGCGGGCATCCTTCTCCTGGACATGGAACGTTCCGGCGGATCGACTGACCGCCGCCATCGACTCGACCCGTGCGTGGGCTGAAGAGCGCTTCGGGAGCCTGGACAACGTCCTCGAACCCCGATTCCCGATGGTCTGGCGCGCGTACGACGTTCCCGTCTGAGCTCCAGCCACGCAGGCCCGCTTGCCGATATCCTGTCCTGCACATCTCCGGGCGCCATCCCGCGCCCGACCGACCAGAGGAGGGTCCACGGTGCCGATCACGCAGGTCGAGAAGATCTGGATGGACGGTGAGCTCGTGGACTGGGCCGATGCCAAGATCCACGTGCTCTCCCACGCGCTGCACTACGGCACCGGTGTATTCGAGGGCATCCGCGCCTACGAGACCGCGCGTGGTCCCGCGGTATGGCACATGGACGAGCACCTGCGCCGTCTCTACCGCTCCGCGAAGCTCTACCACCTGGACATCCCCTTCTCGGTCGAGGCGGTCGGCGAGGGTATGAAGGACGTGATCCGCGCGAACGGCCTGCGGTCGTGCTACGTCCGACCGCTCGTGATCCGCGGCTACGGCGAGATGGGCGTGAACCCGCTGAACGCCCCGGTGAACATGATCATCGCCGTGTGGCCGTGGGGCGCGTATCTGGGAGAGGACGCGTTGGAGCAGGGCGTACGGATCAAGATCAGCAGCTGGCGCCGGAACGGCCAGAACTCGCTGCCCTCTGCCGCGAAGGCGACGGGCCAGTACATCAACAGCGTGCTCGCCAAGGTGGAGTCGCTGAAGGCCGGCTACGACGAGGCCATCATGCTGAACGAGCAGGGCTTCATCACCGACGGTTCGGGCGAGAACGTCTTCATCGTCCGTGGTGGGGTCCTCACCACCCCGCCGACGCAGGCGGGCTGCCTGGACGGCATCACGCGCGGGAGCGTCATCCAGATCGGGCGAGATCTGGGCTACGAGGTCCGCGAGGAGAACCTGGTTCGCAGCGACCTCTACAACGCGGACGAGTGCTTCTTCTCCGGGACGGCCGCCGAGATCACGCCGATCCGCGAGGTGGACGATCGCGCCGTGGGCGAGGGACACAGAGGGCCGATCACGAAAGAGCTCCAGGGCGCGTTCTTCGCCGCCACGAAGGGCGAGACCGAGAAGTACGCCGACTGGCTCACCCACGTCGACTGAGCGGGATCGCTTAACCGATGGGACCGACGAGCGTCAGGTCGCATGTCGGCGCCTGGAGTAGGATTCCTCGCCGTGCCCCGGTGCGGGGGCGGGGGAGACCGTGATGACGACCGAGGACACCGAAGCTCGCTACCGCTTGCCTCGAACCGTGGTCCCCAGCCGCTACGAGCTGGTGCTGGAGCCGGACCTGGCGGCGGGGTCGTTCACGGGGAGCGAGGACGTCACCGTCACCGTCATCGACCCGGTCACCGAGATCCTCCTTAACGCGGTCGATCTGGAGATCACGAGTGGATCCCTCCATGCGGCGGACGGCCGTCGGATCGAGATCGCCGAGATCCGGCTCGACCCGGAGACCGAGCGCGCACACCTGGACCTGATCAGCGGCGCTGAGGCCGGCGAGTGGATCTTGCACCTCGATTTCCGTGGGGAGTTGAACGACAAGCTTGTCGGTTTCTACCGGTCGACCTATGAGGGCCCCGAAGGCGGAACCGAGGTGATCGCTACGACGCACTTCGAGGCGACCGACGCGCGCCGAGCGTTCCCTTCATGGGACGAGCCCGACCTGAAGGCGGCCTTCGGAGTGACGTTGATCGTCGCCGCCGACCTCACGGCGCTCTCCAACGGTCCGGAGATCGAGCGGACCACGCTGGATGACGGCCGCGTGCGGGTCGTGTTCGCGGACACCATGCCGATGTCCACGTACCTCGTCGCGTTCGTGGTCGGTCACCTCGAGCTGACGGAGGCCGTCGATGCCGGCGGCGTTCCCACGCGGGTCGCCCACGTGCCGGGCAAGCGTCCGCTCGCGACCTTCGCGTTGGAGGTCGGCGCGCACTCGCTCATGTGGTTCGCGGACTACTACGGCATCCCGTACGCGGACAAGAAGGTCGACCACATCGCGCTGCCCGATTTCGCGCAGGGGGCCATGGAGAACCTGGGCTGCATCACCTATCGGGAAGCGGCGCTGCTCGTCGACCGCGCCACCTCCACACATGGAGAGCAGCTCGACGTGGCCGAGACCGTCGCCCACGAGCTCGCGCACATGTGGTTCGGCGACCTGGTCACGATGCGATGGTGGAACGGTCTGTGGCTGAACGAGGCGTTCGCGACGTTCATGGCGTTGCTCGCTATCGACGCGTACCGCCCGGATTGGGAGGTCTGGAACCAGTTCGCGCGCTCACGGAGCGCGGCGCTCGAGGTGGACGCGCTCGTCTCGACCCGCTCGATCGAGTACCCGGTGCACTCGCCCGACGACGCGAACGGCATGTTCGACACGCTCACGTACCTGAAGGGCGGCGCGATCCTGCGGATGCTCGAGCAATACCTTGGCCCCGACCGGTTCCGCGACGGCATCCGGCGCTACCTGCGCGAGCACGCGTACGGCAACACCGAGACGCACGACCTATGGGACGCGCTCGAGGAGGAGTCCGGCGAGCCGGTGCGCCGGATCATGGACACCTGGATATGGCAGGGCGGCTATCCGCTGATCTCGGTCACGATCGCCGACGACGGGACCCTGCGGTTCTCCCAGCGCCGGTACTCGCCATCGCGTCCCGACGACGACACCAAGTGGGCCGTTCCGCTGTTGGTTCGTCAGGCGGCCCCCGATGGAGGCGAGCGCACCGACGCGATCCTGGTCGAAGCCGACGGCGCGAGCCTCCCGATGCTCTCGCCCGACGCTGTGGTGGTGGCGAACGCCGGCGGCATCAGCTTCGTCCGGGTGTGGTACGACGAGGTGCTCGCCGGGCGACTTGCGGGCTCCGCCGTGCGGGCCCTCAGTCCACTAGAGCGCTACACGCTCGTGGACAACGCGTGGGCGGCGGTCGTCGACGGCTCGACGACCGCTTCGTCGTTCTGCCGGTTCGTGGAAGGGTTCAAGGACGAGACGGAGCTCCCGGTGTGGCAGCTGATCCTCACCGGGCTCAGCTGGTGCGACCGCTTCCTCGAGGGCGAGCCGCGCGACCGGTTCCGGGACTACATCCGCGACCTCCTGCGTCCGGCGATCGAGCGTCTGGGATGGGAGGCCTCGTCCGACGACGCGGACCTCGTTCGTGCGCTCCGGGGCACGCTGGCGCAGGCGCTGGCCGTGCTCGGTGACGATCCGGAGGCCAAGGCGCAGATGCGAGAGCTCGAGGGCGAGGCCAGGGCAGGCGGGGACGTCGACGCCCATCTCGCTTCCGCCGCGGTACAGGTGGTCGCGACGAACGGCGACGCCGGCGACTTCGCCCGCTACTGGCAGATGGTGCACGACGGCGTCACCCCGCAGGAACAGTTGCGGTACCTGTACGCGCTGGCGCGCTTCCGCGATCCCGAGCTGTTCGACAGCTTGCTGGCCTCGACGCTCACCGACGACGTGCGTCCGCAGGACGGGCCGTTCCTGCTGGCGACGGCCACGACCAACCGCGACCTCGGCGACCGGGCCTGGCACTTCATCGCCGACAACTGGGACGAGGAGCTGGCTCGGTTCGCAGACTCCAACATCATCTCCCTCGCGTCAGGGACGCGGTTCCTGTCGCTGCCCGAGCAGCAAGCCTCCGTCGAGGCGTTCTTCCAGACGCATCCCATCCCGCAGGCCGGGTTGATGCTCGACCAGACCCTGGAGCGCCAACGGATCTACGTCGCCCTCCGCGAACGCGCGGAGAAGGACCTCGCACAGTCGTTCTCGGGTTCGTCCTAGCGCGTCTCGCGGGACCAATGGCTTGATCCGACAGCCGTTCATCCTCGTGAACCGGCCGCTGCTCAATCGAGCCGATACCGTCCGACTGTTCCGTTGCCTTCCCACATCACGTCGTATAGCGTCAAGTCATGCGTTACGTGAGTATGAGGACGCGATCATTGGCCATTGCGACGCTCGTCGTCCCCTTCTTGGTCGGCTATTTGAGTTCGACAGCGTTAGCGAACCAGGATTGCACCGCCGGGGCTTGGTTTGCCCTCCTGGCAACTTTGAACGCTTTTGGTACAACGCGACGCTCCAGAGCACACCCAGTTGGCTCACACCAGTCTCGAACGCCCGCGTGAACGAGGATGCCGCTTCCCAGATGAACACGACGGTCGTATCGACCCGCTCAAGTGGCGGAGCTGTTGGGCAACTTTGGTGACACAATGTGGCTCGGACAAGCTAGCTGCGCGAGTGCTAGCGGCAACATCTGCAACCATTACGACGTCCAGTATAACTCCTTCTACGCGTTGACAAGCAGTGAAAAGCTTCACACTGCATGCCAGGAACCTGGGCACACCGCGGGATTGAGACACAATCCGACTTGGAATCCAAGCGCCCCCTCTTGCATGGTGGACTCGAATCTTCTCGGCACGGCGTTGAACCAGCACGACATCAACCACATCAATAGCATCGTGTGAATGAGGAGACGAGTCGGTTGGTCCGTCGAGCATCCCTACAGATCGCGGTGTTGGTCTTCGCTGCCACGTTAGTTGGAGTCTGGGTAGGTTTGCGAACTCGAAACAACAGCCTGATGCCGACAGCAGTACCGCAGGAAGTCTCACATTTTACGGATCTATCGGAGATGGTTGCGTCCTCAGATCTCATCATCGAAGGCACCGTCGTCGAAGTGACCAAGGGTCGAGCTGTAGGGCCGCCCGGCGAGGAGCTGCAATTCGCTCAGGTGGGGATCAAGATTGATCGGTTGTTCTCCGGCGAGCCGCCAGCTGACGTAGTCAACTTGGAAGAGGATGGCCTTCTCTATGAGCCATTGTCCGCGGTCGGCGATCGAGGGGTGTTCTTCCTGCACTTGAAGGTAGACAGCCCTTCCGGCCAACCCTTGTTCGTCTTGGCGAGCAGCTCGGGACGTTTCTTAGACCTAGATGGCAAGGTCGTTTCGTCCAACGGCGAGACAGCTTGGGTCGCTGACCTCGAGAAGGTTCCGTTCCTCGATTTCGAAGAGCAAGTCGCTGAGGCTGTGGCCGGGTTGGGTACTGAGGCCATTCCGTCCCCATCCCCATAGTCCCGTTCGAGTAGGTTCCTCGTCAGCACACCTCGGGGACGAGATGTCTCATCGACGTAGTGACTCAGTTCCGCGGTCAAACGAAGCCCTATCCATCCGCGCCTCGTCTTGACACGCCGAGGCGCGTCCCCATACCGTTCGCTACCGAACGACCTGTCGGCGCACGCGAGTCCTCGGGGGAGGGATGAGCACGGGCGGAACGGCCACGATCGAGGGCGTCGAGGTTTCGACCGACCACTGGATCGGTGGGAATCGCGTGGCGTCGACCACCACGTTCACCGACGTCTCGCCGATCGACGAGGCGCCGATCGCCGAGGTCGCGCGCGGCGGTGCCAACGAGGCCGCCGCCGCTGTCGTCGCCGCCCGCGGAGCGTTCGCCGTGTGGGGCGGCATGTCGCCGATGGACCGAGCCGGCGTGCTGCACGCCATCGCCGACGGGGTCGAGGCGCGCGTTCCCGATCTCGCCGCCGTCGAGACACGCGACAACGGGTCCCTCCTGCGGTCCATGCGGAACTCGGTGATGCCGCGTGTCGCGCGGAACTTCCGGTTCTTCGCCGACCGCTTGTTGGAGCTCGTGGAGCCCGACGTGGACTTCAATGGGTTCGCCGAGCACGTCTCGTGGGACCCGTCGGGCGTCGCGGTCGTGATCACTCCGTGGAACGCCCCGCTGATGCTCGCGACGTGGCGGATCGCGCCCGCCCTCGCGGCCGGGAACACCGTCGTGCTGAAGCCGCCGGAGTGGGCCCCGCTAACGGCGTCGATGCTCGCCGACATCTCGCACGATGCGGGGTTGCCGGACGGCGCATTCAACGTGGTGCAGGGGATCGGTGAGGAGGCCGGCGCGGCGCTCGTCGCGAACCCCGGCGTCGATCGGATCGCGTTCACCGGCTCCGTCCCTACAGGCAAGCTCGTCGCGGCGTCGGCCGGCGCCAACCTCACGCCGCTCTCGCTCGAGCTCGGCGGGAAGTCGCCATTCGTCGGGTTCGCGGACGCGGACATGGATGCGCTCGTGAAGCAGGCGGTGGGCCAGTTCGACAACGCGGGGCAGGTGTGCCTGGCCGGCACGAGATTCCTGGTCCAGCGCGAGATCTACGACGAGTTCTTGGACCGGTTCATCGAGGCCGCGTCGGCGATCAGACAGGGAGACCCCCGCGAAGACACGACCGACATCGGGCCGCAGATCTCGCGCGAGCATTTCGAGCGCGTGGATGGCTTCGTTCGACGGGCGATCGATGACGGCGCGAAACCGGTGCTCGGCGGTGGACCGAACGACGACCTGGGCGGTCTGTACTACCGCCCGACGTTGTTCGTCGACGCACCGGCGGGGTCCGAGATCCTCCGGGAGGAGGTGTTCGGGCCGGTGCTCACCGTGCAGCCGTTCGTCGACGAGGACGAAGCGGTAGCGCTCGCGAACGACACCGACTACGGGTTGGCGGCCATCCTGTACACGGGGGACCCCCAGCGCGCGGAGCGCGTGAGCGCGCAGCTGGTCGCGGGCACCGTCTGGGTGAACTGTTTCTTCGTTCGCGACCTGAACGCTCCGTTCGGCGGCTCTCGCAACTCGGGGATGGGTCGCGAGGGGGGCATCTGGAGTTTCGACTTCCATGCGGACGTCAAGAACGTTTGCACCGCACCGTGGAATGAAGGGAGCTGATCGACGTGGGTGAGATCGTCGGCGCCGGCATCGTGGCACACGTTCCGACCATCATGCTGCCCGAAGAGGTGCGCCTGGAGATCAACGAGGGGAAGGAGATCACGCTCGTCCCCGGCCTGGCCCGGCTGCGGAGCGAGGTCCTTGACCGACTCCGGCCCGACACCATCGTGATCTTGGACACGCACTGGGAATCCACGTTCGAGCACATCATCACCGCGGCAGCGCGACGGGAGGGGAAGTTCACGAGCCACGAGTTGCCGCGGGGGATGCGGCAGATCCCGTACGACATGCCCGGGGACCCGGAGCTGGCGCTCGCCCTGCAGAGACAAGCAGAAGGTCGGGACGACACTTGGGTATTGGCGAGCGAGGACCCGTACCTGCCGGTGTTCTACGGCACGATCAACATCTGGAGCCACCTGGGGAAGGGCGAGCGTTGGGCAAGCGTCTCGATCAACCAGTGCGGCCAGACCGAGGACTTCCTGCTCCTCGGTGAGTTGCTCGGCAAAGCGGTCGCCGACACCGACCGGCGCGTGGTGATCCTGGCCTCGGGCGGGATGACCCACCGGTTCTTCCCGCTCCGCGAGCTGCGGAACCACGAGAGCTCCAAGGTGCCCGACAACATCTTGCACCTCGAGTCGTACGAGGCGGACCAACATGTGATCCGGATGCTGCAGGCGGGCGATCACATGGGCGTCATCGATTGGATGCCCGAGTACCGGCGAGCCGCGCCCGAGGGGCACTTCGGGCACTACCTGATCATGGCGGGCGCCATCGGGGGCGCGCGGTGCCAGGCGCCGGGTGAGCTGTTCAGCGAATACGAGGCCTCGGTGGGGACGGGGCAGGTGCACGTGTGGTTCGAACGTCCGGCCGACGGCTGGACCGGATAGATGGGCGCTCGCGCGCCGGAGAGAGGGGGCTCCAAGGTGGCAGATCAACAGAGCGAAGTGGGCTACGAACGACTGGGGGGCAAGAAGCTCGGCCTGGTGGACGTCGTCGCCCAATCGGTCGGGTTCATGGGTCCGGTGTTCAGCGCCGCGTTCATCATCCC